>CBFHXH010000021.1:0-34467 GCA_965659735.1 uncultured Pikeienuella sp.
TAGCCGCCTTGCAGCCGCCTGGCCGCTATGGCTGACGCTTGCCGCACTTTATGCGCCAGCGCTTTACCTCGGGCATAACCCAGGCGATTCAGGGAAGTATAACGTCGCCTGGCTTGCAGATTTTTCAAATGAGCTTTTCAGCGAAACCCTTATCCTCGTTGACTTTCTGGCCTTCGCGGCGGATTGGGCGGAGCGGGTTTCTGGTTCTATGCGCCCTTGCCATTCTACCTAGGCGCGCCTTTCGCACTGATCACCGGACCAAAGCTGGCGATGGCGTTGACCAGTATGGCGTTGACCTTCCTGTCGGGCCTGGCGATGAAGTCATACATCGCCCGCCGCGCCAGCCACAACGCCGCGATTATGGCTGGCGTCATATACATGGCGCTACCCTATCATTTCATCGCCGCCACGATGACCCGCAACGCAATTGGTGAACAAGCCGCCTATATCTTTATGCCGCTGGCGTTCTTGGCGACGGATCGTCTGACCACGAGCACACGCGCCGTCATCTGGCTGGCGTTCGCCGTCTCCGGGCTGATCCTCAGCCATCTCGCTACAACGTTGCTGTTCGCCCCGTTGCTCATCTCCTATTGCCTGCACGCTGCGTGGCGCGCGGGTGGGCCGTTGGTCATCAAGCGCACCGCATTGGCCGCCGGGCTGGCCGCCGCACTTTCCACCGCCTACACCCTGCCAGCATTGACCATGGGCGACATGATCCGGACGGAGTTTTGGGACTTCTGGTCGCCAAGCGAAGCTTTTCTGTTCGTGCCCAGCAATGATCTTTCGCGCATCCCAGCCGCCTACGCCTTCGCCATTCATTTGTCTGCTGGACTGACGTTGGCCCTGATTGGCGCAGCCGCTATCGGACTGGCGTATCGCCGGCGTTATGGCTTATTGGCTTTTTGGGGCGGTGCGCAGACGGCATACATTTTTATGAACACATCGCTTTCCCGGCCGATTTGGGAGGCCGCCGAAATCTTCAACCGCATCGAGTTTCTTTGGCGCAGCCTTTCGGTGATGGAGCTTGCAACGACAGTCATGATTTTCAGCGTGATCGGGGCCAGCGCCCGGCGCATCGCCGTCACAATCGCGATCTGTCTGACGGCGTTGTAGGGGGCCGCTCTGATGTCAGGCGAGGTCACCTATGACCGGCTTCAGGTCATGGCCTACGGCAAAGAGGTGGAGGATGGCCTGATCGCACGCCGCTGGGCCCAACAGGAATATCTGCCCGCCTGCATGACGGCGGAAGCGCTGGAGGCGTCGACCGACCTGATTCTCCAAGGAGGGGTCAATGCGCCGTTCTACTACCCGTTTCTCGGAACGACCGACGGGCAAGCCTTGGAATGCGATCCAACAACCGGGTTAATCGCCAACTACGATCCAACGATGACCCTTGTTGTGGAAACGCCTGATATTGCGCGTATTGGCTATCTCATCAGCCTGAGCGCTCTGATGATGACAGTCTTGCTGCTCTGCGACTGAGAAGGCAGCGCGAGCCAGCAGGCGCCTAAACCAGCGCCTTCAGCGCGGCGATGGCCGCAGCGTGATAGGCGCGGCCACCATGGTAGTCGGCGATGGTGTCAGGCGTCTCCTCCATCGCTTTCAGAAGACCCACCCGTTGTTCCATCGTCAGATCTTCGGTCGCAGTCACGACCGTTTTGATCCCAAACACAACGGCGCCGCTATGCGGCAACCGGATCAGCGTCTGGCGTTCGACACGCAAATAGTGACGGTCCTTGGGTTCCCGATTCCGCTTGGCTTTGGCCGCTTCGGTCAACGGCTGATGCAGTTCGGGCGTTGTGTGAACCAACCAGTTCGCCCGAACCAACGCCCTGCGCGGCTGGATGGCGTCAAAGAACCGCTGAACCCGCGGCGCTAGGCTTTCATCGTATTGCGGCACACGCTGATGGATGGCGATCAACGGCTTGCCCATCTTTTCCGCCAGCGACCATCGCGATGGAAACAAAAGCGCGGCGCCGATCAGAACATGTTCATCTTCATCTTCCGGCTTCCAGAGGATGCACCAGTCTTCCTGTGTCATACGCGCCAACAGAGCCAACGGATGATCGCCTGTTAGCGGGACCGAAACACCATCGGGACGTGTCAGATCGCCATTCACACGATGGCCCGGCGAGGTCGCCAGCTGATCTTTCACCATATAGAAAAGCTCACCAGCGGGACCGGCGGCCTCCTCCTGCACCGCAAAGACAACGTCGCGTTCCTGGTCGATCAACTGATCGCGATAGGCCATCTGTTCGGTAAACGCCCCGTCCCGGTGCAACCAGTCCGCCATATCCAGCGGGCGCACACCGGGCGGATGCGCCGTCTTTGGATCCATATATGGCGCGAATGGCGCGTAGCTGAGCGTGGTCATGACATCCCCTCTGAATAATGCAGCAGGTTGAAGCCGGTCAGCGCGGCATCGACAGGCTGCCACAATGAGGAAAACGCAACCCAATCCAGCCCGCGCATCTGCGCGATCTGGCCTAGTTGCAACCCGCCATCGGCCAGCGCAATTAAGCCGCCAGATTGTTTCGGGATCGCAAGGCGCACTTTCTGGCCATTGCTTTCAATTCGAAGCTGGCCGCGTTTTTCGATCTGCTTTCCCAACGCCGCCGCAGGCAGATCGCCTAGTCGCGGGCGGGCGGTAGGGCCGAACGTCGCTGGATCACGCGCTTCTTCCTTTCGGACGGCGTAGAAGCAGTGGGTTTTCATATCGCCGGCCAATCGCTCCGCCAGTCCAGCAAACGCAATGGCGTCCAGCCCTTCAACCCGTGGCCACAGGGGGGCTGGCAGATAACGGCGCGGATCATAGCGGTCGGGTTCATGGAAACTGACCAGGGACAAACCTGCCACATCAAGAGTTTTGTGTATATCTTCAACGGTATAGGGCCTGTCGCGTGAGTGCAAGAGCAGGTCGTAGAGCCCCGCGTCGGACACTTTGTGATCACCCACAAAGTCGTTTTTGGGGAACCAGTTTGACGATGGAAGCGCCTTCAAAACATCCTTGGCCATCGCGACCTGCGCCTCAGGCGCCTCGCCTGCCGTGAGTGTGTTCAGCGCCTCTTGCAGGGGATAGACACCGGTCCGGCCGTACGGCGCGTAGACCATGCAGCCGAACCCGCCGCCGGGCGCAATGGCCTTGGCCAGCGCATCAAACCCTGCCTGCGGATCTGGCAGATGGTGCAGGACGCCTGTGCTGTCGATATAGTCGAATTCTCCCCGTTCAGGCGCTGTCAGGAGGTCACCCGTGACGAATTCGATATTCGTCAGACCCCTAGCACTCGCCCGTGCCTCAGCAACCGTGCGGCTTGCCGTGGACATGTCGAGATAGGTGATCTCAGCGGGGCATTTCGCCCAAGCGAGCCTTTGCGCCATCATGATTAGCGCGTCGCCTGTGCCGCCCCCGGCGAACAGCGCGCGAAACGGCTTTTTCCAGTTTCGCTTGCCGCCGAAAATCATGTGGTCCACCTCAACGGGGTTTGAAGGGGACCCGACAATCAGCCGTCTCGCCTCGTCCGCGGGGTCGCGTGCGGGGTACGGGTAGGCTTCATATTGAGTCTGTACACTGTCCATTGCTCATCCCTATCGGTTGGGGCGAAAACCGACAATCCCACGCCGCATTTCTGCGCGCCGGGGTCGCAGAGCTTGCCCAAGGTGAAACCAAGGGGAGACCGAAATGAACAAACACCAGACCTACAGCCACATCCGCAAGATCACGCCCGGGATGAAACCGGACAACACGCCGGATGAAAATAATCGCATTGAAATCGGGCCAACGCCTCTCGCGTACAAGGAATGGGAAGACGCTGGGCTTGAATGCCCGAACCTGCCCGCGATGCGTCATTTCCGGCTGGAACGGATCAAGGCGTCGCTCGCCAAGCGTGACTATGGCGGGGTTCTGCTGACGGACCCGCTGAATATTCGCTACGCGACCGATACATCTAACATGCAGCTCTGGAACACCCACAACCCCTTCCGCGCCTGTCTGGTGATGGCTGACGGCTATATGGTTGTGTGGGAATACAAGGGCCTGGATTTCCTGACCTCGTTCAACCCACTGGTGAAAGAAACCCGCAATGGCGCGGCGATGTTCTATTTCTCAGCTGGCGACAAGGCCGAAGAAACCGCCGCTGATTTCGCGGGCGCTGTGGATGAGCTGATGCGCGCCCATGTTGGCGAAAACCGGCGCATCGCAGTCGATAAGATCATGCTGCATGGTGCCCACGCCCTGACTGATTTGGGGCTCAAAATCTTCGACGGCGAAGAGATCATGGAAAAGACCCGCGCCATCAAAGGCCCGGACGAGATCAAGGCCCTTCGCTGCGCTCAGGTCGCTTGCGAAAACGCGCTGGCCGAAATGCGCCGCCAGACCGAACCTGGCATGACTGAGAATGACGTCTGGGCTGTGCTGCACGCCGAAAACATCAAGCGCGGCGGCGAATGGATCGAAACCCGCCTGCTCGCGTCAGGCCAACGCACAAACCCATGGTTCCAGGAATGCGGCCCCCGCATCCTGCAAAACAACGAAATACTCAGCTGGGACACGGACCTCGTCGGCGCCTATGGGATGTGCGTGGATATCTCACGCAGCTGGTTTATCGGGGATGGTGAGCCGACGGCTGAAATGAAGCGGCTTCACAAGGAGGCCTATCTTCAAATTACCGAGAACTGGCAGATGCTAAAGCCGGACATGTCGCTGAAAGAGGTCTCCTTCGGCTGCCGCGACATGCCGGAAGAGTTCAACGAGCTGAAATACGGCTGCGTCATGCACGGCGTCGGCCTTTGCGATGAATGGCCATTGGTCAAATACAAGGATCGCTGGGTTGACGGCGATTTCGACTATGACCTCGAACCTGGCATGTTCCTCTGCTCCGAGGCCTATATCGGCACGGTGGGCGGCGAGTTCGGCATCAAACTGGAAGACCAGGTGATGATCACTGAAGACGGTGTTGAAAACCTCACCCGCTGCCCGTTCGACGAAAAGTTGATGGACGGCATGCCTGCCTGGCATCAGGTCTGACGCCAACTGGCTGGGCCGCGCGTCAGGCGACTGTGCGGCCCTGCATCCGAGACTTCAGCGCCTTAATTTCATCCTTCATCTTCAGCCGCAGCCGTTTCATCGCCTGTAGTTTTAACGAGCACACCATTGGGCGGTTCTGCTCAGTTTCAATTGCGCCTTTCAGTTTCTCGTGACGGGTGCGCAACGCGCAAAGGCGGGCGACAAGGCGGCGTGTTTTGACGGTGATGAAGCTCATATGAAGGGTCTTTTCCCTTTTGTTTCGGACCTCTCTGACGTGGGTGGCGCGCGGCGCTGGCGCTAGTAAACCGGGGCTTACTGGGCCACATAAACTTCCGTTACGTTGCACTTGCGGCACCCCTTGCGCCGGGCGACAAGGTCCCCATGATCACATCGCGCATGATTGAGGCGAACGGCCTCTCCTTTCACTGCCTCACAGCGGGCGATCCATCGCGGCCATTGCTTTTGATGCTGCACGGCTTTCCGGAGTATTCCGGCGCTTGGGAAGAAATGCTGGAGCGATTGTCAGACGAGTATTTCTGCGTCGCGCCTGATCAGCGCGGATATAACCTGTCTGCCAAACCCGAAGGCGCGTCAGAATATACAGGCGGCAAGCTCGCGCGCGATGCAGCGTCGATCCTGACCTGTTTTGCGCCGCGCGCCCGCGCCGTGATTGGTCATGATTGGGGCGCGTCAGTCGCCTATGCGCTGACCTTTGCGCAGCCCAATCTGATGGACAAGCTGATCATCCTGAACGGCGCGCATCCGATCCCGTTTCAGCGCAGTCTCGCTGCGGGCGGCGCGCAAGCGGAGGCGTCGCAATACATCGACTATCTACGCGATCCTCGCGCAGAGGGA
Organism: uncultured Pikeienuella sp.; assembly: GCA_965659735.1. GTDB lineage: Bacteria > Pseudomonadota > Alphaproteobacteria > Rhodobacterales > Rhodobacteraceae > Pikeienuella. Next base: position 5,879 of record CBFHXH010000021.1, read on the forward strand.
CGCCTTGGCGCCGACAATTTCGCCAAGTTGGTCGGGCTGTTCGCGGACAAGATGGATATGACCTGGTTGCATGGCGCACGGCACGACAAATACCTCGCCGCCTGGGACCAACCCGGCGCGTTGACCGGCATGCTGAACTGGTACCGCGCAATGCCGATGAAGGTCGCCAAACCCGGCCAGCCGATCCCGGACGACCAATTGAAACTGCTTGACCCCGACATCCTGCGGGTAAAACCGCCCCATTTGCTGATTTGGGGCAAGAACGACACTGCATTGAAGATGGACGCGCACGCAGGGCTGGACGATCTTTGCGACGACCTGACCATTCGCTATTTCGACAACGCGGATCACTGGATCATTCACCAACAGCCCGATGCGGTGGCCGATGTGATCCGGGACTACCTCGCTGGCTGAGGCGCGCTCACACGCCTTTCGCGCCGCTGTGATGCTGATCGTCTGCTGCGCACTAATCGCGGCGTAGACTTTTGCCGCAAAGATGCTGGGCCGCGGCGAACATGGCGCGCCGATGCACGCCTTTCAGATCACCTTCGGGCGCTATTTCTTTGCGCTCTGCGCCCTGATCATCGCTTCATTCTTCACGCATATCGGGCGACCGAAGGTTTCGCTCACCATGTATCTAGGGCGCACGTTCTGCGGCTGGGCCGGGGTTTCCGGCCTCTTCGCCGCGGCCGCGCTGATCCCATTGGCTGATGCGACAGCGATCAGCTTTCTGTTGCCGGTTTTCGCAATGCCGCTGGCCGTTCTGTTTCTGGGCGAAACAGTCGGCCGCATTCGCTGGGGCGCGGCGCTGGTCGCGCTGATAGGTGGCCTGATCCTGCTGCGCTCCGGGGCTGGCGCATCGGAACCCGGTGCGCTGTTCGCCTTTGGCGCCGCCGTCGTCATGGCTGTTGAGATTACTTTGATCAAACGCATGATGCGGGTCGAACCCGTGCAGCGCTTTTTGCTGATCACCAACATCATGGGCGTACTGATGGCCGCAGCCACCGCGATCCCGTTCTGGTGGACGCCAAACCCCGAATAATGGACTCTGATGGCGTTTTTCGGTCTGTCGATGGTCAGCGCGCAAAACCTGTTCACCCTATCCATGAAAATAGCCGACGCCAGCTTTGTCGCGCCCATCTTCTACGGCACGCTGATCTTCGCCGCGGCGTATGACGCCGCATGGTTTGGCGTGATCCCCGGCGTTCTTTCCGCCATCGGCGCTGCGATGATCCTGACTGGCGCAATGGTGCTCGCGTGGCGAGAAGCGCGCGCAGCCTGAAAGAAGCCGCAATCTCACCGCTTGATAGGGGGGAGAACAAAGTAGATACTCTCCAAATATCCTGAGCAGATTCGGAAGAGCCCAATGGCCGCCGCAAAAGACCTATTCACCGGCGACGCTGCCGCTGACAGCTATGACGCCTCCGCCATTGAAGTGTTGGAGGGGCTGGAACCTGTCCGAAAACGCCCCGGCATGTATATCGGCGGCACGGACGAACGCGCGCTGCACCATCTGGTGGCGGAAGTTCTCGACAACTCGATGGATGAGGCCGTCGCCGGCCACGCTAACCGGATTGAGATTGAACTTATGGCCGATGGGTCATGCCGAATCGTCGACAATGGCCGCGGCATCCCGATCGAACCTCACCCCCGTTTTCCAGACAAGTCGGCGCTGGAGGTCATCCTTTGCACCCTGCACGCGGGCGGCAAGTTTTCGGGCAAGGCGTATGAGACGTCGGGTGGTTTGCACGGCGTTGGCATTTCCGTGGTCAACGCACTATCCGACAGCGTGGTGGTGGAAGTTGCACGTTCCAAAAAGCTTTTCCGCCAAAGCTTTTCTCGCGGTCTGCCGCTGGGCGGGGTTGAAGAAGTCGGCGCAGCGCCAAACCGACGCGGCACGACAGTCACCTTTCACCCCGATGCAGAGATTTTCGGCGACAAGCTACGGCTAAAACCTGCGCGTCTGCACAAGATGGCCCGGTCCAAGGCTTATCTGTTCCGCGGCGTCGAAATCCGCTGGAAATGTGACCCGGAACTGATCGGGCCAAAGGACGAAACACCGACCGAAGATCTCTTTCATTTCCCCGGCGGTCTGGCCGATTACCTCAACGCCATGCTGTCCGGCACGATGACATACACCGAGACGCCCTTTGCAGGGAAAGTTGATTTCTCTGAAAAATTTGATCCGTCAACCGCAGGGTCGGTTGAATGGGCGATTACCTGGACGCCCGCCCGCGACCCCTTCACGTCGAGTTATTGCAACACCGTTCCGACGCCCGAAGGCGGCACGCATGAAGCCGGCTTTCGCACTGCGCTGACCAAGGCCGCCCGCGCCTATGGCGAACTGATCGGCAACAAGAAAGCAGCTCAGATCACAGGCGATGACGTCTTTTCAGGCGGCTGCGCGATGATTTCCGCCTTTATCAAAGACCCGGATTTCGTTGGCCAGACCAAGGACCGACTGTCGACGACAGAAGCGTCGCGCTTGGTCGAAGGCGCTGTGCGCGACCATTTCGATAACTGGCTGGCCGCCGACCCGAAACAATCGGGCGCAGTTCTGGAATTTTTCATCGACCGGGCCGAAGAGCGCCTACGTCGGCGCAAAGAAAAGGAAACCCAGCGCAAATCCGCCACCAAGAAATTGCGCCTGCCCGGCAAACTGGTGGACTGTTCCAGCGGCTCGCGCGACGGGACCGAAATTTTCCTGGTCGAAGGCGACAGCGCCGGCGGGTCCGCGAAGATGGCGCGGGACCGCAAGACGCAGGCCCTGCTGCCCCTTCGCGGCAAGATACTCAACGTGCTGGGCGCCGCTGCGGCCAAGATGTCTCAGAATCAGGAGATCAACGATCTTTGCCAGGCGCTCGGCGTCGGAATGGGATCAAAATTCCGGATCGATGATCTGCGTTACGAGAAGGTCATCATCATGACCGACGCCGATGTTGATGGCGCGCATATCGCGGCTTTGCTGATGACATTCTTCTTCACGCAGATGCGGCCGCTGATCGAAGGCGGGCATCTCTATCTTGCTTGCCCGCCTCTGTATCGCCTGACGCAGGGCGGCAAATCCGTTTACGCCAAGGATGATCTGGCGAAGGACGGGCTAATGAAATCAGCGTTTTCCAGCCGCGGGCGCATCGATGTCAGCCGGTTCAAGGGCCTTGGCGAAATGGATGCACGGGATCTGAAGGACACAACAATGAACCCGGCGACCCGGCAACTGATCCGCGTCGGCATCGACGATGATGAGCCGGGCGAAACTGCCGGTTTGGTCGATCGCTTGATGGGTAAGAAGCCAGAATTGCGGTTCGAGTACATTCAGGACAACGCCCGCTTCGCCGAAGATCTGGACGTTTAAGCGCCCACCGCTCACGCATGATCATCAGCTTGCGAAGGGCTGTGTCTTTCCCTTGGCCATACCAGCCCCCATATTTGCGTAGAGCCGCAAAGGAAGCAACGATGGTGTCTATTGTAAAACTCTGGATGGCTGTAGTTGCGACCAGTGCCCTGGCTTCATGCACAGGCGTAAGCGTCGGATCCGGCGAAAACATTCACAGCCCCGACACAGCCCTGCGCTATACGCTATCTGACGCCAACATCTTCGCCTCCGCCGGCGGGCCGACAGTCATCCACGGCGCTCCCGTTGGGGACGCCTCAGTTGATGAAGTCGCTGCTGACTTGCGCCTGCCCGCCTATCTGACGCCACAGACAGTAACATCTGTCCCTTGCGGGACCAAAGGACATCGGTTGGAACTTGTGTTCCAGCCGCTTGCGGGAACCAGTGGTCGGTCCATCTGTTCAGGCGATGTGACCGGTGGCGTCGCGGGCGCGACGACGCAGGTTCTGGCGGTGTTTTGTCGGTCGGAAAACACCGTGCTCGGCGAGGCGGTGCTGGAGGTGTCGGGCGACTTTTCCCCCGGCCGGCCAGCATTCAGAACGGCAATGACACGTCTCATCCGCACGATCATGCCGTTCCGCTCTCCCTTCGATCAGGGCGAACGGGGATGTCGGCGCATAGGCTGCTGAGCATCGCTCAGCAATCGGAGCGTCAGGCCATAACGCGGCTTGGCTCAATATCGGCCATCACGTTCGGGTCGCGCAGCACGTATCCCCTGCCCCACACCGTTTGAATGTAATTGTCACCGCCCGTCGCCACGCTCAGCTTCCTGCGAAGTTTACAGATAAAGACGTCGATGATCTTCAGCTCTGGCTCATCCATGCCGCCATAGAGATGGTTCAGGAACATCTCTTTCGTCAGGGTCGTGCCTTTGCGGAGGCTCAAAAGCTCCAGCATCTGGTATTCTTTACCAGTCACGTGGACAGGCGATCCTTCGACCTCAACCGTTTTGGCGTCCAGGTTCACGGCGACCTTGCCAGTTTCGATTACGGACTGCGCATGTCCCTTCGATCGCCGGACAATCGCGTGAATGCGGGCGATCAGTTCGTCGCGGTTGAAGGGTTTCGTCAGATAATCGTCGGCGCCAAACCCAAAACCTTTGATCTTGTCATCCGCTTCGGCGAGACCAGACAGGATCAGGATCGGCGTGTCAATTTTAGCGCCGCGCAGGGTGCGCAGCACCTCATACCCGCTCATATCAGGTAAATTCAGGTCAAGAAGTATCAAATCATAATCGTATAATTTTGCCAAATCGACGCCCTCTTGGCCAAGATCTGTCGCGTAGACATTGAGATTAGCTTTCGCCATCATCATCTCGATACTACGAGAGGTGCTCGGGTCATCCTCAATCAGTAGTACGCGCATAACGTGTCCCTTCTTAAGAAAATCTCACTAAGATTGTTCGCATGTTAAGCGGCGAAGGGTAAACATAAACTTACCACATGCCGAAAATCTTTAGGTTGAATTGTATTAAATTATCCTCCCCGATAGAACTGCGTCCGTGTTGCGCGCAACCCACCAACCCCATGTTTTTCCATGGATTCACGCCAGTGAGCCAATTCTTCGCTACCCACCCCATACATGCGTTGCACCTGATCTTCAGTTAAGACGCCATGATTAACGGCCGCCACCACGGCCGCTTTTCGGCTTGCAACCCAGCGCGTCGTCGTGGTTGGCGGCAACCCTGCACGAAGCTGCTCCGCCCGCCGCGCGTTGCGAAAGGCCTGAGCGCGATCTGCGCTCAACTCAACAATGTCAGACATTCTAAAGCTCCCAGTTCCGTTGACACCACTATTAACCCGGGGCTCACGATGCCGCGTACAAGCTAATTTTCGGTGAACGTCTTGTCGGAAAGCGGTCGGAGGGTTAGATCGCGCGGATGACCCAAACGCTAAACAGCCTCGGCTTCGCCAAAGCCCCCGCCGACACGCGTGTCGTCGTCGCCATGTCCGGCGGCGTCGACAGCTCTGTCGTGGCCGCGCACCTGGCTTCGGAAGGCTATGATGTCGTTGGCGTGACGCTGCAGCTGTATGACCATGGCGCGGCGCTGGCCAAGAAAGGAGCCTGCTGCGCGGGCCGCGATATCCACGATGCGCGGCGGGTCAGCGAGGAAATGGGGTTCCCACATTATGTCCTCGACTATGAAAGCAAGTTCCGCGAAAGCGTGATTGACGAATTCGCCGATCAATACCTCGCGGGCGCAACGCCGATCCCCTGCGTACGCTGCAATCAGACCGTAAAATTCCGCGACCTCCTGGCGACCGCCAAGGACCTGGACGCCGACTGTCTGGCCACAGGTCATTACATCCAACGCAAAGAGGGCGCAGCAGGCGCTGAACTGCACCGCGCCGCTGACGCCAACCGCGATCAAAGCTATTTCCTTTTCGCTACGACGCAGGAACAGCTGGATTTCTTGCGCTTCCCCCTTGGCCATCTGCCGTCGAAGGATGAAACTAGGGCGCTGGCGGCGAAATACCGCCTGCCTGTTGCGGACAAGCCCGACAGCCAGGACATCTGCTTTGTGCCAAACGGCAATTATGCGGACGTGATCCAGAAGATCCGCCCTGACGCTTCGCAGCCGGGCGAAATCGTGCATCTCGACGGCCGCGTGCTGGGCCAGCATCCTGGCGTCATCCATTACACCATCGGCCAGCGCCGGGGGCTGGGGATCGGCGGCGGTGTGACTGATGGCAATCCACTATTCGTTGTTAAGATCGACGCAGACGCCAAACAGGTAATCGTCGGCCCGCGTGAGGCGCTGGCGACCCGCCGCGTACCCGTGGCGGAGATCAACTGGATCGGCGGAGGCCGCTTCGAGGACGCGCCAGAGGGCGGCTGGGATGTGCTGGTGAAAGTCCGCTCCACCCGTCCCCCGATTGAGGCGTCAGTGTTCCCTGATGGCGACAGCGCCGTGGTTGAACTGCGGTCGGACGAGATCGGCGTGGCGCCTGGTCAGGCTTGTGTGTTCTACGCGCCTGATGGTGATCGTGTGCTGGGCGGTGGGTGGATCCAGCGGCGATAACTGCTGGCATTTCTGCAAAGAAGTGGCCTCGCTCCAACCGATTTGGCGGCGCACCTTGCTCATGATTCAAAGCGGATCAGTTGGCCTATTCACTCTCAGAGAGCCACATCAGCCGAGACCACGTGTACGACCCAGTTGAAAAGCAAGTTTGCGTAGCGTTTCCGAGTTCGAGCTACGGGTCATTCTGCCAAAGCGGGGATTTGACCAGAATTCCGCTTAAAGCCGCAATCGCCAGCTTCCAATCCAGGCGTGATTTTATCGTTAGCGATTTTGTCGACCGCATGTGCAAGCGGAACGGAACATTCGACGCCAGCGGCTCGCAGTAGTTCGCGAAGTCGGCAGCCAGTTCTGTTGCGCCATTCGTAGAAAGCGGCACCGCCGAACTCGACCCGCTGAGCCAACTCGGCGACGCTGAGTGCTGTCATCGCTTCTTCTTGCGTTAAGGTTGGCAGACGCATCAAGCTGGCAAGTTCAGCCGTTCGTGAATCATGGACTATGATGACGCCGGGGGTTCCGGCGGCGATCGCCGCCATCGAACCATGCAGACGGCTGCCAAATACAGCGCATAGCCCTTGCATCTCGCGGATCCACTCTATTGCGCTGAAATAAAAGCGAGAGGTCCGGCCCATCGTGTTCCAGAATTGGGGCGGGGACATATCCCCCCCAAGCGATTTGTAGATTGATGTCAATTCGTTTTCATTTGCCTTGGCCAAAGCGCCCTTGGCGACCAACATTGCCGTCAGCCCCCCGGATTGCTGGATATAAAGCCCTGAAAACGCAGCCATCATTGAGAAAAGCTTACGTTCCAAAGCAACGCGAGATGCGTCGCCAGCGATCTCGAACGGCGCAGCCGCCGTGACGCCGATCCGCGCTTCTCCTCCTTCATTCGACAAGTCGTGCAGCTTGTCAGATAGCTGCCGTCCCAGATTAGGGCAGGGATTGATCAAGGCTGACGGACAACCCAGCACCTCAACCGCATCCAGTCCAAGCTCTGCACAGACCTTTTGCGAATAGGCCCCCCTTACAGTGACGAGGATCGCTCTTTCACGAAGATGTCGACCATGCGTTGAACGCTGGGATCAGCCTTCAACGCCAATATGGTCTCCATTTCACCGCCAATCTTTGGCGATTGCGCGCCAAGGCCAAGAACGATGAGCGGCTTGTTCACGTCTTCTAGGAAGTTGTTAAGTTGCGACCAATCGGTCCCCAACCTGAGGTGGTTGTATGCCGGAAACACCAACGCGCTTGAAGCGGCGAGTGCCGCGTGATCCGAATAGGGGCGTTCAGCCGGAGCGATGTTGACATCGGTTTGAACAAGGTTGGTCGCAGCGAATTGAAACATCAGATTGCCGGCATTCTCACCAAGGATGCTAAGGAGCTTCTGGTCGTCGAACCTCTCCGGCGCTCGAATAAATCCGGGTGTTCCCAAAACACAGACAGGCGCTTTCGACTTAGTATTACCTTTCTTCCCGGCGCAGACAGCGCCACGGTTAGCTTCCCAAGTGATACGCTAGGATCGGTAACGTCTTTCTATGTCCGTTTTTTCTCAGTTGCGTGCAAATTGGCGGTCGATTGCGAACTCTGCCTAGACGCGAACTCTACCCAACTACCGGCAACACTTCTCCACCTGTTTGCATTTCCAGACGATTAGCATCCTCTTTGGTAAAGCCAGATAGAAGCCTTCCAAGCGTATCGCATCATCGAGCCTGGGCACTCATCGCAGCGCTTAACTCTGTGCCGACGCCAGCACAAGAAGGCCAAACCAAAGTGCGACCAGCGTATAGACAACACCGAAGAACGTCCATTTTAGCCATCTTGGCGTTCTTGTCCCCTTTAGCACAAAGAACACACCAGCGGGGCCGAAAAGCGCTGTTGAGGCGAAGCCGCCCTGAAATCGAACAGGAAGTTCAATCGCAAAAGGAGCGAGTAACAAGAGCCCTACAGCGATGACCCCGATCACTCCGCAATTGAGGAAAATCTCATCCAGATCATCTGTCGATACAAGAACCGCAATGATCAGGATATCAGCTAACAAAGTGACGAAAATTACAAAAAATATTCTCGCTAGAACTGGAGCCAATTTTTCTCCCCAAAATTAGTTTGCAGAAAAGTTCAAGAAGCGCTTCACCCGTCATCCAAAAGCTTTTCAATATCCCGCCGCACCTTCCCGCGGTTCGGCCGATCACTTGACGAATAACCCGCGACGAAGTTCCCGTCGCCGTCCAACAGCACCTTGTAGAAGTTCCAGCGCGGCTTGAACCGGTGCTGGGCCTTCAGCCACTGATAGAACGGGTGCGCGTCGTCGCCGCGAACATTGGTGATCTCGGTCATCGGCACGGTCAGGCCGTAATTGACCTCGCAGAAATCCTTCACTTCCGCTTCGCTGTCATGCTCCTGATTAAAATCATCGGACGGCACCGCCAGAACGGTCAGGCCCTTGGGCCCAAGCTCCTCATGGACTTTCTGAAGCCCTTCATACTGATATGTGAAGCCGCACATCGACGCTGTGTTCACAACCAGAACCGGGCCGCCGCGGAAATCCGACAGGTTGATGTCGCCGCCTTCAATGTTCTTGAAGGTAAAGTCTTCGGCGCCAGCGGCGCCTGCGGAAATGGCCATGATGGCGATCGCTTTCAGAAGATGTTTCATTCATTTGTAGATAGGAAGCGTGCGCCGATCGGCAAATGCCCTGCGTCACATATGGACACCGCCGCCGCCCGCAGGCATCGTCTGCGCAAACATAAAGCTGAGGTTTCCATGTCCCATCTAGACGCCGTTCTCGCCCATCTCGACGCCGATCAGGACGCCGCACAGGCGCGCCTGTTCGAATTTCTGCGGATGGAGAGCATTTCCACCGACATGGCCTACAAGGATGAATGTCGGAAAGCGGCTGAGTGGCTGTGCGAAGATCTGAAATCCATTGGCTTTGACGCCTCGGTCCGCGACACGCCCGGCCACCCGATGGTCGTCGCGCATCATGATGGTGAAGGCCCGCACATGCTGTTCTACGGCCACTATGACGTGCAGCCGGTCGACCCGCTGGATCTGTGGAACGAGGCGCCGTTTGAGCCGCATATCGCCGAAGGTAGCCAGGGCCCCGAAATCCGCGCCCGCGGTGCGGCGGATGACAAAGGGCAGCTGATGACCTTTGTTGAGGCGTTTCGCGCCTACAAGGCTGTCACGGGCACGTTGCCGGGCAAGTTGACGCTGTTCTTCGAAGGTGAGGAAGAAAGCGGATCGCCGTCGCTGATCCCATTCCTTGAGGCGCACAAGGACGAACTGAAGGCCGACTTCGCCTGCGTCTGCGACACCGGCATGTTCGACCCGGAAACCCCGTCTATTTCCACGATGCTGCGCGGCATGATGCAGGAAGAGGTGGTGATCAAGGCCGCCGACCGCGACCTGCATTCAGGCATGTATGGCGGCCCTGCGCAGAACCCGATCCGGGTTCTGTCGAAAATCCTCGCCTCGCTTCATGATGAAACGGGCGCGGTCACCCTGCCCGGTTTCTACGACGGGGTGGTGCCGATCTCTAACGAGTTGAAGGCGCAGTGGGAAAACCTCGGCTTCGACGCAGAAGGCTTTCTTGGAGAGGTTGGCCTGTCCATCCCCGCTGGCGAGCAGGGCTTTTCCGCGTTGGAGCAGATCTGGGCGCGCCCGACGCTCGAATTCAACGGCATTGAGGGCGGCTACACCGGCGAAGGTTTCAAGACCGTTTTGCCAGCACAGGCGAGCACCAAAATCTCAGCCCGCCTCGTCGGCGATCAGGATCCGGCAAAAATTAACCAGGCGCTGCGCGACCGCGTTCTGGAAATGCTGCCCGACGATTGCGAGGCGGAATTTCTGATGGGCCGCGAAGGATCTGGCGGCATCGTGCTGGATGTCGAAGGCCCGGTCTTCCAGAAGGCCCGCAAGGCGCTGTCCGACGAATGGCCGCGCGAGGCTGCTTTTGTCGGCTGCGGCGGCTCTATCCCGGTGGTAGGACACTTCCACGATATCCTGGGCATGGACAGCCTGCTGATCGGCTTTGGCCTTGATGACGATCGCATTCATTCGCCGAACGAAAAATACTCGCTCACCAGTTTCCAAAAAGGTGCTCGGTCCTGGGCGCGGGTGATCGACGCGCTGACTTCGTGAGAGCCGAAGGGATGAAGACCGTTCTGATCATCGGCGCGTCTGGCATCATCGGGCGCGCACATATCCGCAACCTGGCGGACCGCGACGACGTGCGGATCATCGCCGCATCGCGCAGACCAGAAACCGGCCTGCCAGCAAACGCCGTCGCCTATCCCGCCGACCTGGCCGCGGGCGGTTTTGACCCGGCTCCGCTGAAGGATGTCACGCACGCGCTCTACTGCGCTTACGTGAACGCACATGGGTTCGAAGCGGACCGGGCGCCCAATCTGGCGCTGATGCAAGGCGCGCTGGATCTCTGCGCGCTTTGTCCCAACCTGCGGCATGTGACGCTGATGCAGGGGAACAAGGCCTATGGCTCTCACCTCGGACCGTTCAAGACCCCAGCCAGGGAAAGCGACCCGCGCATTCCCGGCGGACATTTCTATGACGATCAGCTCGACGCTCTGACCACGCGTGCGGCGACGCAGGGGTGGTCGTGGTCTGCGCTGCGCCCCCATGTCGTGATTGGTCCCGCACTAAAATCGCCGATGAACCTGATGGCGGTGTTGGGCGCGTATGGCACGCTGCAAAAGGCCAAGGGGGAACCGCTGGCCTTCCCCGGCCCCGCCGCCGCGTCAACACCCATCTACCAGGCCACAGACTCGGACCTTCTGTCCCGCGCCATCGACTGGTGCGGTGACGCCGAGGCGGCGGAGGGTGAGATTTTCAATATCACCAACGGCGATTATTTTCGCTGGACCCATGTGTGGGATCAGCTCGCAGCCTTCTTCGACATGCCGGCCGCCCCGGCGGCGGACGTCAAGCTGGTTGAGACAATGGCGAACGAAGGACCGTTTTGGTCCAGGATCGCGGCTGCGCACGATCTGGTTGAACCCGATCTCGACAGCATGGTGTCGTGGGGATTCGCAGATTACGTTTTTGGAACGACCTGGGACGTCATGTCGGACGCAGTGAAGATCAGAAAAGCCGGTTTTTGGGACTTTGTTGACAGCGAGCAGATGCTGATCGACCGCCTCAAACAACTTTATGCATTAAATATCATTCCCAACCCGACAAAAATATACCAAAAGTATACCTGATTAATTTATTAGTACAATTTAGTCGTTTCGCGCTTGCGCGTTATGGTGGATTTAAGGCAAACTTTAAATGTCGGCGGTTGTTTTCTGCCCCACGGACTCTGTCGACGCGTAAGACCGTTCCGGTTTGAGGCGGTGTTGTGTTCGGTCTCTCAGGAGTGAACAGGTCGGTCATCGGAGGCCCTTCGTAATTTTCGCGAGGGGCCTTCACTCTTTATGACTGGAAAGACTGTCTGGGCGCGGATAGCGTCGAGAGCCAACATAAAGAGGCCCCTATGTCCGACACCGCCAAGCCCGTGATCGTCGCCAATCATTACCAGAACGAAAACTGCCATCCCGACGGCAAGATCAAGGTTGGCATCGGACAGGACAGTGCGTGGCGGTGGGAACGGTTGGAAAACGCCAAACGCCTGTTTGCCGGCGCCCGCGACCACGGCGTGCCCATCGTCCATGTCCGACTGGCTGTTGATCCTGATTTTACTGGTGTTGTCGCGAATACCGACCTGATCCGCGAGTGGATCGCGCTGGGCGCATGGCGCGAAGGGACCTGGGGCGTGGAGTTTATTGACGGGTTGGGTCCAGAACCGAGTGAACATGTCGTCACTCATACCCGCAATTCCGCCTTCCACAATTCGACGCTGGAAGAGGTGCTGTTTTCCCTGAACGCCCGCCGCCTGATTTGCTGCGGCGTCTCAACCGCCTACACTGTCGAAGGCACCGTGCGCCACGCAACCGACTACGGATACGAGGTTACCGTGGCTGCTGATGCCTGCTCCACCGCAACGCAGGCGCAGCATGACAACGCCTTGTCGGCCATGCGCTCCATCGCCGCCATCCACACGGTCGAGGATCTGGTCGCCAGCTTCGGCACCTAAAAGCAACGCCACCTATAGTTGCCACCCCCACTTCGCCATCACAAGTAAAGAACTCACCCAAAGGCGTAATTAACTTGTAAATCACTCAATTATTGGGCACCTCACCATGTGGAAGTGGAGTGGTGTGGTATGCGAAATTTGTTGCTGCTTGCGGCGTGTCTTGTTGGTGGGTTTGCTATTTGAGCGCAAGGCGACACGCTGTCGGTGAACGATCGAATGCTGTGGCGCAGCTACGTCACATTCAGTAATCTTAAAGGTTTTGAGAATATCGCGATCCTCAATACCCAGACCAGAATGATCGTCCTGCAGCGTCCAGGCCAGACAGTGGTGTGCCCGATGCCTGGCTCCGCCGCGCCCGATCACGCGCAGGTCTGCTGGTCAATCGGCGACTAAGCCTAACCTCCCAGACTTGGCAACCACAGCGCGATGCCGGGGAAAATGATCAGCAGGAACACCAGCAGGATCGAGCACGCCATGAACGGCATTGCCGCGATATAGATATCGCGCATCGTCGTGCCAGGCGCTGAGACGCCCTTCATCACGAACAGCAGCAGACCGAATGGCGGTGTTGTAAAGCTGATCTCAAGCGCCAGCAGGACGATCACACCAAACCATATCAGGTCAAAGCCCAACGTGTTCGCCAGCGGAAAGAAGATCGGCACCGTCAACAACATCATCGACAGCTGATCCATGAACATGCCCAGTACCAGAAGGATGCCGAACATGATCAGCAGCATCGTCGTGGGATCCAGTTCAAAGCCCGTCGCCCAGTTGATCAGCCCGGATGATGCGCCGGAAAACGCCAAAAGCGCGGAAAACGTAGCCGACCCAAAGATGATCAGCAGCGCCATGGTCGTGACTTTCAGCGCGCCGGTGACCGACTTGACCATCCCATCCCAAGTCAGGCAGCGATAGGCAGCGGCCAACAGAATCACGCCAAGGCAACCGAAGGCTGCACTTTCTGAGGGAGTGGCGATCCCGTACATGATGCAGAAAATGACGCCAACGACGATGCCCACCATTGGTACAATATCGGTTGCCAAAAGCCCCAGCTTTTGGCGCAGCTTGTTGCTCTCAACCTCGTAGCTGGGTGCAGCGTCAGGGTCGATCATCGCCATGCCCAGGATCATCACAACGTAAAGACAGGCGAGCAAAAGACCCGGGATCACCCCCGCAACCAAAAGATCGCCGATGTCCAATTCAGCCAGTGTCGCCAGCAGCACAGCAAGCGCAGATGGCGGGATCAGCATCGCCAGACCACCTGTTCCCAGGATCGGTCCGATCGCCATATGCTTCTTGTACCCCCGCTTCTGCATCTCCGGCACCATCAGGCTGCCCAGCAGCGCCGTCGACCCCATCGACGACCCTGAGAGCGTCGCGAACGCCGTTCCACCCGCAACCGTCACGAAAGACAGCCGCGCCGGCAATCGGCCCATCAGTTTGTCGACCGCAGAAAACATCCGGTTGGCAAGGCCAGTGAAAAAGAAAATCTCGCCCATCAGCAGGAACATCGGCACCGGCATCAGGTTGAAACTGGTCACGGTCGGGATGGCGTTGTTCGCAAGCTGGCCAATCCCTCGCGACATCTGGGCCAGAATATCCCCGTTCCCCCCCATGAAATACGCCGCCCCGATCATGTTCGCAGCCAGAAAGGCCAATGCGACGGGCACACCGATGAACATGAAAAACAGGATCATGCCCAAAAGGAAAAAGAGCGCTTCAAACCATTCCATCGCTTCGCCCTCTTAAGCCGCCAGAATTAGGAAATAGATCGTCAGGCCGATACATGCGCAGGCCGCGTTGATCAGTGTCTTGCGCAGGTTGAACGGTCGTCGAAAGGCGCGCGAGACGCCGAATTCGATCAGGAACAGAAACCCGATCAGGAACAGAAAGGTCACCCAAGGCTGGCTCATTCATGCACCCCCGCCTGACCAGAATGCAGCGTATCGCGGCCAAACACGAACCGCCCGAACTGCGCCGCCATCAGCGCAAAACAAATGGGCATGGCACCCAGCAGCAAATATTTTGGCATGTCCAGCGATCGCATCTCCGCATCGCCAAATTTGTACGCTTTGGCCGTGGCGCCCCATGTGTACCAGACCAGCATCACGCAGATGATGATGCAGATCGCAGATACGCCGCGGCTTAGCGGGGCTTGCACCGGCTTTGGCACGGCGGCGGTCAAAAGTTCGATGAACACATGGCCCTTTTCCTTCACCAGCCAGGGCGAGGCCGCCATGACGATGTAGAGAAGGCCAAATTCAGCGAAGGTGAAAATATGGGACGATCCCGAAAACCCCAGCGTTCGCGCCATGGCGTTGAACACGATGCCCAACATGATGACGACCAGGTATATGCCCGCAAGGACCGCCAGAAATTCGCAAATTCGATCTATAAACTTCATTTTCTATCCTGCGAATACTTGCGTTGCGAACATCCCACCGCACAGCGCGGTCTCAGATGTCCTTGCCATTGTGGCCCCCTGTCTTGTCAGATCCGGGGTCGGGATGTTGCGTCTGTGCCCGGGGCTGGCCATCCAGCGCGCAACCAGCGGTTCACCCATCGTGGCGTAGGTGTGGCGCGCCAAGGGCTTGTCCGTCGCAGCGTCGGTGAACCGGCACAAGGCGGCGTCTTCGGCGTAATAGCTCGCGCCCCCGACATACTGCATGAAGAACCCGTTGATGGTGTTCTCAGCCGCGCGCCGATATTGAACGCCAGCCAAGGCGATCCGATCCTGCATCGTCTCGGCGCCAGGCGCCGTCGTGTCATGCGAGAAGACGTCCAGCGCCGCCATGTTGTCGGTGTGAATGCGCGCCGCTTCTGTCAGGGTCGGGTCGGTGCCAAACGGATCCAGACCATTTCGACATCTGGCGAGATTGGTGAAATAGCCAATGACCCGATCAGTCAACCAAGCGTCGTGGCCGCCTGTATCGGGTACAACAGCCTGCATGCCTAGCGGCGGCGTCACGCACGCCAGCGCGCCCCCTGACGTCAGCACTAGGGCGCACATAGAAAGGACCGCCCGACGAGGGGCGGCCCAGATGTTTCGCAGAGCAATCACTCGCCAGCGTAATGCTTGCGCAGCTCGCCATAGATCGGGTCGTCACCCACCCGTTCCTTCATGCGCGCCCAGGCTGCGTCTTCAGCGATCTGGACATATGCTTCGGCAGCGCCCGGCGCATGTTCAATGAACTTCATGCCACGACGCTGCAGTTCGTTGGCGTCATTCACCCGGTCGACCTGACGATCGGCGTAGGATTTCGCTTCCCAGTCGATGACGGTCTGACTGATGATTTCCTTCGAAGCGTCCGAAAGGCCATTCCAGCTGTCGAGGTTCATGATCACGCCAAGGTCAGTGTTGTAAAATTCCGGGTCGACCCGGTATTTCATGAACTCATCCCATTTCAGCTGCATCAGACCAATCTCTGTCCAAGCGGCTGAATCCACGACGCCTTTTTCCAAAGCCGCATAGACTTCGGTAGCCGGCATGGACGCCGTCGTCGCGTTCAATGCTTCAAAGAAGGCGTGATAAATCGGGTTGTCGCGCAGTTTGACGCCCGTCAGGTCAAGAATGCCGTTTTCGTCAAACTTCGGCTCTTCATCCATGAAGATGTGAAAGTTCACGCCGCCGTCGATCCAACCAAGATGCGTGACGTTGAACCGCTTGCGATGCGCCTCGTCCATCAACGCGGCGCCGCCATTGGCGCGCGCTTCCATCGGGGTGACGCGGGATGCGACCATCGCATCAATCTCAGGTACGTTCTTGCCGTAGAAGCTGCCCGGCGTGTGAACCATGTCGACCACGCCGTCGCGTACAGCCGCTGGCTGCTGGAACATGCCAATCGCTTCGGGCCCACCACGCACGGTGATCTCAACAACGCCCGCACCGCGCTTGTTGATGTCTTCAACCATCGCCAGGAACGTCTTGGTGTAGACGAGGAAGGGCGGAAAGGCGTGAACCGCCGTCAGTTTGTCAACCGCCATCGCCGGTGTCGCCAGCAACGCCGCGCCCATCGCAGCGGCAGAGGCTAACCCGGCAAGTTTCTTGCCGGCGAGTTTTGTAAATGCAAGCATATCATTATTCCCTGTTGTTCGGCCGCTTTGCTGCGCCCTTGTCTAACAGTAAAACCCGATCGAGCGCTGGCAATCAATGGAAGACGTTACTTTACGCTTGAAAGATTGCTTCCTGCCGCCAACGCTCTACAATTTAGTTTTAGAGAAGGGTCACAAAAATCAATGAATCAAACCCTCGCCCAGAAACTCATTACCCGTGCGACGGGCGCGCCAGCGGCCATCGGCGACGTCGTCACCGCAAAGGTTGATCTGGCGATGATCCACGACAGTGGCGGGCCGCGCCGGGTGGAACCCCTGCTGCAGGAATGGGGCGTCGGGCTATGGGACAAGGCAAAAGTCGCCCTCATCTCGGACCATTTTGTTCCAGGCGACACCGATGAAGGCGCCCGCATTCTCGCGCTCACTCGTCAATGGGCCCGCAAAAAGGGCGTCAGCTTTCACGATGGACAGGGCATCTGCCATGTGGTGCTGCCCGAAAAAGGTCACCTGACACCCGGCATGTTCGTCGTCGGTGGCGACAGCCACTCCCCCACGGGCGGCGCATTCGGCTGCTACATGTTTGGCGTTGGCGCGACAGAAATGGCGGGGGTGCTAGCGACAGGGGAAATCTGGGTCAAAGTCCCCGCCACGATCCTGATCGAATGGACCGGGCGCCTGAACCCTGGTGTCGTGGCCAAAGACATGATGCTGCGCGTCTGCGGTGAGATCGGGATGGATGGCGGTCAGTATCAGGCCATCGAATACGCAGGCGAGGCTGTCCGCGCGCTTTCGATGCAGGAACGAATGACAATGTCCAACATGGCGGCGGAACTTGGCGGACAGGTCGGCCTGATCGCGCCAGATGAAACCACCGCAGCCTTTCTCGCAAAGGCCGGCGCGCCCGAAACCGACTGGTCTGATCTGCTTACGGATGAAGGCGCAGACCTCCTCGCCCATCACAAATTCGACGCAAGCGCGCTGCCCCCACAGGTCGCCGCCCCCCATTCGCCCGCCAATGCCATGCCGGCGACCGAGGGCGATGCAGCGATCGACGTCGCCTATATCGGCGCCTGCACCGGCGCAAAATACGAAGACCTCGCCGCCGCTGCGACCATTATCAAGGGCCAGAAACTCGCGCACGGCGTCTCTATCGCCGTCGCACCTTCCTCCGCACAGGATCAGAAACGTGCGGCGGATGAAGGCCTTATGAAGGTTTTCGAAGACGCCGGCGCTCGCATCCTTCCCAACGCCTGCGGGATCTGCGCAGGCTACGGAACAGACCGGCTGGGCGCAGACGTCACCTGCATCTCCTCCACCGCCCGCAACTTCAAAGGACGGATGGGCGATCCGACGTCCAAAGTATGGCTCGCCTCGCCCTACACCGTCGCTGCCTCCGCCATCACAGGTCGCATCACCGACCCGAGGGAGTTTCTCTGATGCCCCGCATCTACCTCTTCGGCGACAATATTGACACCGACCAGATGGCCCCCGGCCAGCATATGAAGGGCGGGATAGAGGCGCTCGCCGCCCACTGCCTCGAAGGCGTCCGTCCAGATTTTCCCTCCACCGTACGCCCCGGCGATATCGTTGTCGGTGGCAAGAATTTCGGCGTCGGATCCTCCCGCGAACAGGCGGCTGAGGCGCTGAAATACCTCGGCGTGTCCTGCGTCATTGCGCTCAGCTTCGCGGGCATCTTTTACCGTAACGCCCTCAACCTCGGCATGCCCGCCATGGTCGCTAGTTCCCTAAACGGCGTGAAGGACGGCGTCGAGGCCACAGTGAACCAAACCGCTGGAACGCTCATCACGAACGGACGCGCTGTCACGCTGGAGCCTATCCCACCAAACATCGCACCGATGCTTGCGGCAGGCGGCCTCGTCCCCTTCCTCAAACAACGCTTTGAGGCGACGCGATGACCTCCCCCACATCTTTGTTCCACAAATATCCAAACCGCTCGCTGTGCGAGCCAAACCAAAGACTCAACCATCCATGACCCTCAGATCCCGTCTGACCCAAGGCTTCCTCCTCGCCCCCGGCGTCTACGACGCGCTGTCGGCCCTCCTCGCCCAACGGGGAAATGCAGAGGCGGTCTATCTTTCCGGTGCCTCCATCGCCTACACCCGTTTTGGCCGCCCCGATATCGGCCTGGTCACCATGACCGAGGTGGCCGAGGTGATCGCCGCCATCGCCGACCGCATCGACATCCCAATGATCGTCGACGCTGACAACGGGTTTGGCAACGCGCTCAACGTCCAGCGCACCGTCCGCACGTTTGAGCGCGCAGGTGCCGCCGCACTGCAGTTGGAGGATCAAACCTTACCCAAGCGCTGCGGCCATCTCTCAGGTAAAACGCTGATCTCCAGCCCCGAAATGGTCGGTAAAATTCGCGCTGCCTGCGACGCCCGCACAACTGAAGACACACTGATCGTCGCGCGCACCGACGCCATCGCCGTCGAAGGATTCGGGCCGGCGCTTGACCGCGCCGAACGCTATCTGGAAGCGGGCACCGACGTCCTTTTCATCGAAGCGCCGCGCAGCCTTGATGAAATGCGCGCCATCACCAGCCAGTTCGGCGGACGCATCCCCCTTCTCGCCAACATGGTCGAGGGCGGAAACACGCCAGTTCTGAACACCGCGGAATTGGAGGAGATCGGCTACACCGTCGCCATCTTCCCCGGCGGCGCGGTCCGCTTTCTCGCCGCCGCCGCCGCCGAATATTACGAAAGCCTCGTTGCAACCGGATCGAACGCCGCCATGGCGAACCGGATGCACGATTTTGGCTCCCTGAACGACGTCATCGGCACCGACGATATGCTGGCCCTCGGCAAGACCTATGAAGGAACATCATGAGCCCTGATTCTGCCAATCTAGATCCCGTCACCCTCGCCGTTCTCAAGGGCCGGTTCGAACAGATCGCAGACGAAATGGACGCGACACTGTTCAGATCAGCCTTCAACCCGATCATCGCCGAGGCGCATGACGCCTCCCACGGTATCTATGACGCGATCACCGGTGAGACGCTGGTGCAGGGCAAATCGGGCCTGCCTATCTTTGTCGGCGTCATGGCGTTCGGCGTGAAGGCCGTGATCGACAAAGCGGCAGGCAATGTGAACGAAGGCGATGTCTGGATCTTCAACGATCCTTATGATGGCGGCACGCATCTTTCCGATTTCAGGCTCGTCAAACCCGTCATGCGGGACGGCAAGGTCTTTTGCTGGCTCGCCTCGGTTGGACACTGGCACGATGTCGGGGGCAACGTGCCCGGCAACTACAACCCCGCCGCGACTGAAAGCTTTCAGGAAGGCATACTGATCCCGCCCGTCAAACTTTTCGACAAAGGCGAGTACAAGCAGGATGTGGTCGACATCCTCTCCGCCAATTCCCGCCTGCCCCTTTCGCTCTATGGCGATCTGAATGGTCAGATCAACGCGCTCGACCTCGGCATGCAACGGATGGAAGGCATCCTTGCTGAATATGGCGACGACACGATCGCCGAGGCGCTGAACGCCCTCAAGGCCCGCGCCGCCACGTTGATGCGTGCCGAGATAAGCGACCTGCCCAATGGCACTGTTTCCGCCGAGGACTGGCTGGATAATGATGGCATCAAAGACCAGCCGCTGAAGATTGCGCTGGACCTGACGATTGATGGCGACCGGATGGTGATGGATTTTTCGCGATCGTCCCCCGCCTGCGCCGGGCCGGTGAACATCGCCCGCTCAACCACCATCGCCGCCTGTTATGTGGCGCTGAAGCATGTCTTCAACGACGTTCCAGCCAACGCAGGCGTGTTGGAGCCGGTAGAGTTCAAGATCGACCCGGACAGCTTGCTGAGCGCCACCGCGCCCAAGCCGGTTGGCGGTTATACCGAGACGATCCTGCGGATGATCGACGTCGTCTTTCAGGCCGTCGCGCAGCTGGTGCCGGAACAGGCGATGGCCTGCGCATACGGAACGATCAACGCGCTGTCATTGGCGGGCCACCGAGCGAATGGCCAGCGCTGGGTGATGTTCAGCTTCTTTGGCGGCGGTCATGGCGCCCACGGCGCGGGCGACGGCCTGAACCACGGCAATGCGCCAATCTCAACGGCCACGATCCCTCCCCTCGAAATCCTCGAAGCCGCTTATCCCGTCCGCTTCACCCAGTGGGCCCTCCGCCCCGATAGCGGCGGTGAGGGAGAGTATCGCGGCGGTCTGGGCGCGGTTTACGAGATTGAGCTGTTGGAACAGGAAGCAACCGTCGCCCTCTTCGGCGAACGTGGCCGATACGCCCCACAAGGTGTTGTCGGCGGCGAGGCGGGTGCGACGAACGAATTCAGGTTCGAACAGACCGATGGATGGGGTGAGCCGCCCATGGCTTCCAAAATGGTGGGCATTCACATCGAACGCGGGCAGCGCGTGCGGCTGGAGACGCCGGGCGGCGGCGGTTATGGGGACGCCGCGAAACGATCCACTGCGGCGATAGAGGTTGACCGCAGAAAGGGCTACATCTCATGAGCCGCTATGTCATTGGCGTCGATGTCGGCGGCACATTCACGGATGTTTTCTTCTTCGATCAGGAAACCGGCGAGGTTCAGACCGCCAAATCGCCGTCCACCCGGGGTGACCAATCCAAGGGTTTCCTCACCGGCATCGGCATGGGCATCGACGACTTCACCCAGATCGGCACGATCATCCACGGCACGACAGTTGGAACCAACGCCCTATTGGAGCGCAAAGGCGCCCGAGCCGGGATCATCACGACCGAAGGGTTTCGCGACGTCCTCGAAATGCGCCGCCGCGACCGTCCCACTACGTGGGGTCTACGCGGATCGTTCGAACCAGTCGTCGATCGCCCCGACCGTCGTGAAGTGCCTGAGCGGGTGCTGGCGGACGGAACCCTGCACACACCCGTCGATCTCGACGTCGTGACGGCAGAGGCGAAAGCGCTGGCCGACGCGGGCTGCGAAAGCGTCTGTGTGTTCTTCATCAACGGATACGCCAACGCCGAAAACGAGGTGAAGGCGGTTGAAGCTGTACGCGCCGTCTGGCCGAATGACCACGTAACGGCGGCGACCGAGATCCTGCCGGAAATCCGTGAATTCGAACGGCTTTCGACTGCGACGCTGAACGCATACCTACAGCCGGTCGTTTCATCCTATCTGGAACGCCTGCAAGACGGTCTCGCCAAAAAATCCTTTCGCGGACAGGTCCTGATCGTTCAATCCAATGGCGGCGTGATGACCGTGGACACGGCCAAGGCGATGCCTGTCCGCACAGCTCTTTCCGGCCCCGCCGCCGGCGTCATAGCGGCGAGCGAGATCGCCAAGGCGGCCGGTTTCCCGAACATCATCACCTGCGACATGGGCGGGACCAGCTTCGACGTCTCGCTTGTGGCTGAGGGCGAAGCCGCCCTCGCCGCCCAGACTGCCATCGATTTTGGCATGGTTGTACGGACCTCGATGATCGAGATCACGACGATTGGCGCCGGCGGCGGCTCCATCGCCTGGCTCGACAAATCAGGCCTCTTGCAGGTCGGCCCTGAAAGCGCCGGGTCCGATCCCGGCCCGGTGTGTTATGGCCTCGGGGCCGTCCACCCCACGGTGACGGACGCGAACTTGGTCTTAGGCCGCATCAACGCCGACCGCCCTATTGGCGGCACGCTCGACCGCCTCAACACCGACGCCGCCCGTGCGGCGATCCAGCGCGATATCGGCGATGGGCTGGGCCTGTCCGCCGAAGACGCCGCCGAAGCCATCCTGCGCGTCGCAAACGCCAAGATGGCGGGCGCGATCAGGTTGGTGAGCATCGAACGCGGCCATGAACCCGGTCGCTTCGCCGCCATGCCCTTTGGCGGCGGCGGCGCGCTGCATACCGGCGCGCTGATCCGGGATGTCGGCCTTGGGTCGGCTCTCGTTCCGCGCTTTCCGGGCGTCACGTCGGCGTTGGGCTGTGTCGTCGCCGACATGCGCCATGACAGGGTGCAGACCGTCAATCGCTTGCTCACCGACCTCGACGCCGCCGCCACAGGCGCCGAGATGGCCGCCAAAGCCGACGGGATGCAGGCGTTACTGGACGAAGCCGGCGTTCCCTTTGCGGGAGTCGAGCGCAGGTTTGAATTCGACATGCTCTATCTCGGCCAGACGCATACCGTCTCCGCCGTTATCGATTGGACTGGCGACCTGGCGCAAGACGCCATCAAAACCGCCTTCGAAGCGGCATACAAAACCGCCTATGGCCGCCTACTGGATGGCATCCCGATCCGCGTCATGAACTACCGCGTCGCGGTCACGGGCAAACGTCCGGCGCTCGACATGACCGTTTTCGCCCCGCCAACAGGTGAGGACCCGCAGGAAACCACTCGGCCAGTCTATGTGAATGGCGGCTGGCAGGACGCCTGCGTGCTGCAACGCCTCGCGCTGCCCGAAGGCGCGTCGATCCCCGGCCCTACGGTGCTGGAACAACCAGACACCACCATATTCATCGAACCCGGCCTGACAGGCCGCGTCGACGGGTTCGGCAACCTGATCATCGAGGCCGCCTGATGGACATCGCCAAAACCGCCCTGGTTATCGTTGACCTGCAGAACGATTTCTTGCACCCTGACGGTGCCTATGGCCGCGGCAACCAGAAGTCAAAGGCGATCGCCGCCCTGCCCACCCGGGTTTTGCCCATCGCTGAAAAGCTGCGCGCGAAGGGCGGCTGGGTTGTCTCCACACAGTTCACGCTGGTGCCCGGAAAAGGGGGGGAGCCATTCATCTCCCCTCACCTCGCGAAACTCCGCCCATTCCTGACAAAGGGTGACTTTCAGCCCAGCGCTTGGGGACATCAGCTTGTTGATGAACTTCAACCAGCTGATCTGAGCATCGAAAAAATTGCCTATTCCGCCTTTCACCAAACACGGATGGAATGGGTGCTAAGGAAGGCCGGGATCGACACGCTGATCTTCGCCGGCATCGTCACCAATGGCGGCGTCGCTTCCACCGTCCGGGCGGCGCATGTGCGCGATTTCCATACGATTGTGCTCAGCGACGGTTGCGCCGCGTTCCGGCAAGAAGTGCATGATGGCGCGATCGCCGACCTTGGCACGATCTCGGACGTGATGACCTGCGCAGACGCTCTCGCCGCGCTATGACAACTCGGAACAAGCCTGCTGTCGTAAATGGCCCGCCGTCCCACACAGACGCCAGCGTAGAGACGGTGATCATTGGTGCCGGCGCCTGCGGCCTGACAGCCGCCCTCCGCGCCCATCACGCAGGCCGTGAGGTGCTGGTTTTGGAGCGGGATGAGACGCCCACAGGCTCCACCTCCCTTTCATCCGGTTTTGTGCCAGCCCCCGGCACGCGTTTTCAGAAAGCAATTGGCGTCGAAGACACCCTAGACCTGTTCTGCGCCGATGTCATGGCGAAGTCGCATGACACATCCGATCCCACCCTCGCCCGCCTCGCCGCCAACAATATTGCACCGGCGATCGAATGGCTGGCGGATCATGCGGGAATCGAATGGGTCGTGCTGGACGATTTTCTCTACCCAGGGCATTCGCGCCACCGGATGCACGCCGTGCCCGAAAAGACAGGCGCAGCGTTGCAGGCCCGATTGCTGGCCGCCGCCGCAGACATTCTCATCGCCACGAAGGCACGCGCGACAACCTTATATCGTGAGGGTGACCGCATCACCGCCGTCGACGTCAACCGGGGCGATACGACAGAAGTGATCGGCTGCGACGCCCTGATCCTCGCCTGCAATGGGTATGGCGGGAACCCGGATCTGGTCGCCAAACACATTCCCGAAATCGCCGATGGCCCGTATTTCGGCCATACAGGCAATACCGGCGACGCGGTGTTGTGGGGCGAGGATATGGGCGCAACTCTCCTCCACCTGTCCGGGTATCAGGGCCATGGGTCTGTCGCACATCCGCATCGCGTTCTGATCACCTGGGCGTTGATGATGGAGGGGGGCATTCAGTTGAACGCCGATGGACGCCGATTTTCGAACGAACATCTAGGCTATTCCGAACAGGGTCCACATGTGCTGGCGCAGCCCGGCGGCGTGGCTTGGGATATCTACGACAAACGCATTCATGATTTTGCGATGAACGGGTTCCCTGACTATCGCGACGCCCATGCGGCAGGCGCGGTCAAGGTGGCCGGGGACGCCATTGCGTTGGCGGCGCTTATTGGGGCGCCCACGAAACAGGTGGAGGATTCGCTGGCCGCTTGCGCCGCGCAGCCCAACGCTTCTGGCGATCTATTTGGGCGGGATTTCACCGGCTGCGACACACTGGCGCCGCCCTACTACGCGATTAAGGTCACAGGCGCGCTGTTCCATACACAAGGCGGTCTGGCGATCGATGAACACGCACGCGTGCTGACGTCAGACGGACCATTCATCAACCTATATGCAGGCGGCGGCGCAGCCTGCGGTGTGTCAGGGCCGGATGTATCAGGGTATTTGTCGGGGAATGGTCTGCTGACCGCGCTGGCGTTCGGATATGTCGCTGGCGCGGTAGCCGCCAGCGTTTGAGCTGGTAAGCTGGCGCACAACTAGCCGCGCGCCAGAAATATCAGCTGATCAGGCCTTGCGGCGTGATGTGAAGCCAAGCAGACCAAGGCCCCCCAGCAACAGCACAATGCTGGCCGGCAGCGGAACCGTCGCGGATGCGTCGGTAGTCAGCGCGAATTCGAAGAAGTTCAGGTAGACATCGGCCTGAGCAATGTAAACGAAATCGACGAAGAAGCCGTCTGCGTCAAAGCCAAGGTCATCGATGAGAGCGACATTACCGCTCGTGAAGCTGAAGCCAAGCACAGTATCGTCGAACCCAGATACCGCCCAAGTCGTTGAGGTGCCCACGCTGGGCGCCCCGTTCATATCATAGGTGATCGTCACGGAAGTTTCATCCAGATCCAGATTAAACTCTGGGTTCTGGTCAGCAATTAACTCCGCGCCGTTTCCGACAACTGCTGAAACCGGTCCAGCTGGCGTCTCACCGTTCAAAGCGATGGCGAAAGGCACCGACGTTCCGTTGTCATCGAAAACTCCCGTAAAGCTGCCATTTACCGTATCGCCTACGACAGCTGCGTTCGCGGATGCGCCCATAGAGGCTGCGACAAGCGCGCCAAAGGCAAGTTTCGTAAGGTTCATTTGATCAGCTCCCATTGCACAAGCTATCACCCTGAGAATTTGTCAACTTTTTTAAATAACATGGTCAATGCTGCAGTCGCGAGTTAAGCACTTTTACGCGCATGGGGCGGGTCGCCTGATTTCAGCGCTTCTTTGACGTGGATCAAAGCGCGTTGCAGCGAAATTGCTGCACGGTCTCCTTACACCCAATAAACGGCAAAGGAGCCTGGCGCATGTACAAAAATATCCTCATCCCCCTCCTTCTCGCCCCAGAACATGACGCGGCTCCGTCTTTCGCTGCGGCCACTGCCTTGGGCGGTCCAGACGCAACCTACACCGTGCTGCATGTATTGAAGGCGACTCCATCCTACGCCGCAGTGGAAATTCCCGGCGACGTTATCACTGCGCGACGCCAACCTGTGGCGCATGACCTGACTGAATGCGCAAAGGGTCTGACCGGCGCGAAGGCGCAGTTGACTTAAGGTCATTCCGGCCGGGCAATTTTGGACTTTGCCGAAGCGAATGACATCGACTGCATCATCATCGCGTCGCACCAGCCGGGGCTGGAGGACTATTTCCTCAGTTCAACCGCCTCACGCGTCATGCGCAATGCGCCGTACACGTGATGCGTTGACGCCTGCAATGCTTTGACGTTTGGACGAACAGCGTGAAACCCTGACGGGTTTCACAAAAAAACGCCTGCCATAGTTGTATATTTTTCAGATACTTATATATGGTTTCACACGTGAAACCAAGTGTCTAAAACAGCAGATCCGGCAAGAACAGCGTAAGCCCAGGCACCGCCACCAGCAGCGCCAGACGCAACAGATCCGACACCCAGAACGGCGTAACACCCCGGAAAATCGTACCAGTGCTGACATCTGACACGACACCCTTCAAAACGAAAACGTTCAGACCCACAGGCGGGGTGATCAGGCTGATTTCCGTGACGACGACCACGATGATGCCGAACCACACCGGGTCATACCCAAGACCTGTGACCAGCGGAAAGAAAATCGGCACGGTCAGCAGCAGCATCGACAGCGATTCGAACACACAGCCCAACGCCAGATAGACCAGCAGGATCAGCAGCATCACGACCGTGGGCGAGATTGAATACGCGGTGACCAGATCGCGCAGCGCCTCCGGCAGGCCGGCAAGGTTGACGAAGTTCGAAAACACCCAAGCCCCGATGAGCACCGCGAACAAGCTGGCGGCGGTGTAGGCGGTTTCCTTCAGCACCTCGAACGTCTCACGCAGGTTCAGCGTGCCCCTCGCCAACGCGATCAGAAAGGCGCCCGTCGCGCCCATGCCCGCCGCTTCGGTCGGGCTGAAGGTCAAGTTCAGCGGATAGACGTTCAGCGCGCCGTAAAGCCCGCCAATGACGAGGAAGAACAACAACGCCACCGCCCACACGCCACGCAGCGCCTTTAGCCGGTCGCTCCACCCTGTTCTTTCCCCTGCGGGGCCTGCGCCAGGATTGCGCCCAACCGTCCAACGCACAGCGCCAAGATAGAAAAGAACGCCGATCAGACCGGGGATGACCCCGGCCAGGAACAGCTTGCCGATCGAGGTTTCCGTCAGCAGTCCGTATATCACCAGAATGACCGATGGCGGGATCAGAATGCCCAATGTGCCCCCCGCCGCGATTGAAGCGGTCGAAAGACTGTCGTCATATCCGTATTTCCGCATCTGCGGCATCGCGACCTTGGACATCGTCGCAGCAGTGGCCAGCGATGATCCACAGATCGCTGAGAAACCCGCGCAGGCGCAGATTGTCGCCATCGACAAGCCGCCCCGCAGGTGGCCAAGGAAGGCGTAGGACACTTGGTAAAGCTCTCGGCTCAGCCCGCCCTTGTTCACGAACAGGCCCATCAGGATGAACAATGGCACGACGCTGAGGCCGTAATCCTGCGCCGTGTCGATGATCAGCCTCCCCACCATCGAAACGGCCCCCCTGAACGAGTTCAGGTACATGTAGCCAACCATGCCCACCAACCCCATCGCAAAGGCAATGGGCATGCGCAGCAGGACTAGCGCGAGAACCGCGACGAAACCGATCAGCGCCTCAGTCATGGGTCGTCTCCGGGTTCAATTCTTCCACCGCC
Source organism: uncultured Pikeienuella sp. (assembly GCA_965659735.1). Classification (GTDB taxonomy): domain Bacteria; phylum Pseudomonadota; class Alphaproteobacteria; order Rhodobacterales; family Rhodobacteraceae; genus Pikeienuella. The sequence goes on from CBFHXH010000021.1 coordinate 33,639, forward strand.
GAAGGCGCAAAAATCAGGATCAGTCCACGCCCGACCAGGGCAGAGGCGGTCAGGTACGTGAACACGGCGATGAACCAGCCGATGTAGAACTGCGGAATGCCCAGATATTCGGTCAGATCGCCATAATCGCGGGCGCGTTCGGCCAGCACCACCACCCGTTCCGCCGGCAACCAGAGTATCGCACCACAGACAAGCGAGACAATCGCATCGCGCCACCGGGCCATCCAGTCGGGAAAGATCGGGTCAAGAAGATCGACGGTGATATGCTCCGCCCGTCCCGAAACCATGGGCAGGGCGGAAAAGACCACAATCGCCATCATGATCCGCGTCAGCTCCGTCGCCGCTTCGATGGGCGTGTTCAGGGCCGATCGCATCACAACATCGGCGAACGTCATCGCCATCATAAGAAACAGCGCCGTCACCGCGAGCATCAGCGGGATTGTGGCGGCCAATTTTGCGAAACGGATAAGTTGGCTCATACCCCTTCCCCATGGTGACTGCGCTGTGAAAGCACAAGAGGTTTCACGCGTGAAACCGACCCTGTCCCACTGATATTAAGTGTATTTAAGCATTTGCTAACTGTGAAACTCATGCGTGCAACCCTGTTTGCGGCCCTGTCCAATGTGAACCTACCGCGGGGCCAGGTGTGACGTCTGTTTCCGGCGCTCAGTCTGAAAAGACCCCTTCAAGCGTATCAGCGCGCACCTGTGCGCGCGCTGATCTGTTGTCAGAGCTTAGGAGCCGCCCTTGGCCATTTCAGACTTGACCATCTCATAGGCAGCGGCGCTGTCGACGCCTTTCGCAGCGATTTCAGCCAGGACCTTGGCGC
>CBFHXH010000022.1:0-34138 GCA_965659735.1 uncultured Pikeienuella sp.
AAGCTTCAGTCAAATCATAAAATGGTAGATAAAAAAGTTTTATTATTTTATGATAATTATAAGTAAAAAATTCGTCTTGTCGAATAGAAAAATATTTAAATGTGTTATTGCAAAAACTTGCAATAATTTGGCTGATCAAGAGAGGCTGGATCGATGTCATCGAGAAATTTTTCAATAATGGAGCGATAATAATAATAACTAAGGATATAATTTAACCCGCCAATACGAAAAGTTTATTGATTCAGCAAACATCACTGCTAAAACTGTAACCGTGAGTGGAGATACAAACGATATGGTCATTGATAGAAATATGAAAAAAGATAGTTACTTGGGCGGTCTTGGATCAAACTGGCTCAGTTTATTCCAAAACCGTCCTAACGGATGATTGAGACGCCGTGGCGTCATTGTCGGCAAAACGCCTCAGGTCTTCCAGCTTGGCTTTCGCTTTTCGAAGAACGCAGCGACGCCTTCATGCGCTTCGGCGTCATCCCACGCGTCAGCAAGCGCCTCAATCGTCGCCTCGATCTTGATCTGCGTAATTTCCGGTCCAAGCATCCGTGTCAGGCGCTTTGATCGCGCAACAGCGCCCGGCGCAGCGCTGAGATAGGGTTTAATCTCCGCCTCAATCGCATCATCCAGCCCGTCTGCACTTACGCTATGCGCCACAAGTCCCAGGGTTTCCGCTTCGGCCGCGCCGAACAGGCGGGCGGACATGAACACCCGTCGCGCGCGGGCTTCACCCATACGTGCGATAACATAAGGTGATATCGTCGCCGGGATCAGGCCCAGGCGGGTTTCAGTGAAGCCAAATTTCGCATCGTCGACGCTGACCGCAATATCGCAGACCGACATCATGCCGAGGCCGCCACCATAGGCCTGGCCATTGATCTTGCCGATCAGGGGCTGCGGCAAGGTATTCAGCGCGCCAAGCATGTTCGCAAGATGCCGCGCTTCGGCGATCCGCGTCGCGCGGTCCGCCTTGAACTGTTCCTTCATCCAGCCAAGATCGCCCCCTGCACAGAAACTTTCACCCGCCCCGGTCAGCACCACAGCCCTGAGGCGGCGATCCGCCGCCAGCGTCGCAGCAGCGTCTGTCAGTTCGGAGATCATCCGCGCAGATAGGGAGTTGTGCTTTTCCGGGCGGTTCAGCGTCAGGGTCGCTACACCGCGTGTGTCGGTCGATAGCTGGATGGTTTGGTAACTCATGAAACACTCCTCAGCGTCTTGGCGAAAGACGCAGCTTGCAACAACTTTTCCGGGTCGAGCCTAGTATCAAAATCTTTAGACGTCATTAACGCTGCAACCGCCTCGGTTGCAACATTGCCCGCAGCGCCGGGGGCGTAAGGGCAACCGCCTAACCCGCCAACGGCGGCGTCAAAACAGCGAAGACCATGGTCGAGCGAGACTTCGATGTTTTCAAGCGCCAAGCCATTTGTGTCGTGGTAATGGCCCGCTAACTGGTCAGCCTCGGCGACGGACAGACAGGCGGTAAGAAAAGCCGCCGTCATGTCCGGGTCGCCGCACCCTACGGTATCGCCCAGTGACACCTCGTAACAGCCAAGCTTCAGCATCGCTTCGACCGCTTCAGCGACCGCAGCGGGGGCCGTTGGGCCGTCGAACGGGCAGACGGCGACACAACTGACATAGCCGCGCATCGGCGTTCCGTCAGCGCGGGCGGCTTCCGCCACGGGGTGGAACATTTCAAGCGCGTCCGCCTTGGACATGTTCAGGTTCGACTGTGAAAATCCCTCTGAAGCTGAACCAAAAATGGCGATTTCATCAACCTTCGCCGCCTTGGCCCGCTCATAGCCCTTCAGGTTCGGCGTCAGCGCCGTGTAGCGCACGCCTTCGCGCCGCTTCACGCCCGCCAACACATCGGCTCCATCAGCCATTTGTGGCACCCATTTCGGGCTGACAAAGCTTGCAGTTTCAATCTTGGCGAACCCGGCGTCCGACAACATGTCGACCAAGGCGATCTTGTCGGTTGTTGGGATGGCCTTGGCTTCGTTCTGTAGTCCGTCGCGTGGCCCCATTTCAAAGAGCGTGACGTAGTCAGCCATCTTCAGGCTCCAACGCGACAAGAACGGCGCCTTCATCAACCTGATCGCCAGCCGCCGCATTGACTGCGGCGATCACGCCGGCACGCGGGGCTGTCAGCGTATGTTCCATTTTCATCGCTTCCATCATCGCGAGGGCGGCGCCCTCCTCCACCTTGTCGCCGACAGTCGCTGTTACGGCCTTGACCAGCCCGGGCATTGGCGCACGAACATCGTCACCACCGCCAGCGCCCCCACTCGCGGCAGCCAGCGGCTCGACAATGCCGAATTCGAACGCCCCGTCGATGTAGATCGTCACGTTGCGCGCATGTCGGGCGAAACTAGCTGTGAAAACCGCGTCATCTGAGATGACCTTCAATTTGTCGCCTGCCTTGCGGATCGCAACCGACACTGGCGCGCCGTCAATTGTCGCGGTGTATTCCCCCGTCCCTAGCACGACAGGAATAACCATTTCGCCATCCGGTCCCATCAGGCGCGCCGTGGCTGTCCCGTCGGTCCAAAGGCGGAAGCCGTCGGTGCGATCGAAAGGGTCGGCGATCGCCGCGTCATCCAGCAACCCAAGGGAAATGATGGCGGCCAACGCCGTCGCCTCTTTCGAGGCTGCGCGCGGCGCTGTGAGCATCTCTGCATCACGCTCAATCAAGCCCGTATCGACATCACCTGCTGCAAAACCATTGTGACTGGCGAGGCGAGCGAGGAACTCCAAGTTGGTAACCGAACCTGCCGCCTCCGTACATCGGAGGCTGGCGTAGAGGCGGCCCAGCGCTTCGGCGCGGGTGTCGCCGTGGACGACCAGCTTGGCGATCATTGGGTCGTAGAAAGGTGTGATTTCATCGTCTGCCCGAACGCCAGTTTCGATCCGCGCGTCGACTGGGAACTTCAGATGCGCCAAGCGGCCTGTCGCGGGCAGGAAGCCCTTTGCGGCGTCTTCAGCATAAATCCGCGCCTCAAACGACCAACCGTTGATCGACAGGTCATCCTGCGCCATCGGCAGCGGTGCGCCGGCCGCTACGCGAAGCTGCCATTCAACCAGATCCTGACCGGTAATTTCTTCGGTTACGGGGTGTTCGACCTGCAGGCGGGTGTTCATTTCCATGAACCAAAACCCGTCGGTGCGCAGGCCACTTGACCCATCCACGATGAATTCAATTGTGCCAGCGCCGGAATAGTTGATCGCCTTCGCAGCGCGGACAGCTGCGCCGCCCATCGCAGCGCGCACCTCGTCGGTCATGCCGGGCGCAGGCGCTTCTTCGATGACTTTCTGGTGGCGGCGCTGAAGTGAACAATCGCGCTCAAACAAATGCACAGCGCCGCCATGGTTGTCACCAAATACCTGAATTTCGATGTGGCGCGGAGACAGGATGTATTTTTCAATCAGGCACGCGCCATCGCCAAAACTTGCCGCTGCTTCGCGCGATGCGCTGGCGAGCGCGGCCGCGAAATCTGCTGGGTCGTCAACCCGCCGCATGCCCTTGCCGCCGCCGCCCGCCCGGGCCTTGATCAGGACGGGATATCCAATTTCGGCGGCGCGTTCCGCCAGAAAATCCGGATCCTGACTTTCGCCATGATACCCCGGCACGACAGGCACGCCTGCTTCTTCCATCAACTTCTTGGCGGCGTCTTTCAGGCCCATGGCGCGGATTGCGCTGGCGGAGGGGCCGATGAAGGTCAGACCCACTGCTTCAACCGCCTCAACAAAATCAGGGTTTTCAGACAGAAAGCCGAACCCCGGATGGATCGCCTCAGCGCCCGTGGCTTTGGCGGCTGCGATGATGCGATCCGCCTGCAGATAGCTTTGCGCGACGGGCGCAGGGCCGATGCGGACCGCTTCGTCCGCCATTTCGACATGGAGGCCGCCTGCATCAGCGTCGGAATAAACGGCCACGGTCGCGACGCCCATGCGGCGGGCCGTGCGCATCACCCGGCAGGCGATCTCACCACGGTTTGCGATCAGGATTTTAGTGAACATTTTTCATCCTTTAGGGCTGAACCACGGGACGCGGCCGTCAGCGCGGGGGCGGTCACCCGGCACCTGAGGCATATATGAAAGATCCGGCCAGGCCTTCTGTTTCCAACCCATGCTCATCAACAGCGAGGCCAATGCAGCCTTCCAGGTTGGGGTCAAAAAAGGCGTGATTTGCAATGACGGAGATAACGGTCATGGAACGGCCTTCCATCTTCAGCTTCAAGCCGGGTTTGGGATAACTGGTCAGCGGCTCAACCATCAAAAGTGAGCCGTACTCAGAGGGGAGCCCGGGAATGCCGGGTGTGTCGAGGATGGCCCGAACATGACCGGTGAACCGCATCACGCATCCCCCGCAACGATCAACGAACGCCCGATATTGCCCTGCGCATCAACCGGCGCGCCACCGACCGCAACCCCGATGGCGCCCTCGGAGTATTCAGCAAAGAATTCAGTGTTCGTCGCCACATCGAGGATGACACGCTCCGCCCCGTTAAAAAGGGCGACGTCGCCCTTAGTGATCATGCCTTCGTGCATGTCCAAAAGCAGCATCGATACATAATCGTCCGGCAAGGCGGCGATGTGGGAAACGTCGGCGACAGACAGGATCGTGGCGCGGCAATTCATCCGATTACATCCTGAACAAGCCGAACCGCGTGTCCTCAATCGGCGCGTTCAGCGACGCCGACAGTGACAACGACAACACATCGCGAGTCTTTCGGGGATCGATGACCCCGTCATCCCACAACCGGGCTGAAGCGTAGAGAGGATGCGACTGCGCGCCGAACTGATCCAGAATCGGCTGCTTGATCGCGCGTTCTTCATCATCCGACAACGTCTCACCCCGCGCTTCGCGCGCATCGCGCTGCACCGTGGCGAGGACGCCAGCCGCCTGTTCCCCGCCCATCACGCAGATGCGGGAATTGGGCCACGTCCACATAAACCGCGGGCTGTAGGCGCGCCCGCACATGCCATAGTTCCCTGCACCAAATGAACCGCCAACCAACAGCGTGATCTTTGGCACCTTCACCGTTGCGACAGCAGTCACCAGCTTGGCGCCGTGGCGGGCGATGCCCTCTGCTTCATACTTCTTGCCGACCATGAAACCGGTGATGTTCTGCAGAAACACAAGCGGGATCTTGCGCTGGCCACATAGCTCAACAAAGTGCGCGCCCTTGGCGGCGCTCTCAGAATAAAGGATGCCGTTATTCGCGACGATGCCCACAGGCACGCCCTGAATATGCGCAAAGCCACAGATCAACGTGGGGCCAAAGCGCGCTTTGAATTCCGAAAAACGCGACCCGTCTACCGTACGCGCGATCACTTCGCGAATGTCATAGGGCGTCTTCAAATCTGCTGGGACAACGCCAAGGATTTCATCCGGGTCATACGCCGGATCCTCGGGCGTCTGCATTTCAACCGTGAACGGCTTCGGCCGGTTAAGCCCCGCGATCGTGCGGCGCGCAAGCGCAAGCGCATGCGCGTCATCCTCCGCCAGGTGATCTGCGACGCCTGAGAGCCGGGTGTGCGTGTCGCCGCCGCCCAGTGTTTCCGCATCCACGACTTCGCCCGTGGCCATTTTTACCAGCGGCGGGCCGGCCAGAAAGATCGTACCTTGTTCCTTGACGATGATCGTTTCGTCCGACATCGCAGGCACATAGGCGCCGCCCGCCGTACAAGACCCCATAACGACCGCGATTTGCGGGATGCCTTTGGCGGACATGTTGGCCTGATTATAGAAGATGCGCCCAAAATGATCGCGGTCCGGGAACACCTCGTCCTGGTTCGGCAGGTTGGCACCCCCGCTGTCCACCATATAAATGCAGGGCAGACCATTCTGTTCCGCGATTTCCTGCGCGCGCAGATGCTTTTTGACGGTCATCGGATAGTACGTGCCTCCTTTTACCGTCGCGTCATTGCAGACGATCATCACTTCACGGCCTTCAACCCGGCCGACGCCAGCGACCATGCCAGCGCACGGCGCGGCTCCGTCATACATCCCGTGCGCAGCGGTTGCGCCGATTTCCAGGAAGGGTGAGCCAGGGTCCAGGAGCCCAGCCACACGATCGCGTGGCAGAAGTTTGCCGCGTTTGACATGTCGGTCCCGCGATCGTTCCCCCCCGCCGAGCGCGGCTGCAGCCGACGCCTCACGGATTTCGGCCATCGCGTCCAGATGCGCCTCGCGGTTGGCTTTGAATGTGGCGTCGCGGGTCGAGAGGTTGGAGGTAAACTTCATTCTTCTGATCCCTGAACAAGGGTGGGGTCGGCGGATGGGTCGACAGCGAAATCGCGATAACCACGCAAGGCTAATGCGCGATCGGCGGTGTGATGCAGGTGGCAGTCAGACACCCAGCTTTCGGCCACCGGGTCTTCCGTGAAGATGGGGGGGAAGGCGCAGTCAGCGGCCACAAACGCGCGCCAAGCGGTCTGTGCGCCTGCAAGGGCGCCTTGCTGCGCCGGCGTCAGCGCGGCTGTCAGCGCCGCCACTTCGCGATCCATGATCCGTGTCCACGCCGTCACTTCAGAGTTTATGCAGACCAGGAGGTTGTCTTTGGACCGGTCGTCTTTGCGGTAAAAGCACGGCTCCGCTACAATGCCCTTGCACCAGATCGCGTGTTCATCTGGCTCGCCGACCGGACCAATGCAGGCGTCGATCAAAGCGACATCCTCAGCCTGTGCGGCACCAGCGATCAGCGCAACTGCGAAAAGGGCGGGAAGGCGGGTCACTCCTGACGTTCCATGTTGACCAGCATGCCATAGGCGTCGCCCTCAACAACCAGTTTGCAAAACGCCCCGTTGACGGCGCGCTGTCCGACGGCGACGCCGTTCTGTTCGTCACGATCGGCAACCAACAGGCAAGATCCCTTGCCGTTGTTCACAGACAACTCTATCGCCGCACCAACGGTCGCCACGCCACCTTCAGGCAGCCAGGCTGGCGCAGGGTCCTGCGCAATCAGGGCGTCGAACGCCACCAGTCTGCGCCGTTCAACTCGCTTGCGGGCCGTGTCGATGCAGGCGACAGCTTCGGCCGCTGTTTTGGATGACGCACAAGGCGCGACCAATTTCGCTGCGCAGTGATGATAGACCGTGGCCGTTGTTGGCGCGTCCTCCGCAAAAGCGCAGGTGCGAAAAGCGTCCAGATCCGCGTCATCGGCTAGGGCCGCGAAAGGTGTCAGGCATAACAAGAGGGGCCAGAACTTCATTCCATCAGCTCCCGCAGCTCTAGCAGTCTTACGGTGCGTTCCGCGGTGCGGCTCATCAGACAATCCGCCCCTGCGATAGATCTGATCGATCCATCGCCCCACGCACTGTATTCCATCGCGCATTCTGCATCGCGAAAATCGACCCAAGTGCGCTGCGCCTTAAGCAAGGCATCCACGCGGCCGCCGCCATCTGCGGTATCAATGCCTGCAAAGAAGGCCTGGGTGATTTTGTATTCTTCGTTCAGCTTTGCATCCCAGATCTCTGTCTCTGCGCTGGTGCATTGAACCATGCCTGCGGTCGTATCGCCATCAGCTTCCCGCGCCATGCAGGTTTCAGCAGTCCGCCCCAGGCAGGCCATCTTATCGTTATCAGCCGCATAGCACTGCAGCAGCGCTTTGCCGTACGTAGCGGCAAGATTTTCAGCCTGCGCGCCGAACGGCGTAAGCACAAAAGCCAAAAGCCAGAGACATTTTTTCACACCATTCTCCCCTGTTCTTCTTTGTTGGTTAGGCTGCGGCAACACCTGAGGATGATTAAACAATGAACCTGTGACGCCTACAATTGAGCGTACACATTCATCTCGTGTATTTGTGGTTCGCGTTACCCCGTCGCCTTCATCAACTCACGCCCGCAAAGCATCCGGCGGATTTCAGATGTGCCGGCACCGATCTCCATCAGTTTGGCGTCGCGCATCAGGCGGCTGACCGGGCTGTCATTCAGGTACCCCGCACCGCCCATCGCCTGCACCGCCTGAATGGCCTGGAACATCGCCTGCTCAGACGCGTACAGCACGCAGGCCGCAGCATCCTGGCGGGTCACTTCGCCCCGGTCGCAGGACGCCGCCACAGCATAGACATACGCGCGGGCGGAGTTCATCGCGGTGTACATGTCGGCGATCTTGCCCTGCATCAGCTGGAAATTGCCAATGCTTTCACCGAATTGTTTTCGTTCGTGCATATACGGCATGATGTGATCGAGGCAGGCGTGCATGATCCCGACGCCGATGCCGGACAGCACCACACGCTCATAATCCAGCCCAGACATCAGAACGTTCACGCCTTTGCCTTCTTCGCCGAGGATATTCTCGTAAGGCACTTCACAGTCGTCAAAAATCAGCTCTGCCGTATTTGACCCACGCATGCCAAGCTTGTCGAAATGGGTCGAGGTCGAAAAACCCTTCATCTCTTTCTCGATCAGGAAGGCGGTCATGCCGCGCGGCCCTGCGTCAGGATCGGTCTTGGCGTAAACGACAAGCGTGTCTGCATCAGGACCGTTTGTAATCCAGTATTTGTTCCCATTCAGGACAAAGCGATCGTTGCGCTTCTCGGCGTGCAGCTTCATCGACACCACGTCCGACCCTGCAGAAGGTTCCGACATCGCCAGCGCGCCCACATGATCGCCCGAAATCAGGCGTGGCAGATATTTTGCTCTCTGTTCGTCATTGCCGTTCAGCTTGATCTGGTTGACGCAAAGGTTCGAATGCGCGCCATAGCTGAGCCCGACAGAGGCAGAGGCGCGGGCGATTTCTTCCTGCGCCACACAATGCGCGAGGTAGCCAAGGCCAAGGCCACCGTGTTCTTCGTCCACGGTCACGCCCAACAGGCCCAGATCGCCCATTTCTTTCCACAGCTCCGCTGGGAATTCGTTCGACTTGTCGATATCAGCAGCCATGGGCGCAAGCCGTTCCTGCGCCCAGCGCTGGGTCGCTTCGCGCAGCGCCTCGATGTCTTCGCCAAGGCCAAAATTCATGGACGCCATGAACATGTTCAATCCTCCTCAGGGCCGCACGGTGCGGGCGACCATATCAACGTAAATCTCTTCGATCCGTCCAGCAGATAGACGTCCGCCTTGACGGTACCATGTGGTCACCCCGGTCAGCATCGCGATGATCGCCATCGCTGCGACGCGGGGGTCTTCGATGCGAAAGGCGCCTGTTGCGGCACCTTCGGTCAGAATGGCTTCCAGTTCGGCTTCATAAGACCGGCGCATCTTTTCAATTCGGTGAAAGTTCGGCTGTTCGAGGCTGCGCAATTCCATATACGCGACGAACACCTCGTCAGCGCGGTCGGCGTGAAACCTGATATGAAAGCGCGTGAACGCCTCAAGCCGTTGTTCAGGGGTGACGCTAGGCTCAGGCACGTCCGCCCAGGCCGCCATAAGCGCAGTCATATGCGCCGACATCAGTTCAAACAGCAGATCCTGTTTCGTGGTGAAATGGTTATAGAGCGCCCCTGCCCCGACGCCGACTTCGCCGGCGATTTCCCGCATGGAAACCGCCGCATAACCATGGCGCGCAAATAGCGCCAGCGCCGCTTCGCGCGCGCGGCTGGCCGTTTCTTTTCCAATCGCGCCGACAGGACGGGACATTCGAATCTCCTTCCGTCCAGAAAATAAATGAACGGTCATTCATTTATCAAGTCGTTTCTTTAAAAGGCAAACCGGGGGCTTTCAAAAGCTGCCTCTTCCACCACAGCATAAATTAGAACAAAATAGGAACATGCAATCGATTCGACGATCTCTTCCCACCTTGTCGTTAGGGCCTGCGGCGCCAGATCTGGCGCTTGGCCGCGTGCATGAGGCGACAGGCCCCGCCGCAATCGTCTTCGCGGCCTTGATCGCAGGGCGTCTGAACGGGCCGATCATCTGGATCCGCCCCGCGTGGGAGGCGACGCAGCTGAACCCCGAAGGATTATGTGATTTCTTCGACCCGTCCCGCCTGGTGATCGCGGCCTGCCCGCGGCCGCTGGACATCCTCTGGTCGGCGGAGGAGGCGCTGCGATCCGGCGCTGCGCCCTTTGTGGTGGCTGAACCGGTCGAACCGCCCGCTATGACGCCCTTGCGCCGGCTGCAGCTAGCTGCGGAAACGGGGGGAGAGGCGTCCAAACGGCCGCCTTTGGGCCTTTTGATCCCACCCACAAAGGGGTTTGCGGGCGCAATCGAAAGCCGCTGGCGTTGCACCCACCGGCCAAGCCCTGTGCAGGGCCAGGCTGCGTGGCGGTTTGACCGCCTCTACGGCAAATCGGGACCGCCCCTTGCATGGGAAACAGGCGCTGCGGATCATCCGCACCGCCAGGCCGCCTAGGCGAAACAGCCGAAAATCAGTTCAGAAACCCGCCTTCAGTGGCGCGGTCATCGAACGAGTATGCCCGTGAGCCCCAAGCGTTAAGGAACAAGCCCCACAAAAAACAGCCTGCGCCAAACGCGAAAAAGATGGTCGCCACAAGAATGGATGAGACGCCTAAAGCAGCCTCAACCGATTGATAAAAAACGCATATCATTACTGCTACGCAACTGAACCCAACTACTAATTCCATCATGCCCCTAGTCTTCACAAAACCAAAGCTGGGTCGAACATACAATACGACACAATTTTGTCGCAATTCAAAAAGTCAAAAATCCCTTAAACAGCAACAGAAACGTGCAATCAGTCACCATCACCCTTCGGCCTTGATCGCAGTTGTTTGACCTGTCCACGCTGCGATTTCGCGTCCAACCGGCGCCGCTTGGACGCAAGCGTTGGGCGTGTTTTGACCCGCCGCTTAGGACGTTCGGCCGCCTCGGCGATCAGCGCCGTCAGCTTTGCCATCGCTTCGTCGCGGTTCATGGCCTGGCTACGATGCTTGTCCGCGGTGATGATCACGGCGCCTTCCTTGGTCCATCGCCGCCCTGCAAGCCGTCGCAGGCGGGCTTTGACATAGCCGTCCAGGTGCGGGGACCGATCCGCCTCGAACCTCAATTCAACGGCGGTCGACACCTTGTTGACGTTCTGTCCGCCGGGGCCAGAAGCGCGCATGAAGCTTTCAGCCAGCTCCCACTCGGCGATAGAAATCTGATCGTTTATTCGGATCATTTCAGCACCATATCAAAAGGGCCGCCCGATTGGGACGGCCCTTCCTGAGTATCTTAGCGCGTTATCGGCTTTCGCCGTCGCATCACCTAAAAGAGGGCTGCCCCTTCCGGATCAACTTCGACACCTTGAACGTACCAACGATCTCATGAATCATGGGACCACCTCCTTTCAGTTGTTGCGACTGCGAAGATGTTGCCACAGGTTTATGAGATCGCCAAACCCTATTTACGCCATCCGCGCCGAAAGCGCCCGGAACGGAACCAGCGCCACCAGCGCCAGCGCCAGTTTCACAGCAAAATCGGCGACCGCGAGGCTGACCCACAACGGATAGACGGGGCCTGCGCCCAGCAATGGCACAGGATCCAGCGCCCATCCGTTCGGATCATTCACATCAATGAAGGCGAAGCTGGCCGAAAAGGCGATGGAGAAGAACAACGCTGTGTCCAGCGACGACCCGATCAGGGTTGACGCCAGCGGCGCCCGCCACCAGCTGCCCGACCGCAGCTTGTCAAAGATGAACACATCGACCAGCTGCGCCACCAGGAAGGCGACGCCAGAGCCGATGGCGATACGCAGCGTCGTCAGCGCGTAACCTTCGGCGGACACCATCTGGCTGGCGATCAGCGAGCAGATCACGCCGACCACGAACCCGGCGAACACGACCTGCCGCGCCTTGGCGGCGCCGAGCGCACGGTTCGTGAGGTCAGTGACCAGGAACGCGATAGGATAGGTGAGTGCGCCCCATGTCAGCCAATCGCCGAACAGGTGCTGCACAAGAATGTTTGAAAGGACCACGACCGACGCCATCGCAATGATGCCGAGGATCACGGGTTTGGACACCGTCATGGCGCAAGTTTCCGTTTGTTGTTTGTCAGAGGCGCGGGCTTTACCCCGCGCTGTGCTTGGACGCAAGGGCCAAGCCGGATACCGTTTCGCAAAGACACCAAAAAGAGACACCTGAATGCTGCTCGACGTCCGCACCTATCGCTGCAAGCCCGGTACGCTTGCCGCCCATCTGGCGCTCTACGAAGAACATGGGAAGGAGCCGCAATTCCGCTGCCTCGGCGCGCCCCTCTGTTACCTGAAAGGGGAAAGCGGCGACCCGAATGAATACGTCCACATCTGGGTCTACGAAAACGCCGGCGATCGCGAAGCAAAGCGCGCAGTGCTTTGGTCCTACCCTGACTGGCTGGCCTATACCCGTAAAAGCGCTGAGCTGGGCGCGCTGGAAAGCCAGACCAACAAGCTGATGAACCCGGTGGAGTTCTGCCCGTTGGTCGCAGAGTGAAGCGACCCGATCACGTGTGAAACAAGATATAACCCTCTGATCTAATTTCACTTTAAGGCTTTTTTAACACATTGCCAATCATGGCCTGATCACAGGCGAAATCCAAGTTTAAGGCGCGGCGTCAAAAGATGAAATCATCTTCCGTAAATGCGCCGACATTGTCCGTCACGACCCTGATCTGTCCGGCGCCGAAGCTGATCAAAACGTCCCGGAAGTCTTGCTCAAACACCAAAGCGTCAAGGCGGTTCACGCCATTCAGGATCTCGATACTGTCCTGACCCTGGGTGTAATCGAGGATCGTGTCGTTGCGGTCGCTTGTGCGGAATTGGAAGACGTCGCGCCCGCCATTGCCGTGCAGGCTGTCATCGCCGCCCTGCCCCAGCAGCTTATCCGCCCCGCCATTGCCACGCACCGTATCGCCGCCACCACCGGCCCTGATCACATCCGCGCCGCCATTGCCGCGCAGATCATAGGTGCCGCCGTTGCCGCGCAGCGTGTCGTCGCCGCCATTGCAGCGCAGGCTGTCATTGCCGCCATTGCCGATTGAAAAGATCTTCTCGTTGTCGGACGCGCGACTGTTCAGCCGCGTCTGGTACGCGTCCGTCAGTTCATTGTCATCAACGATATCATTGTCGTCCACATCGCCGGTGATCGTGATCCTGTTGTCGCCGTCGATCGTGATGTTAGCTTCGATCTGCATCTCGGAGCGACCGCTGGCGATCCTGATGACGCCATCCAGATTCTCCACGAACTCCACCCGCTCACCATCCTGCGCCAGCGCCAGCGCTTCACGCAGTGACAGGCCGGCCCCACCAAGCGCCTCAGCGCTGGCGCCGCCATCGAGTTCATCGATCAGCGTTGTTGCTGTTATCGTCGCCATCGCGTCCGACTCCTAAAGCGTTTTGCGTAAACGCAAAAAGCTACAAGCAAATTCTGCGGCGCTTTCGCCAGCGAACCACTCGACGTCAGTCAGAGCCAAATCTCGCGCCAAATCTCGCATCGCCACGCGTGTACAACCCAATTGGATCAGCAAGATGGCAAAAATTTGCGGCATTGCGCGGATGGGGGTTTCAGGGCTCCGCAGGGCATGACTTGAGCGACAAACAGGCGTTCGCTCTGTGCGGGGCTGTGTCGTCTGGCAACCTGCTCAATCACCACAAAACGCTCAGGTCAGGGTGTGCTTGTCTCCTGCATGGCCCGGTCCAGAGGGGTCAGTCATCGCATCCGCCTTGAGGGGCCGATGCAACAGAGATTTCTGGCCTTGCTTTGGGCGACCTACCCCTCGGCTATCTCGCGCATCGCTTCCAGAAACGCCGACACCTCAGCCATGGAATTATAGTGGCACATCGACACCCGAACACATGACGGCAGGCCCAACGGATCCAGGATATTGCCGGAATAATGGTCCGCCTTGCGGGTATGCGTGCGCACGCCGCGTTCGCGCAGTTTAGTCACCAGATCGGGCGCATCGACGCCCGCCAGATTCATCGAAACCAGGCCTTCGCGCGCCGGGTTTTCCGCGCCGCCCAGGATCGTGACGCCGAGAATATCAGCCAAGCCCTTTTGGTTGCCGACGCCATAGATCATTGCGTCGGTCAGCGCCTTTTCGTGGGCGTGGATCGCGGCGCCTGCCGCCTCAATCTGTTTGCGGGGGTCGGTTTCGTCACTGACCTCGGCGCCCAGCCAGCGGAAATAGCCAACGACGTCCGACATGGTGGCGTAGGTCCCCGTGTCGCGGGTGCCAAGCTCCCACACACCTTCGGGGCCGCCGATCAGCGCGTCATGCGGCAGCGCGTTCAGGCGGGGCGAGGTCCATGCGACGCCGTAGCCGTGGCGGGAGAAGACCTTGTAAGGGGAAATCACGTAGCCATCGATGTCATAGCCTGCGATGTCGATCAGCCCGTGGCTGGCGTGCTGGATGCCATCCACAATGATATAGGCGTTCGGCGCGACGCTACGGATCGCGGCAGCGATGCTGGCAACATCGACGCCCATGCCCGTGACGGGCGAGGTGTGCAGGATCGTGGCGACGCGGATATCCGGCGTCAGGTGCGGCAGGTAATCATCCGCCGTGACCGTGCCAGTGTCATCGTTATGCGAGACCTGCACCAGCGTCTTGCCCGCAACACCGGCCCAACGGGCGCAGGCGCTACGCGTCGCCGGGTGTTCGAGGGTTGAGCCAATGACCACGCCGCCCGCTTCGGCGCCAAGGGCGGCGTTCATGATCAGGCGGAACAGCAGTTCGGTCCCGCTTTCGCCGACAAAGATATCACCCTCAGGCGCATTGAAGAACACGCGCATGTCGGCCTTGGCCTGATTGATGATGCGCACCAGATCATGGCTCATCTCATTGTCGCGGCCCTGGTTGTCGGGGATCGCCGCGTGGTGGTCGGAGGTTTTGACAACGCTGTTCAACGTCAGCGCGCCGCCCGCGTTTTCAAAGAACACGCGGGGGCCGGCGACTGGGCAGCTGTCGACATGGGCGAATTTTGACCGGATATCGCCAATCAGCGTTGCGTTGTCTGTGATCATGTTTCTGGCCTTTTGATGGGGCGGCGGGTGCACCGAGGTTTTGCGCATCAATAGGCCATCGCGCGCGGGCTGCGCAACGGTCGCACGCCGTCATTCGACCAGATTGGCCGCGACGGCGTCTTCGTTCCACTCGATCCCGGCGCCGGGCCGGTAGGGCGGCGTGATAAAGCCGTTTTCGACCGTATAGGGCTCAGCAAGCACCGCTTCGCACCAGTCGGCCCATTCCAGCCAGTGCGCGCTTTCGGTGACGGCAAGCATGTGGGACGACACTTCGGGGAAAAGATGTGATGAGAACGGCAAACCCGCCGTCCCTGCGATCCCCGCTGCGCGCATCCAGCCTGTGACGCCGCCGATGCGCATCAGATCGGGCATGACATAATTGCAGGCGTCCAGCTGCAACGCGCGCCACAGATCACGCGGGCCCCAGAAATTCTCACCAATCTGGATCGGGGTGCGCAGGCGGCGTTTCAGTTCCGCCGCACCGTCGAAATCATCATAGCGGATGGGCTCTTCTATCCAACCGAGGCCCAGATCATCGATCATCTCGCACCGCTCAATCGCCTCGTCCATGGTATTGAGCTGGTTGTAGTCGCAGAAGACCTGAACATCGCCGCCGACAGCATCCATTACAGCTTCGACCGCGCGCACGTCATCGCGCGGGTTTTCGCGGCCAAGGCGCATTTTTACGGCGGAAAAGCCGCCTTCGTCGCGCAGTTCCACCGCCTCAGCCGCCGTTTCTTCCGGCGATTTGAGCCAAAGCGCGCAGGAGCTATAGGCCTTGATCGGCTTGCGTACGCCGCCCAAAAACTCGACCAGCGGCAGGTTCGCCGCCTTGGCCGCCGCGTCCCACAGCGCCATGTCAAGGCCCGACACGGCGGTCAGGGTGACGCCTTCATAACCCGTGAAGAACAACGCCTTGCGGGCCTTGTCGTAGAAATCCACAGGGGCGACCGGGTCGCCCTTGAATCGGTCCACGAGGCTGTGGACCAGATGCTGCGCCAGCTTTGCGCCGTCCATCGTGTAGGCGGAAAGGTATGTGCGCCCGATGATCCCTTCCTCCGTCTCCAGATCGATCAGGAGAAGCGGCCATTGCGTGACCGTGACGGCGCGGCTGATCACTGGGCGCTTGTGTGTCAACGCAACGATGCGGGAGGTGACGGATCGGATGGTGAGCTGGGTCATGACGCGGCCTTTCCTGTTTAGCCCACCGATATCATGCAGCGCGAGACAAACAGCCCCGCCGTGGGGTCAGCCCCGCGCCAGCCGCCCGGCGC
Source organism: uncultured Pikeienuella sp. (assembly GCA_965659735.1). Classification (GTDB taxonomy): domain Bacteria; phylum Pseudomonadota; class Alphaproteobacteria; order Rhodobacterales; family Rhodobacteraceae; genus Pikeienuella. Next base: position 16,169 of record CBFHXH010000022.1, read on the forward strand.
AAAGCCAGCTGAGCACCGCCATCACCGCCGCCGTCCCCAGACACAGGGGCAAGCCGCCGAACTGATAGGACAGCCCGGACAAGAGCGTGCCCAAAAGCCGCCCCGCCGCGTTGGACATGTAGTAGAAGCCGACATCCATGGTCACCCTCTCAGCGCTGGTGAAAGCGAGGATAAGGTAGGAGTGGAGCGAGGAATTAATCGCAAAGACCGCACCAAAGGCCAAAAGCCCAACGACCAGAACCACCGTGAGCCAATCCTGCGGCGCGCCGCCCGCCCAGACAGCGGCGGCAAGCCCGGCGGGGATCAGCGTCAGCGCGCCGACCCAGACGCGTGCGGCGGCGACCATCGCGTCCAGACCTCTTTCGCGCGCTTTCAGAATACGCGGCGCTGCGGCCTGCACGGCACCGTAAAGGATAATCCACAGCGCCATGAAGACGCCGATCTGAAAGAACGCGGCGCGGTTCCCAGCCGCAGACCCATCCGACAGGACAGCGTAGAAATAGATCGGAATGCCAACGACAAACCACGTATCGCGCGCGCCAAAAAGGAAAAGGCGCGCGGCCGACAACCGGTTCACCGCGGCGGAGGTTGAAAAGATGTCGCGAAACTTGGCGCCCTTGGCACCGCGCGGCAGGCCAGCGGGCATCGCAATGGCCACGGCCGCCAGAATGACAATCAACGCCGCCATCATCGCGATCAGGGCGGCGTCAAAGCCCAAGGTCGCCAGCAGCGCCGCGCCCAGAAGAAACCCGCAGCCCTTGACCGCGTTCTTCGACCCAGTCAGCACCGCAACCCAGCGAAACAGAGCGCCATCGCCTCTGGGCGCCAGCAATTTGACCGCGCTTTTCGACGACATCTTGGCCAAATCCTTGGCCACGCCCGAGACGCCCTGCACCACCATCACAAAAGCAACTGATCCGGCGACGCCCCAGGCAGGGTTCAACTGGGTCAGCGCGGCCAGCGCCCCGATCTGCAGGGTCAAACCAGCGTAAAGCGTTGAGGTCAGGCCAAACCGTTTCGCGATCCACCCGGCGCAAAGGTTCGTGACCATCCCCATGAATTCATACAGAAAAAACAGATAGGCAAGCTGCACCGGCGAAAAGCCAAGTGTGTGGAAATGCAGCAAAACCAGCATGCGCAGCGCACCGTCTGTCAACATGAACGCCCAGTAGGCGACGGTGACGGCGATATAGGCGGCGAAGCCGCTGGAACGGTCTTCAGGCAGGCTCAATGTCGCACCTCGGAGCTCTGTCCTGAAACTGTCGCAGACCCAAGTTTTTTTTCACGGAGGCGATCTTCAGAATTAAAGGAACACGCCGTGTATGTGCTTTTGGTAATTGCAGCCTTCGGTCTTATGATGAGCATTTGCGTCCACGGCGTGCTGAGCGACGTGAAATTCCAGAAGACACGCAAGGCCTTCAACTTCCAGCCTTTCTGGGCCACGTAAGCCCCGACGCGGCCCAAGGCTCCGCCGCCGCTCATCGCGCGCCTTCCAAACAAAAGCTGATCACCCCGGATCAGGCGGCGACCATGCGTGCGACATCGGCCAGCCGCCACGCATAGCCCATTTCGTTGTCATACCACGCATAGACTTTCACCTGCGTGCCGTTGACCACCATGGTCGACAGCGCGTCGATGATGGTTGATCGCGTGTCGTTGGTATAGTCGGCGGACACGAGCGGGCGTTCTTCATAGCCGAGAATGCCCTTCAGATCGCCTTCCGAGGCGGCTTTAAACAGGGCGTTCACCTCCTCCACCGTTGTTTCGCGCTCAACCTCGAACACACAATCGGTCAGCGAGGCGTTCAGCAGCGGCACGCGCACGGCATGGCCGTTCAGGCGGCCTTTCAGTTCAGGATAGATCAACGTGATCGCTGTGGCGGACCCCGTCGTCGTGGGGATCAGCGAATTCAGGGCGGACCGGGCGCGGCGCGGGTCCTTGTGCGCCCTGTCCACAATCGTCTGGGTGTTGGTCACGTCATGGATCGTCGTCATTGACCCATGCTTGATGCCCAGCCCTTCCAGCAGCACCTTCACCACCGGCGCGAGGCAGTTGGTCGTACAACTCGCCGCTGTAAGCAACGTCTGCGAGCCGTCATAGAGGTGGTCGTTAACACCAACCACGATGTTTAGCGCTGCGTCATCCTTGACCGGCGCGGACACGACCACTTTTTTCACCCCAGCGTCGTAATAGGGCTGAAGCGCCTGTTCCGTTTTGAAGACGCCGGTGCAGTCAACCACAAGATCGACGCCGAGTTCAGCCAGCGGCAAATCTTCAATCCGGCGGGTCCAGGTGAAGGCCATGCGCTGACCGTTCACCGTGATCGCATCGTCATCATGGCTGATATCCGCGTCCCAGCGACCATGAACCGTGTCGAATTCCAGCAGAAGGGCGTGCTGCGCGATGTCGGCGCCGGGATCGTTCAGCAAGACAATCTCGCCGGGGGTGCCTTTGGCTGCAAAAGCCCGCATCACCAGTTTCCCTATACGGCCAAGGCCGTTAAGTGCGAATTTGGTCATTGTGCGCTTCCTTTTCCATCAGTGGCTCGCCTACGGCGCCAGCTCTAACAAGAAAAGCGAAAGAAATGTGACGCTGCAACAGGCGTCATGAATCGCAGGGCGCCGACCAGCCAAGCGTCAGGTCGGTTGGAGCAACCTGATCCAGATCGGCATATGGTCGGAAAAGTCGTGGTGATACCGTTTGATGAAGGCGCTGCGTTCCTTTTTGGGCCGATCCGCAAAATCCGCCCCAACCAACGTATCGCTGAACAGCGAGGCGAAATCGAACACCTGATAACCGAACGCGTCATCCGATCGCGCCAGATCGGCCACGTCTTCGTTTTCTTCAAAGCTGGGCAGGCGTTTGTCATGGGCGAAGACGCCGATCTGATCAAAGGTCTCGGTCAGGTGCGCATTCGTGCGGATCACGCTGAAATTTCCCGTCCGCGGGCTGACGCGATCGTCGATGAAGGGCAAAATTGACGACCGTCGCTGCGCGGCTGCGTTTCAATTCGGCGTTCAGCGTCTTGATCAACGCGTGGATCAGCGGGCGCTGAATTTCGGGTTTCGAAAAACTCAGGTTCAGATCGCCGAGCAGGATAAAATCCTGATATTCGCTTTTATGCTTGGCCGCCCGGATCAGCAGCCATGTCAAAAGCGCCTCAAATTCCCGTTTGCGTTCTTCGGCCTGTTTCGACTTGTCGACATAAAGTAGATGCGCGTTCACCGCCATGATCCGGTAAGGGTTCGCGCCCCCTCCGATATCGAACGACACGACATGCGGCGTGCGGATGAAATCCAGAAACGCCGGTGCAACAAAGATCGGTTTCCGAAAGCTCGGCTTGCGTTTGCCGGCGGCAGCCGCAGCGGCGACCTTGGCGTCATAAGCGGTACGCTTCTCGGCGTATTCGGCGGCGTAGGCGTCAGCGGCGGCGATAAAGTCGACGCGCTTATCGTAGAGCTCATCCAGGATATAGCCGCGATCAAAGGAAAGATCGGCGGCGACATTGCCCTGCGCAACCCGACTTTTGCGGCAAACAAAGACGAGCCGTTCGACGGACGGTCCGGTCGCGCCACGCCCGCCGGTGATGTCGGATGCGATGAACTCAAACGGCTCGCCCGCGATATTGCTTGCGAGTGCGACGACATGTTTCAGCGCGCTCAGATCCTCCAACACTTCCTGCACTGCGATCAGATCACGTTGGGCGATGAAGCGGGCGATCAGGTCAAAGGCACCGTCCGTCTTGTTGTCGAGGTCGCCCAGTTTGCGGATGTTGAAGGAAGGCAGTATTAGCGAGCCAGATCGGTGTTCAGGCCAGCCGTATCTATCCGGCGCCGCATCAAGGCCTGCGTTAATCGCCGCCCATTCGGTTGGTGTAAAATGCTTCGCCATAAAAATACTTCCGCCCCGCTACATTGGTGATGCGCGGGGCGGCGGGCAAGTGACTAAAGTTGTAATGCGGCCCGATCAGTCGCGCCGAAAGGGTACACCAGCTAAGCTATCGCCACGTTGATCGCCGGGCGCGGCCCAGGTTTCAGGGTTGGTGATCAAAGCTGCGACAGCAGCGGCGCCCGCCTCCAGCAACGCTTCGCCCTTTTCGACGGTGGCGTTGGTCGGATCGCCTGCAACACCGTTGCCGGTGACATGCGCAAAGGGCCGCCAGCGATAGGATGCGTGGCCCGCTTTCAGGAACCCTGACGCGCCCTGCCCCATCGATTTCAATAACGCGAGATCGCTGTCGTCGACCAGGGCAGGCTCCACCGCCATCATCATCGACGTCTCCCCCTCGCACGCATGCATGACGTTGGGCTGATCGTCCATCAGCGAAGCAAACGCCTCGCCGCCCTCTGTCACATAGGTCGTGGTGACGATGGTGGCGCCCAGTTCTGGCGAAAGTTCATCCGCGATCTGCTGCATGGCGATGATGTTGCCGCCATGGCTGTTCGAGATCAGGATGTCGCGGAACCCGTGGCGCATAACGGATGTGATCAGGTCGCGCAGAATCGCGCGGAACGTGGCGTGGCTGACGATCAGCGTGCCGCCAAAGGGCATGTGATGTTCCGACAACCCCATCCACACCACTGGCGTGACCACCGTGGGGCGATCTGCCTGCGCCTTGCGCGCGGCGCGGATCGCAATTTCGTGGCCAAGTCGGGTGTCGGTCATCACAGGGAGATGCGGCCCGTGCTGTTCAATCGACGCGATGGGGATCACGACGACAGCGTTCTCATTCGCCAGCGCGCGCAGATCCTGCGCCTTCAGGTTTTGCCATTCAACGTCCATCGACGATCCCTCCCGGTTGCTTTCAAGGGATGAGACGCGAAAGACTGCGTGATTTCAACAGCCTTCCTGATGGCGCAGGTTTCCGACGATCAGGCCTCAGCCCGTTTCAGGATCTGGTGTTCATCCTCAACCAGCCCGATTTTCCAGTAGCCGGAGATATAGGTATCAGCCCGTGGCAGGTTCTTTTCGTTATGCAGGTACCCGCGCAGCGCCCTGATCACCCCGGATTCGCCCGCGATGCAGGTCCGCACGCAGCCATCGGGCCAGTCGAGCGCGCGGACAATATCTTCCTGCGCCGCTGAAGGCTGGTGCCGGTGCGGGTGGTGCAGCCACCTGATCTCGACCCCTTCGGGCGCGTCGATGTCCTGCCTGTCGGCGGGGTCGGTGACTTCAAAGAGGGCGACGCCTTTGGCGTTGCGCGGCATCGCCTCCAACGCCGCCGAGGCGACGGGCAGCACAGACAGATCTGCGGCCAGCAGGCACCAGTCGGCGTCAAAATCCACGACCTTGGGATCGCTCGGCCCGGCAAAGCCCAGGAAAGCACCCGGCTTTGCCGCCTCGGCCCACGCCGATGCGGGGCCTTCATCACCATGGGCGACGAAATCAATTTCGATCTCAAGCGGAACAGTGCGAAATTGGCGAATTGTGCAGGTGCGTGTGGTCGGCTTGGGATTATCCGGCCGACGGGGCAGTCGATCTGGGCTGAAAAGCTGTCGAAATCCTGCCCTGGCCACGGGATCATCAGCTTGCAGTTGCCCCCCGCGCGATCGGTCGGGATACCTTCGAGCGCGTCGCCAGCGAAGGTGACGCGGATCATGTTCGGGGTCAGCCGCACGGCGCGCGCAACGGTCAGAAATCGGGGGCGTTTTTTCAGGCGTGGTTTCGTGTCAGCCAAAACAGTATTTTCCTGTCAAAGCGAACAGGCTAACCCGGTGACGGATTGGCCTGGATTTCATGTCGCTGCTGGCTGGTTTTCTGGCTGCGGGTGGGTCAGTTTACGGTGCGCAGCATGCCCTTTTCGGCGGCGAGATCGCGCATCTTCTTCTGCAGCTTTTCGAACGCGCGCACTTCGATCTGGCGGATGCGTTCGCGGCTGACGTCGTATTCGCCGGACAGTTCTTCCAGCGTCACCGGGTCATCCTTCAGCTTACGCTCTGTCAGGATATGGCGTTCGCGTTCGTTCAGCGTCGCCATCGCTTCGATCAAAAGATCGCGGCGGCTGTCCAGTTCATTCTGCGCTTCGTAGTCAGACGCCTGATCCGCGTCGTCATCGGCCAGCCAATCCTGCCATTCCGCCGCGCCTTCGCCTTCCGCACCGCCCACCTGAGCGTTCAGCGAGGCGTCGCCGCCCCCGCCCATCCGGCGGTTCATCGAAATGACGTCAGCCTCAGACACGTTCAGATCGGTTGCGATCCTTTCCAGGTGTTCCGGGCGCAAATCGCCATCTTCCAACGCGCCGATCTTGTTCTTGGCTTTGCGCAGGTTGAAGAACAGTTTCTTCTGCGAGGCGGTGGTGCCCATCTTCACAAGGGACCATGACCGCAGGATGTATTCCTGGATCGAGGCGCGGATCCACCACATCGCGTAGGTCGCAAGGCGGAAGCCTTTTTCAGGGTCAAAGCGTTTGACCGCCTGCATCAGACCGACATTGGCTTCGGACACGACCTCTGCGGTTGGCAGGCCGTAGCCACGGTAGCCCATGGCGATTTTAGCCGCGAGGCGCAGGTGCGAGGTGACCATCTGGTGCGCCGCGTCCTTATCCTCATGGTCCACCCATGCCTTCGCGAGCATGTATTCCTGCTCAGGCTCCAGCATCGGGAACTTGCGGATTTCGGTCAGATAGCGGCTGAGGCCGGCTTCCGGGGACGGGGCGGGAAGATTTGTGTAGCTCATGTCACCTCCTTACGCGACTGGGCGCGCTTCTAGCCTTGAGATGGTGAGATATATCTCAGGGTTCAAGTCTGCGTTCTGACAATGACACGATCAATGCGGCCATATCCGTCGGTAAATCGCTCACAAACTGTTCATATTTTCTTGAGATGGGGTGCACAAAGCCCAACGTGGCCGCGTGCAGCGCCTGACGGGGAAAATTAGCTGCAAAGTCAGGCAGGCCGTGGGTTTTGCCACGTCCATAGACCTGATCGCCGACCAATCCGTGGCCCAGATGGGCAAGGTGCACGCGGATTTGATGGGTGCGCCCGGTTTCCAGCCGGCACCTGATCAACGCGGCGCGGTCGGATAATCTGTTTTCAACCTGGAAACGGGTAATCGCAACGCGGCCGTCTTCGCCGCGGGGTGGGCGGCCCACAGCCATTTTCTTGCGATCCGCCGGGTGGCGGCCAATCAGTGTCTCGACGCGAAACCGGGGACCATCCATGCTGACGCCGGGCGTGCCCATAAGGCGGGGATCCGCTCGGTTTGGCGCACCGCGCGTGATGGCCAGATATTCGCGGTCCAGATCATGCGCTGCGAACAGGTCCGCCAACCCGTGATGCGCCGCATCCGTTTTGGCGACCACTAGCAAGCCAGACGTATCTTTGTCGATCCGGTGCACGATGCCAGGCCGTTTCACGCCATTGATGCCTGACAGGCTGTCGCCGCAGTGATGCAGCAGCGCGTTGACCAGTGTGCCGCTGGGCGCGCCGGGCGTTGGGTGGACGACCATGCCCACTGGTTTTTCGACGACGATCAGATGTTCATCCTCAAACACGATTGTCAGGGGAATGTCTTCCGGCGTTGGATCAGGGTCTTCGGCATGGGGCATCGTGACTTCGAAAGCTTCGCCGGCCTTGACCTTGGCCTTGGGGTCGGTCACAGGCACGCCGCCTTGACGGGCGACCGCCCCGGAGCGTATTAGCGCGGTCAACCGCGACCGGGACACGCCCGCAGGCGCAGTAGCGGCGAGGGCTTTGTCGAGGCGGCCCGCCTCGCCCGTCGTCAGCAACATCAACTCGCCCATCGGGGCGTCTACATCTGGATCACTCATGACAGACGACAGTGAAGATTGGCGCGAGGTTCCGCAACTCAGATCGCTCAGGCGTCTTGTCTCAGCCCTGACAATTGTTCTGATTTTCGGGATGATCACGGTTGCGGCGACGCTGATCTGGCGGATTTCGTCTGAAGATGGCGGCGCGCCCGCCATCGACGCCGAACAGGTGACCTTGCCAGCGGGCGAGGTGATCACTGCCGTTGGCGCGACCGAAGATGCGCTGACATTTGTGACCAAAGACGCCGAAGGCGCGGAACGGATGCGGGTGTTCGACCCCTCGACAGGGGATGAAATTGGCGTTTCGGGCATTGAACGCAGATAGCGCGATTTCAGATCAATCTGGCTTGTCGGATTGGCGGAACTGCGCAGCTGCGTTTACAATGTCAATTCTATCGCAATGACTGTTTGCGATGGGTGATTGGCTGCATTTAGGGCTGATCGGACGTTAGTGTTCCCGACCGTCCCGGGCTTGACCCTGGACCTCGAAAAACGAAGCGCACAACCTATCGAGCCCCCGGATCAAGTCCGGGGCGGTGGAGAAAAACAATAGCCGATGAGAGAGTCAGGCCGTGGGCTGACGCCGTAACCGCCGATCTTCTTGATTGATCTATGCAAAGTTCATCCGAACTGTCCGCCTGGCGCCCCGCTCCCAAAGCGTCAGACCGTCGGGACGGCCTGACAATCGCATCGGCACTTGCGGCTTGATTCCGATGCGGTCAGCGCCAACCCCGAACGTCCGCTCAGCCCCAAAACCTGATAATCCCACGGCGCGCTTATTTCGCCGCCGCCTGTGCGCCGGTCACAGCGATCATTTGATAGACATCCTCCGCCGTGCAGCCGCGCGAAAGGTCATTCGCAGGTTTCGCAAGGCCCTGGAGGATTGGGCCCAGCGCCGTCGCGCCGCCGATCCGCTGCGCAATCTTATAGCCGATATTGCCTGCATTCAGGTTCGGAAAGACAAAGACATTCGCCGCCCCTTCGATAGGCGATCCCGGCGCCTTGCTGGCCACGACGCCGGGCACGAATGCGGCGTCAAACTGCAACTCGCCGTCAATCTTCAGGTCGGGCGCGCGGGACTGCACCAGTCCCAGCGCCTCGTTCACTCGGTCGATGGACGCATCCTTGGCGCTGCCTTTGGTGGAAAACGACAACATGGCCACGCGCGGTTCGCCGCCCGTCAAAGCGGCGTATGACGCGGCCGAAGCAATGGCGATATCGGCCAACTGTTCGGCGCTGGGTTCGATCACCAACCCGCAATCCGCAAAAACGACGGGGCGGTTATGCGGCGCGCCAAGCAGCATCAGGAAAAAGCTCGACACTATGTTGCTGTCCGGCGCGACACCGACAATCTGCAGCGCCGTGCGCACGGTTTCACCCGTCGTTGCGACCGCTCCGCCAATTGTGCCATCCGCATCGCCCTGGCGCACCATCATCGCGGCAAACCCAAGGGGTGACAGCATGGCGGCCCGCGCTGCGGCTTCATCCAAGCCCTTGTGCTTTCTGAGATCATGATAGGCGGCGGCGTAGGCGTCCAGCTTTTCAGACGTGGCGGGGTTCACCGCCTCCACACTTTCAGATCCGTCTACGCCCAACCCCGCGATCACCGCGGGGTCGCCGACGATCACGACGTCAGCCAGACCGTCGGCTGCGGCGCGCACTGCGGCTTCGGCAATGCGTTTGTCTTCGCCTTCGGCGAGCGCAATTCGGGGTTTCGAAGCTTTTGAAGCGGCCATGATGTCTGCGATACCGGTCATTTGGGCGCCTCTTACGCTTTGCGATCTTCCAGGATCATGTCGCTGGCTTTTTCGCCGATCATGATCGTCGGGGCGTTGGTGTTGCCGCTGACAATCGCGGGCATGATCGACGCATCCGCGATTCGCAAGCCGCCAACGCCATGCACGCGCAGACGATCATCCACCACGGCCTCGGTATCATTGCCCATCCGGCAGGTGCTGGTCGGGTGATAGATCGTCTGGCTGATGTTGCGCGCGGTCTCCAGCAATTCCTCGTCCGACTGCGGGTCGCCGGTTGGCACGTGCTCGCGCACCACAAATGGCGACAGCGCCTTGGTCTTGGTCATCGCCCGCGCAAATTTCACCGCGCGGATGGCACAAAGCTGGTCGGCCGACGCCGACAAATAATTCGGCACGATCTTTGGGTAGTCCGCAGAATTCGGGCTGTGGACATGGATGTGTCCGCGGCTTTCCGGACGCAATTGGCAGACAGAGGATGTGATCCCCGAGAACGGGTGCATTTCGATCCCCGGCTTGTCAGCGCTGAGGGGTTGGAAATGGAACTGGATATCCGGTGTTTCCAGCCCTTCCATCGATTTGGCGAAGATTGCGACCTGGCTTGCGCCGAGGCTCATCGGGCCTTTGCGGAACAGGAAATACTGCATGCCGATGCCTACGCGCGGGATCAACTTGTTGATCGCGTCGTTCAGCGTGGGCGTGGTAACTTCGTAGACGAGGCGGATCTGAAGGTGGTCCTGCAACGCCTCGCCAACACCGGACAGTTCGTGCCGGGTTTCCACGCCTGCGGCGCTGAGCACTTCGTGGCGGCCGATGCCCGACAACTCCAAAATCTGGGGCGAGCCGATGGCACCGGCGGACAGAACTACTTCGCCGCCGTCGCGCAGCATTTCGCGATGCGGATCGCCCTTGCGGTTGAACTTAACGCCAATGACTTTTTTCGGGTCGTCGTCTGCCAAGATCAGCCCCTCGGTATGGGCGTGGGTGATGATGTCGAGGTTCGGTCGTTTCTTGGCCGGGTTCAGGAACGCCCGAGCGCTGGAACAGCGAAAGCCACCTTTCGCCGTCTGGTGGAAATAGCCTGCGCCTTCCTGATCTTCTCTGTTGTAATCTTCGGTGCGCGGCACTCCCATTTCGACGGCTGCGTTGATGAACGCTTCGGCGATATCGCTTTTGGCGCGGATGCGCGACACGGCCAGGCCGCCTGACCCGCCATGAATGCCGCCTTCGCCATCTTCATGGGTTTCGGACCGCTTGAAGAGAGGCAGAACATCATCATATCCCCACCCCTTGTTCCCCATCTGAGCCCAAAGGTCATAGTCTTCCTTCTGCCCGCGCACATAAAGCAGCCCGTTGATGGAGGATGACCCACCCAACGTTTTACCCCGCGGCCAGTCCAGCGCGCGTCCGTTCAGGCCGGGGTCAGGCTCAGCCTTGTACCGCCAATCAGTGTTAGGGTTATGCAGCGTTTTGAAATAGCCGACGGGAATATGGATCCACGGGTTCAGGTCGCGCCCGCCCGCCTCTAACAGCAGCACGCGAACATTCGGGTCGGCTGACAGACGGTTGGCGACGACGCAGCCAGCTGATCCAGCGCCCACGATGATGTAATCATACGCCATCACGAGGCCCCTTGTTTGTCAGCCGCTTGTCCGATCATTCCGTCGCAATCCCTTTTCATGGGCCGTTGCATGGCGCCAGTGCGCCCGCAGCCCTTTTACGGTGCCGTTGTCTACCGAATGGGATGGATTAGCAACCAAAACATGCAAAAAAGGGACATTGCGAGACTTTTTTGTCCCATTTTTCGCATATTATTCAGTCAATATTCATCAGATCGATAGGTGCATGAGCCTTTCCTCAGCCCCCTTTGCCGGGGTAAGGAGGGTGCAAACCGGCAGGGAAAGGCCGCTTGATGAAGTGGATCGCAGTAGATTGGGGCACCTCGCGCCTTCGCGCCTGGGCAATGGATGGTGCCAGCGTCAGCGCCGAAGCGGCAAGTAATGATGGCATGGCCACGCTAGCCCCCGGCGGGTTCAAAACGGCGCTGATCCGCCTGATCGACCCATGGCTTTTGTCGGCCAGCGACGTCTACGCCTGCGGCATGGTCGGGGCAAAGCAAGGCTGGGTGGAAGCGCCCTATCGCAACGCGCCCTGCCCGGCGCTGACGTCCCACTTGATCGAGGCGCCGGTCACCGACCCGCGCCTGTCCGTCCATATCGCCCCCGGCGTCGCACAGGCGACCCCACCAGACGTCATGCGGGGCGAAGAAACGCAGATCGCCGGGTTTCTGATGGATATGTCAGACTTCGATGGCGTGATCTGCCTGCCCGGCACACACACCAAGTGGGTCCATATCAGCGCGGGCGAAATTGTCAGCTTTCGCACCTTCATGACGGGCGAGATCTTTGCCCTGATCGCCGCACAATCCGTACTGCGCCACGATATCGGCGACGGCTGGGACGATGACGCCTTCGCCGAGGCCGTGTCTGATGCGATGAGCCGGCCAGAGGCGTTGGCCGCGCGCCTCTTTTCCCTGCGCGCGACGTCGCTATTGCAGGGCCCCACGCCAAACGCTGCACGGGCCGCCGCCTCAGGCTATCTGATCGGGATGGAGCTGGCGGCGGCGCGATCCTATTGGCTGGGCCGCCAAGTCGCAGTGCTGGGCGATGGGGCGCAGGCCGATGCTTACGCCGCAGCGCTGACAGCGCAGGGGGCGGCCCCGATCACGGCGTCGGCGACCGCGGCGACGCTGCGCGGGCTGGTCGCGCTGCACCAGATGGGGATGGGATAGGATGGCCAGAAACATAATCGCGATACTGCGCGGCCTGCGCCCGGACGAAGCAGAGGCGATCGGCGCCGCGTTGATCGAAACGGGCGTGACGCGCATCGAAGTGCCGCTGAATTCGCCTGACCCACTGGACAGCATCGCGATACTGGCCCAGGCGTTTGGCGATGTCGCCGAAATCGGCGCGGGAACAGTCCTGACGCCCGGCGATGTCGCGGCGGTTGCGGATGCGGGCGGACGGCTGATCGTGTCGCCCAATGCGGACCCAGAAGTGATCGCAGAAACCAAGCGGCGGGGGCTGGCGGCCTATCCCGGCGTCTATACCGCGACCGAATGCTTCGCCGCCTTAAAAGCCGGGGCCGATGGATTGAAGATATTCCCGGCCTTTCAAATGGGATCAAAGGGTTTGAAGGCGCTGCGCGATGTTTTGCCGAAATCCACACCCGTTTACGCAGTTGGCGGCGTTGGGGCGGAAGACTTCGATGAATGGCGGGTCGCCGGCGCAACCGGGTTTGGCATAGGCGGCGCACTGTATCGTCCCGGCGCCAGCGCTGCGGATGTGACCCAGCAAGCGGCGCGTCTGGTCGAAGCCTATGATGCGCTGACGTGAACAGGCGCCCCTCAGGCACCAAAACGCCGACGTAAACCTTACGTCGGCGCGGGCCGTTGAAACGCATCGGACCAGGTAGGCTACGCATTGTGGCGATCAAGATCGCCGCGTCAGCTCAACCGGTCGATGACAAATGTCACAATCTTCGATCACGCACGGCGCGTGTCAGTGCGTCCGACGTTCCCCGTTGCGACCGCCACGTCGACCACGTGGCATGGCTGACCCACCCTCGCGCAGGACCTTGGTCATCGGGTGATCAGGCGCGCTGGCTTCATAGAACGCCAGCAACGCTTTGGTGTCTGCGACCATGTCCCGATCCACGCTGCTCCCCATCGCCCAGTCGAAATAGATCGACCGGCAATCCGCTTCGACAATGCCGTCGATGCGATAGGCATCGAGGATCAGCGCACGCGGATCCAGCGCCGCTGTGGGGCCCGTGTTCTTAGCCAAATCAGGCCTTGCCCTTGTAGATGTCGACCAGATCGCTGAGCAGGCCCAGCGCGTCTTCGTGGCTGCGCTGGAAGCTGTTCCGCCCGATGATCGAGCCATTGCCGCCACCGTCGCGGATTGCGCGAGCGTCGTCATAAACGCTGTCCGAGCCTTTCGCCGCGCCGCCAGAGAAGACGACGATGCGGCGGCCGTTGAACGACGCCTGCATGCAGTGCTTCACTCGCGCCGCCTGCGTGGCCACGTCGATATTCTGCGCTTCGTAGACCTTCTTCGCTTCGCCCAGCTCCAGATGGTCGGTGCTAAGCTTGATCTTGATGATATGGGCGCCCAGCAGGGCCGCGATCTGCGCGGCGTATGCAGCGATGTCGATGGCGGTTTCGCCTTCCTTCGACAGGGTTTCGCCGCGTGGGTAGGACCAGATCACGGTTGCGACGCCCTTCGCCGCGGCCTCTTCACGCAGGGCGGAGATTTCTTCGAACATGTCCAGCGCCATGTCGGAACCAGGGTAGATCGTAAAGCCAATCGCTGCACAGCCAAGACGCAGCGCATCGTCGACCGACGCCGTGATCGCCTGGTTCTTGCCGGCGCCCGGACCCATCAGCGAGTTTGCCGAGTTCGCCTTCAGGATCGTCGGGATCTGACCAGCGAAGGTGTCTGCGCCCGCTTCCAGCATGCCCAGTGGCGCGGCGTAGGCGTTCAGCCCGGCGTCAATCGCCAGCTTGTAGTGGTAATGCGGGTCATAGCCTTCCGGGTTCGGCGCAAAGCTTCGCGCCGGACCATGCTCAAAGCCCTGATCGACAGGCAGGATGATCATCTTGCCGGTGCCACCCAGTTTGCCATTCATCAGCATCTGGCAAAGCTTGCCCTTCACGCCGGGCGTTTCGCCCTCGTAGTTCGCGAGGATTTTTTTAACGACGCCTGTGGCTTTCATCGGGTGATCTCCGGCTATAAATATCTCGCCTGTTGCCTAGCGAGGCCCATGCGAAAGTTCAAGTCCGCCGGCGACCGAGGGCGGCGCCTAAGGGACCCCGCCCGTCGAAATATCTATTCAGCGAGGCGGTCCACCAGCCCTTCATCCAGCCAGATGGCCATCGCCTCTTCCGACGCGTCGGCGCGGTCCTTGACCCAGCCGTCCGATCCAGCGCCGCGCCGCGACATCAGCGTGTCGATCCGTTTCATCAACGCGGCAGCGCCCCGGTCACCGCCCGCCGCCGCAAGCGCGGCGAGCACATAAGCGCGGGCATAATCCCGAGGCGCGCCGATCCCACGATCGAGATCAGCGGCAAGATCCCGCATCGCGGCGAGGTCGCCACTTTCAAAGAGAGCGCCTGCATCTTCCAGCGGCCACAGCTCGGAAACGGCGAATTGCGCTTCGCTGAGGGCGGCGTAACTAAGCCGCGTCTCCAGCCTGTCGAGCCGGGCGAGCGCGCCGTCCGCTCCGCCTGCAGCTGCAACGAGGGCAAGTTCGTAAGCCGCCTGTAGGTCATCATAGCCATAGCTTTCCGAGGCGATCAGCGCCGCCTCGGGATCCAGCGCTTCCACAAGTGGCGTCAGGACGGCCCGCGCCGCCTCAGGCGCCTTTGGTGCGCCAAGGCCGGTCGCCAGCGCCGCGCCGACGATAAGACGCTCTTCGTCCGACACCTCACCGGTGGTGAGCGCCGCCTCCAAAAGTGAGCGGTCAATCAGGGCATTCGACGCTGCGGTTTGGCCCGATGCGCTGGGCGACAGGGTGGCGAACAGTGTCTGAGAATCTTCGGTCAAGCCCGGGGTCAGGCGGATCGGCGCATCAGGGGCGATGGTCAAAACCAGTTTTTCTTCACCCGAAAGAAAGCCTTCGACAGCGCTGCGCATCTCAACGGCAAAAGGCTGGGCAGCGGGGCCAAGCTCCTGCAGGATCCCACCTTCAATCATGAGGGGTACGGCTTCGAAGCCACCGATCATGGCACCCAGCATCGGCCCCGCACGTTCCAGCAGCCCAATGTCATCCAGCGAAATTTCCGCGAAGGCCAGGTCGGCGACCGGCTCACCCTCTGGTGGGCCGTCGAATTCATCTGTGTCGCCAAACTCATCTTCGAAAGGGCCTGGCGTCTGCACCCAGAAATAGTCAAATTCAACCGCCGCCTCCAACGCGACCGCATCCGTCAGCGTCGCGGCAATGGTGAAATCCAGCGTGGAAGGGCCTGCCGCATAGTCGAAATCGACCGACAAGCTCGCCGCCCGCACCGCATCATATCCCGCGGCGGCAATCATGCCCTGCTGATCAGGCGGAAGACACGCAAGCGGCAGGTTGAGGCCGATAATCTCAACTCGTCCCGTACTGACAGTGAAATCCGCCGGGCCAAAGAACTCAATCGCTTCAGCGCTGGCCGCGCAGCCGCCTGCTTCGACCCAGGGCAAGTCAGGGCGCACATCAAGGCCTTTCAGCGCCATTCGGCCTGCCGCGAGATCCAGCACGATATCGTCATAGGTCAGCTCAACCTGACTGCGCGCAGCGGATACCGCCGTTTGCAGCAGGATATGGGCGACGGCCTCGCTGAATTTTATCAGCGGTTGCGGCAGTTCAATCGGCTGAGCTTGCGCAGGCGCGGCGCCAAGCGCCGCGGCGAGCGCGAATGGGACGATTCGCATGAGTGACCTCCGTTATTGTGAGAGCTCGACTATACGCGCCCTAGGTAATTATTGGTATTACGTATTGCAACCTGAGGGTAGCTTGCGACTAAGCTGCACCCTTCAACGCCGCGACGCCGGGCAGGTTCTTGCCTTCCATCCACTCAAGGAACGCGCCGCCTGCGGTCGAAAGATATGTGAAGTCAGCGCCCACGCCGCTGGCGTTCAGCGCCGCAACCGTATCGCCGCCGCCTGCGACCGTCAGAACCGCGCCAGCCTTGGTCAGTTCCGCCGCCTTCAACGCCGCAGCGTCCGTCGCCGCGTTGAATGGAGTGATTTCGAAGGCGCCAAGCGGACCGTTCCAGACGATGGTTTTCGCTGCTTCAAAACGCTTCATGATTTCCGCTACCGAGGCCGGTCCCGCATCGAGAATCATTGCATCAGACGGGCATTCCATAGAAGAGACAACTTCGGATGCGGCGCCGGCTTTAAATTCTTTTGCGACGACGACATCGGAGGGAAGAACGATCTCGCATCCTGCCTGCGATGCCTTCGACATGATCTGGTGGGACGTGTTGATCATTTCAGCTTCGCAGAGCGATTTGCCGACCTCGGCACCCATCGCGGCGAGGAAGGTGTTGGCCATTCCGCCGCCGATGACGATCTGATCGACGCGATTGCAGAGATTGCCGAGGAGTTCTAGCTTGGTGGACACTTTAGCCCCGCCGACAACCGCGATCACGGGCCGCTCTGGTGATCCGAGGGCGGAGGTCAGCGCCTCAAGCTCTTTCTGCATCAGGCGGCCAGCGGCGGCTGGCATAAGATGAGCCAGGCCCTCGGTCGAAGCGTGGGCGCGATGGGCGGTCGAGAAGGCGTCGTTCACGTAGACATCGCCAAGCTCGGCGAGGGCATTCACAAACTCAGTCTCATTCGCCTCTTCGCCTTTATGGAAACGGGTGTTTTCCAACAGGATGACACCCTTAGGCCCAATCATTTCGATCGAGGTGGTCGCCACCTTGCCGATGCAATCCGGAACAAAAAATATCGGCGCATCAATCGCGGTGGAAAGATCGTCGACGATCGGGGCCAGCGACATGGATTGCTCGCGCTGACCTTTGGGGCGGCCAAAATGGGCGAGGAGGATTGGTTTTCCCTGCGCTGCGAGAACGTCTTGCACAGTCTCTTTCACCGCACGCAGCCGCATGTCATCCGTGACGCGGCCATCTTGCATCGGCACATTCAGATCGACACGGATCAAAACACGTTTGCCGGTCATTTCCAGATCATCGAGAATTTTGAACATCGCCTCACCCCTTTACGCAAGCAGCGACCGCCTAAGCGCGAACCCGTCGCTGTTTCATCACACAGTTAGTTGCGCCGCCTAGGCGGCCTTCGACGGCGCCACGCGGCCCATCTGCTGACCAATCAGCGCAGCGAGGTCCGACATACGATGCGAGAAGCCCCATTCATTGTCGTACCAGCTGAGAACTCGCACGAAACGCTTGTTCATCACGCGGGTCTGATCGGTGTGGAAGATCGATGAATGCGGATCATGGTTGAAATCGACCGACACCAACATGTCGTCGGTATAGTCGAGAATGCCTGCGAGTTCGCCTTTGGCGGCGGCGCGCATCGCTTCGTTGATCTCCTCAGGTGCCACATCGCGGGACGCCGTGAAAGTCAGGTCGACGGCTGACACGTTGTGCACTGGGGCGCGCATTGCGACGCCGTCCAGCACGCCTTCCATTTCGGGGATCACCAGGCCAATCGCCTTCGCGGCGCCGGTTTTGGTCGGGATCAGCGAGCTTGCCGCCGCGCGGGCGCGGTAGAGATCCTTGTGGCTGGCGTCCAGCGTTGGCTGGTCGCCAGTATAGGCGTGGATCGTGGTCATAAAGCCCTGTTCGATCCCGCAAAGCTCACGCAGCACCTTTGTGATCGGCGCGAGGCAGTTTGTGGTGCACGAAGCTGAAGAGACGACCTCATGCTCTGGCTTCAG
>CBFHXH010000023.1:0-33496 GCA_965659735.1 uncultured Pikeienuella sp.
GCTGGACGATCAGCGCAAACTGGCGTTCGTCAGATTTGGCGAGATCATCGAGAGCCATCTCGCCGCAGTCGATTACGCGCGCGCCAGCAGCGAGGTGCAGGTGGGGCGTCGGTTCAAAACCGTGGTCACGTCCTCGGCGGGCTATCCGTTGGACAAGACCTATTACCAGACCGTCAAAGGCATGGTGACGCCGCTTGGCGTGCTGGAGGAAGGCGGCACCCTGATCATCGCATCCGAGTGCGAGGAAGGCGTCGGGTCAGAGGAATTTCGTGCCGCTCAGGAACGGCTGGTTGCAATGGGACCTGAAAAATTCCTGGCTTCGATTCAGGAAAAAGCATTGGCAGACGTGGATGAATGGCAGACGGAAATGCAGCTTAAGCCGATGCGCGTCGGTCAGATTGTGCTGTATGCGCCGAACCTCGGCGAAGGGCATGGGGTGACTGGCGTAGGCGAAGCCACGGACCTGAGCGCGGCGATCGCTGAGGCGATGGCGGCGCACGGCGATGCAGAGATCGCGGTCATTCCCGAAGGGCCCTACGTCGTTCCCTTCGCCTGACTCTTACATGCCTGTCAGGATTAACCAGTTCGCGCCGAAGATCAGTGCTGATCCGACCAGTACAAACACATCCCAGATGGCGTTCTGATAGGGCAGGCTTTCCCAAATGTGGAAAATGACGCCGATCGAGTAGGTCAGTCCGCGAGCGGCGATCAGGCCCAACTGCACGTCCGAGGTTAGTGAGACGAGCTGGTTTGAACAGAACATAATCGCCCAGCCCATCGCGATATAGAGCGCGAGAGCGCCTTTCTTTACGAAGACCGGCCGCGTCAGCTTGAACGTGATCCCGGTGATCGCGATGGCCCAAACCGCGCCCCACAGGGTCCACCCATGTCCGCCGCCGATCAGCGCCAGCGCGACGGGTGTATACCCGCCGGCGATCTTCAGGAAAATCGCGGAATAGTCGAACTGGCGCAGGCGCGCTTTCAGGTTGGAGGGGCGTCTCATGTTGTAAGCGGCGGATGCGATCAACATCGCCAGCAGGGCGAACCCATAGGTGATGGCGGCACCCTGATTGTCGGGCGCAGTCTCCCAGACCAGGGTGGGAGCTGCAACCAGCGCCATGCCGACGCCCAAGGCGCGGACGATGGCGTCTGCTTTCCGCTCATCGCGGGTGTAGGTGGGGAAGTTGTGAACCTCTATCGCTGTCATGAGCGATAGATATGAACTGTTCGGTCTCTAATCTAGGCAGGCTGACGCAAACGTCAGAACGCGGTTAGAAGCGGCGCATCATGGCCGCTTTGCAGGGCAGCAGTCGCTCAGACGCGATATTTTGCGATGACTTCATCGTCGGGCTCTACGCCCAAACCGGGGCCATTGGGGATCGCAATGCGCCCACTGGTCGGCGTCAGCGCGTCACCATACAGGCTCGCCTCGCGGTCGACGTAGAGATATTCGAAGTATTCCTCTGACGGCGCAGCGCCGAGGCAATGCAAAGTCGCTAGCGCGCCTGGCCCGAAATAGGGCGCATGATGCGCTGTTTTCAACCCCGCCGCAGCGGTGAGGCGGCGCGTCTCCATCGTTTCCGCCAGACCGCCGATCTTGGTGACGCTGGGCTGCACGTAATCGGCGCCACCCGCGTTGATCAATTCGCCAAACTGCTGGGCGGTGCAGAGGTTTTCGCCCGTCGCGATGGCGAGGCCAGTGGATTGGCGAAGACGGGCGAGGGCGGCGAAATCTTCAGGTGGGAAAATCGGCTCTTCCAACCATAAAAGGTCGATATCGCGGAGGGCGCGCGCCCAGTTATTTGTATGCGCCTCAGTCCAGTTGCAGTTCACATCGTCGGTCAGGGCGATGTCCGGTCCGATGGCGGCGCGGGCGGCTTCGACATGCTGCAACTCAATTTCGTGCAGCTTGATCATGCCATAACCTTCAGCGGCGGCTTTGGCTGACAACTCGCCAACCAGACCAGTATCCGCATAGCGGATCAGGCTGGCGTAGGCGGGCGCATCCTCGCGATTGCGATCCCCGAGATGCTCTGCGAGCGAGACGCCTGCGACCTTCGCGTTCAGATCGTTCAATGCGATGTCGGCGGCTGAGATCGCAAACATCGTGATGCCGTAACGCCCGATGATATGCAGCTTCTGACGCAGATCGCCAAGGATCGTCTCAATATCGGCCGGATCACGCCCGATTAGGGCGGGGGCGATGGACTGACGCATCAGCGTCGCAACGGTCGCGCGACAGAAATAGCTGAACCCTTCGCCCCAACCGACATAACCGTCGTCCGTGACGACTTTCAGCAACGCAAAATCATGGGCGGTCCAAGCGCCTTCGAACAGGCCTTCGCCCTTGCCTGGATCATCGAAAGGGATGCTGAGTTCCATAACCTCGGCAGAGACGATCCTGGTCATGTCATTTCTGCTCAAACAGGATTTTGTGCGCCTCGGGCGTGTGCGGCTTTTGCGGCGGGCGATCCTCTTTCCCCAACGCGACGCCGCGCTGCACGGCGGGGCGTTCCTTGATGCGCTGGCGCCAGGCGGTGACGTTCGGATGGTCGTCCAGCGGCATGTTCACCGCCTTGGAAATCAGCACCCAAGGCCACGCGATCATGTCGGCTATGGAATAGTCTTCCCCAACGATCCAATCGCTGCCCTCCAGCCGTTTTTCGAGAACGGAAATCATGTTGTACGTCTGGCTGCGGTAACGATCGAAGGCGTAGCCCTTCTTGTTAACCTCTTCCGGCGCGTAGTTGTAAAAATGGCTGTGCTGTCCCGCCATTGGCCCCTGATTTCCGGTCTGCCAGAACAGCCATTCCAGCGTCTCCTTCCGCAGGATCGGATCGCTTGACATAAACCGTCCGGTCTTTTCCGAAAGGTAAAACATGATCGCGCCGGACTCAAAAACGCTCACCGGCTCGCCATTCACATCATGATCGACGATGGCGGGCATCCGGTTGTTCGGGGAAATCTTCAGGAATTCCGGCTTGAACTGATCGCCCTTGCCAATGTTCACGACATGGGTGGTGTAAGGAAGGCCCAGCTCCTCCAACAGGATGGAGACTTTCCAGCCATTCGGCGTGGGCCAATAATAAAAGTCGATCATGGGATCAATCCTTGGATGTCTTCTTCGCTTAACCCAGCTTCGCGCAGGATTTTGGCGTTGTGCTGCGCCATCGCGGGCGCTGTCATGCGGATGTCTGTCGGGGTTTCTGAGAACGTTGCTGCTGGGCGCGATTGGCGTAGGCGCCCCGCCTCTGGATGGTCCGAAAAGATCACCGTTTCGTTCGCCTCGACCTGCGGATGGCGGATCGCCTCGCGCCTTGTCAGAACCGGCGCGCAGGGCACGTCTTTGGCGTCCAGATGCGCCAGCCAGTGTTCGGAGGTGTCGGTCTTGAGCACCTCCTGTATCAGGCCAAGGCGGATATTGATGTTTTCGGAACGAAGCTGCGGCGTGGCGAAGCGCGGATCTTCCAGCCATTCGGGCTTGTCGAAAGCTTCGATCAGGTTGCGCCACTGCTTGTTATTGTTGACGGCGACCGTGATGAAATCGGTCTGCGTTTCGTAGACGAGATCGATGAAGCTTTGCGCGGTCTCCTTCGGCAGTTCATCGCCGACAAATGTATGCCCGCCCATGTCCGATCCCCATAGAAATGCGAGGATCGTATCCAGCATGTTCACCTTCACGTGCTGACCTTCACCCGTCTTGGCGTGGTGGAACAGCGCCGCGGTGATCGCCTGCGCCGCCGCCATGCCAGTCAGCTTGTCCGGGACAATGGTGCGGATCAGACGGGGGCGGTCTTCGTCATTGCCCGCCTGCACGGTCGTCAGGCCCGACAGCGCCTGCACCAGCGGGTCGTAGACTGGCTTTTGGGCATAGGGCCCATCCTCCCCAAAGCCGCTGATCGAAACGTAGATGATGTCAGGCTTCACCTCGCGCATCGCCGCTTCGCCAATGCCCAGCCGTTCGACCACGCCGGGGCGAAAGTTCTGAACGATGACGTCGCAGGTCTTCGCCACCGCCTTCAGGGCCTCAACCGCCTTTGGATCCTTGAGGTTCAGCCCGAGGGACCGTTTGTTGCGGTTATTGTTCACGAAGGCCGCAGTGAACCCGCCCCGCCGGGTGGAGACATAGCGGGTCAGATCCCCCGCCTCGGGGTTTTCCACCTTCATCACATCGGCACCCTGATCCGCTAGCAGCATCGTGGCCGAAGGGCCCGATATAACGGCGGTCAGGTCGAGAATGCGCACGCTGCTCAGCGGTCCGGGCATTGGGGGCGTCTCCTTTAGTTGGTCCCAACTTATCTGGTCGTTCTGCGGACGCGCCACAAACAAATTCTCTTCGCCCTCACGTAAGCCCCCTTTGACTAATGCGCGCACGAGGCGACATAAGAGGGGAACAGCCCCAAAGGAGACGCTTATGCGCTATGTCCACACGATGGTCCGGGTCAAGGATCTGGACGCCTCGCTCGATTTCTACTGCAACAATTTCGGCCTTGAAGAAATTCGCCGCGTTGACCGTCCGGAAGGCAAGTTCACACTGGTGTTCCTCGCCGCCCCGCAAGATGCGGATAGCGCCCGCGAAAACCGTGCGCCTGAGCTTGAGCTGACGTATAACTGGGGTTCGGAAGAGGTATATGAAACTGGACGCAGCTGGGGACATCTGGCCTATAAGGTCGATGATATCTATGCGGTATGCCAGGATCTGATGGACAAGGGCGTCACCATCAACCGCCCGCCGCGTGACGGTTGGATGGCGTTCATCAAATCGCCTGACGATGTGTCGATCGAGTTGATCCAGGAAGGAGAGCCGCTGCCAAAACAGGAACCTTGGGCGTCGATGGAAAACACCGGAAGCTGGTAAGCGGAGGCGGCATGCGCCGCCGCAACTTTCCCTCGCGCTGGCGCGCTCAGCAAACGCTCTGCGGTGGATATTTAAAGGACAAAGATGGGGCGAGGTCAGGTGAAGCTGATCTCGCCTTTGTCATTGTGGATAACGGCGTCCGCCTCTACTTCGACCACCATTCCGAGTTGGTTCAGGCCGCATTCAACGCCGCAAGTTACCGGATCAATGTCTTTGAAAACTTCACCATGGGCGCGGACGAAACCCGGGCCGTGATCTTTCAGGCTGGTGACATAGGCGCGGGTGCGGACCACGTGTTTGAGGTCGGCGCCGACGGCCTTCAACGCGTCTTCGATGCGGCTTAGAATATAGATTGACTGGGCGTATGCGTCGTCGGGGGCGTGGAGTTTGCCGCTTGGTTCGATCGCTGTGGTTCCAGCCACAAAAACAAATGGACCCACACGCTTGGCGCGGGAATAGCTGCCGATGTCTTCCAGTCGGCCGCCTGATTTGTGGGTGATCAGCGTCATGAGGCGAGCCGGGCGCGGATCGCCTCCGCCGCCGCTTTCAGCGCCGCGAGCTCAGTGTCAGTTAGGCGTAGGTCTTCGACTATGACCAGGCCGCGCTGGCCGAGGTGGCAGGGGACGCCCAGAACGACGCCGTCGATCCCGTATTCACCTTCCAACATGACCGAGACCGGGACTGATCCTGTGCGGGCGCCGCGGATATGGTCGATCAACTCCAGCGACGAATGGGCGGGCGCAATGGTGGCGGAGCCGGTTTTCTTCAGCGCAACGACCTGACCGCCGCCCGTTACGGCGTCCTTACGGCAGGCTTCGATCTGGTCGGCGCTCAGGAAAGCTTCCAGCGCCCGACCTTTGATGCGGGCGAGCGAGGTGATTGGCGCCATTTCGTCGCCGTGAGAGCCAAGCGTGATCGCCTCAACATCCCTCGCTTGGACGCCCGCCGCCTTGGCGAGGGAATAGCGAAAGCGACTGCTGTCCAGCGTGCCGGCCATGCCGAGCACTTGTTCGCGGGGAAAGCCTGTTGCCTGCAGCATCTCCACCGTCATCTCATCCAGCGGATTGGTGACGACGATGACGACGGCGTTTGGCGCTTGGCTTTTGATTGCCTCCGCCGCCGCGCGGATCACCTTGCGGTTCACGGTGATCAGGTCGGCGCGGGTCATGCCGGGCGTACGGGCGCGCCCGGCGGTGACGACGACGACGTCTGCGCCATCGACAGCGTTCAAATCCTCGCCGCCAGTAATGCGGGCGCTGGATCGGGTGACGCCGGACGCATGGAGCAGGTCCAGAGCCGTCGATGAAGCGAGGCCGGGGGCGATGTCGATCAGGGTGACTTCTTCTGCGATGTCGGCGTTGGCGGCCAGATGCGCAATGTTGCCCCCGACGCCGCCGGCGCCGATCAATGCGAGCTTTTTCAGGCGGCGGGCTTCGGCGTGCGGCGCAGTATTGGGCGCTACCCATCGGGCGGCGCGGCGGTACATCGCGCGGCGGGCCATTGTGGCGCCGTCGGTGCGGTGGGGCGCGGGCCGCTCAATCGGGCCTTCGATCAGTTTGATCGACAGGCGGCTGGCGGCTTCCTCCGCCAAGGACGTGACAATGTCGCCAGGCAGCAGCTCGAAATGGCGCAGGCCCTTGGCGCGCACCTCTTCGATATGTTCTGCGCTGACGACGCGGGCCATCAGCGTTGGGTCCCGTCGACAGCCTCAATCGCCTTGGTGGCCGCAGCGATGGCAGTTTGGACCGAGTTTTCCGTGCCTGAGATGAACAGGCGGCCAAACCGGCCCACGGCGCGAACCTCGACGATGTCGATCTCAGCGGATTTTTCTGCTTCGTTCGCGGCGATGGAGATATAGGCGGCTGGCTCACATTCCAGAATGCCCAGCGTTTGACCGGGGATCAGGAGGGATCCTTTGCGCCATTTGTTCAAAAGCTGCGCCTGAAAGGGTTCCACCGAGGTGATGATCTGGGTTGAGGCCAGCTTTGGTTTCGTCCGGTCGGCCATAGAGGCGCCCAGCTCATCAAGGATCGCGTCGCGGGCGGCGCTGACCTCAGCGTTTGAGCGGGAGCGGAGGATGAAGAAACCAAACTCCCGCTCCACCATTTGGGTCGTCGTTTCGACGGACGACGCTTTCAGTGCGCGGTCGATCAGCGAGAAAACGCCGTTGCCGGGCGCGAGTTCGCCGATCAGCACCGTGTCGCCCGACATGGGGACAGAGCCCTGAACGGTGGCGCCGTTATAGGCGGCGAATTTGGGTTGCAGATTGTCGATCTGCACCAGGGCGCGGATGGTGGTGCTCATGAGCCGTATTCCTCATAAATGTCGCGCCAGGGGCGGTTCGCGTAGGCCACGCGCTTGATGTTGATCAGGTGCAGCGCTGTGACGTTGTCCGATGTGATGGAGCCGGACCATGTACCGGTGCCCAGCATGAAAGACGGCTCCAGGTCGGTGCAATAGCCTGCGCCGCCCATGATGGCCGGGGTGTTGACCAGAACGCGGCCCGTCGGGATGGTTGAGAACTTGGCGACAATATCCGGGTCGTTCGAATGCACGACGGATGAGTGGCCCCAGCCTTCGAACTGGGCGATGGACTGCGCCAATTCGATGCCGTGGTTGCTATCCTTTGCCTCGTAGAAGGCGAGGACCGGGTTCAGCTTTTCTGCCGATAAGGGGCGTTGCCAGCCGATTTCGGTTTCTTCCGAGACGAGGCACTTGGTGCGGGGCGGGACCGAAAAGCCAGCCAGTTCTGCCAACACTTCTGGCGCCTGGCCAACTCGTTCGGGGTTCATCGCCTGCTTGCCGGTAAAGATGACTTTGGCGAGGCGATCCGCCTCGGCCGGGGTGCAGAAGTACGCGCCTGCCAGTTTCAGCGAATGGCGCATTTCGCGGGCGATCTCGGGATCAGCGATGACGGCCTGTTCAGAAACGCAGGCTGTGCCGTAGTCGAAGCCTTTAGAGGCGACGATCTGTTCTGCGACTTCGTCGAGTTCCTTGGCCATCGACTTGTGCACATAGCAGGGCACGTTGCCCGCGCCGACGGCGAGTGTCGGCTTGCCAGACGAATAGGCGGCCTTGACCATCGCAGGCCCGCCCGTCGCCATGACGATCGAAGTGCGGCGGTGCTTCATCAGTTCAGCCGTGCCCTGAATGGTCACGCTTTCCAGGCACTGGATCAGCCCTTTGGGCGCGCCCATCTGTTCGGCCACTTCGGACATGATGCGCACGACTTCCTTGCCGCAGTTCACACCGCGCGGATGCGGCGCGCAGACGATGGCGTTGCCCGCTTTAACCGCCGACAGCACCTTGAAGATGATGGTGGAGGTCGGGTTCGTCACCGGGATCAGCGCGGCGACCACGCCCATCGGCTCTCCAATCGCGGCGATCTTGGCGGCGTCGTCGCGCCAGAGCATGCCGAGCGTTGTGATGTCGCGCAGCCAATCCGCTGCGCCGCGTGCGTTCATCAGGTCCTTCATGCGCTTATGTTCGGCGTTGCCATACCCGGTTTCATCAACCGCCATCTGGCCGAGGCGGGCGCATTCGGGTTCCACTGCGCGGGCCATGGCGTCGACGATGGCGTCGACATGCTTGGGATCCGTGCCAAGGAATTTCCGGTAAGCCTCGAACGCGCTTTCAGCAGAGCGACGCGCGGCGGCGATGGAAAGAAGGTCAGCGTCCATCAGCGGGCTCCTTTCGCGATGCGGTCCATCGCTTTCCGCGCATCATCAATATCGCCCGCAGTGACGCCCACAGTTTCAAGGCGGCGGCCTGCTGGCGCGAGGTCAGCGCCCAAAGCGGCGGAGATCATCTGAAGTATCGACTGTGTCACCGATGCCTCGACGCCCGCGACGCGGGCGGCGGAGACCAGTGGCTCCAACGATCCGATGGCGGCGTCGCGCAGGATTTTCTTCGCCGCAGCATGATTCGGAATCGGGCGTCGGCCTGCGCCGCTGGCGGCGCCTGCATGGATCGTCAGCCAGTCGCCGGTGGAGGGTAGATCGCGCACGCCATAGCGAAACGCGACTTTGCGGCGTTCGTCCGCCATCTGTTCGATGACGCGCAACTGGTCGTCGCCGATCAGGTTGCGAAAGCTCTGGTTTTCCTCAAGCGGCACGCCCCCCATCGGGATCGCCGGGCCGCCATCGTCCATCGCCGCGCCGCCGAGCAGCAGGGCGGGGGCCTCCACCAACCCTGACCCGTCAGCAAATCCGCTGGCCAGCGTGCTGGTGGTGTGGGTGATGTTCGGCAGGTATTTGGATAGCGCGGTCAACACGTTGGTGCGCCCGCTTGGCAAAGTCGCGGCCACCGCAGGGCCTGCGTCGGTCAGGTGGAGCGTCGCGCCTTCGGTTGTGAACCAATAGGGCGCGCCCTGAACCTCCACCAGCGTCACGTCCGCAGTGCAGCCGCCAACGCGCAACAGCCATGCAGCCTCAAGTGCGCCCATCGATCTGCCGGGGGCGATGATCAGGGCCTGCCCGTCTGAGAGATGATCCGCCAGCACCATGGCGTAGGTGCGCTGTTTGTGGATCGGGCCGGTCAGAAAGATCAGTTCAGCATCCGCAACGGCGCTGTCCAGCTCCGCAGTGGTCTGGATTGACGGCGTGTCCTCGCGGTTCGTCTGGTAGGCGCCGACAGGTCCCGCGCCGCGAAGGGCCACGCCGGATTTCAGCGCCTCCAGCTCTTTGCCATAGGCTGAGAACAGCGTGACCTCGGCGCCTTCGGCCAGGCACAAGGCGGCCAACAGGCGCGCGTCGTCGCCGCCGCCAAGAATGGCGACTTTGTTCAGGTCAGGCGCAGCGCCCGGCGTTGCGCCTGACTTGGGCGCGGCCATCGCATCGGCGAATTCGGAAAAGGCGCTCATTGGCAGTGGCTCCAACCAAGTTCGAGCGATTGAAATCGGGGCGGTCGCGCATGTCGGAACATTTTCATTGCCGGGCTCGACCCAGTGAACCAGCTGTCCAGACATTTCTGCTGGATACCCGAGTCAAACCCGGGCGCGACCATGCAGCGCCCCTCGGCATCGACGACTTACGCCGCCGACCCTGCGCCCAGACCATCAATGATGGCCTCAAGCTCATCATGTGGGCGCGGAATGACGTGGACGGAAACGACCTCGCCGATCTTGTTCGCAGCCACAGCGCCAGCGTCTGTCGCTGCTTTCACCGCGCCGACTTCGCCGCGCACAAGCGTGCTGACCAGTCCGCCGCCCGCTTTGGTCTGGCCGACGATGGTGACCGAAGCGGCCTTGACCATCGCGTCCGCCGCCTCGATCGAGGCGACCAGGCCGCGGGTTTCAATCATGCCGAGGGCCATTTGGCCGGGTGCAGGTTTCGCCATCGCTAGGGTTCCTTTTTACCTTTGATCGGGGAGACGATTATTTTGGTATCGTTACGCGGTCGACGATCGCCACAATCGTGGCGTCCGTCGGGCATCCAGCGGCGGCGGAAGGCATCCGCGCCGCATCGTTGAATGTGATGAGAACCTGTTCGCCAACGCCCGCTCCGCAGGTGTCGAC
The DNA here is from genome assembly GCA_965659735.1 of uncultured Pikeienuella sp. Lineage (GTDB taxonomy): Bacteria > Pseudomonadota > Alphaproteobacteria > Rhodobacterales > Rhodobacteraceae > Pikeienuella. The sequence goes on from CBFHXH010000023.1 coordinate 10,374, forward strand.
AGCGACGAACGCTGGCAAAGCTACCTTGCCCGCGCCGTCGATCAGGTCGACAAGAAGCAGCTTCTTGCCGACCAGAGCGGCGTCCTTGGCCGTGGCCTCAACCGTGCCGGTGACGCGCGCCAGTTTCATTAGAAGCTCGTCATGTAGCGGTCAATCTCGACCTGGGTGACCTGCTGGGCGAAGAATTCCAGCTCACGATCCGCCTGCTGCATCTGGAACTCATGGATCAGATCGCCCATGACGCCTTTCAGCCAGTCGCTGTTTTTCGCCAACTCAACGGCCGTGCCCAGATCTGTAGGCAAAGGATCGGCTTCGGTGTTTTCGTACCCGTTGCCTTCTTCCTTGGCTGATGGCTGCAAGCCCTGTTCTATGCCGTCCAGACCCGCTGCGATCTGTGCTGCGAGCAAGAGGTATGGGTTGCAGTCAGCCGCCGCATTGCGCTGTTCAATCCGTACCGCGTTGTCCGATCCATCGATCACACGCAATCCAACCGTCCGGTTGTCGCCGCCCCAGCTGTTGTTTGATGGGCAGAAGGAATAGGGCTGAATGCGCCGATAGGCGTTCGGCGTGGTCGCCGTGGTGATGGAGGCTTCGACCATCTTCGACTGCAGGCCGCCGAGGTAATTCATACCCAGGGCCGACAGCTTGCCGCCGTCAGACATGACGTTCTTGCCATCTTTCCACAGCGAATGGTGAACGTGGAAACCGTTGCCCGATTCTTCAAAGAACGGTTTGGCCATGAAGGTCGCGTGATAGCCATGCGCAATCGCTAGCTGCTTGACGAGGCTGCGGAACATCACGACCCGGTCGGCGCTTTCCAGCGCTTCGCCGTAGCGGATATTCACCTCGACCTGACCGGCGGCGTATTCTGGGTTTGACTGTTCTAACGGAATGCCGCAAGCGTCGATGTGCTGGCGGATGGGGCCAAGCACATGCTCCATCTCAGCCGCGCGGGCCAGACCGTAGACGTCGATGCCCTTGTCTTTAGGCTTCATCGTTTCGGGGTCGAGCAGATAGAATTCCAGCTCAGTCCCGACTTGGGCCGTGTAGCCCATTGCAGCGGCGCGCTCCACCTGAGCGATCAGCGTGTTGCGGGGGTCAATCGGTACGGGCTTGTGATCCATGCCTTCCGCACGGGCGAAGCAATAGGCGACGCCTTCTTCCCACGGGCTCGCGACCGGTTTGGTCAGCGGGAACATGTGGAAATCAGGGTACCCATTGTCGAAGTTGACATACGGCGTGTCCCAGACGTCGCAGAGCATATCGATTGCGAAAAGCGCAATCGAATACGCGTTGCCATTCTTGCAAATATTATCCCAGTGACCCGCCGGGATGCGTTTGCCGCGCATAATCCCGTTGGCATCGCCAAGGCCCATCACAACCGTATGTGTCCCTTCCGGGAGGCTAAAATCCGTCTCGCCCATCTTTGTGGCTTCCCTGTTGTTTCGTTCGCGGTTGATCCGTCTCTGTACGTCGTATACTGTATACAGTGAACAGAACAAGGATCAACCCCCATGCTAAACCGGACTGAAGCGATTGTCGTGGGCGCAGGTGTGGCCGGGGCGATGACGGCGCTGGAACTTTGCCGGAGGGGGGCCTCGGTCACCTTGATCGACCGGTGGGAGCCGGGGCACTGGCGCGCCGCGTCGACCGACTACAACCGGATCATCCGTGCGATTTCGGGGCGGGATGAGTTCTATACCCGCTGGGTGCGCGATGCGCGGGAGCGGTGGATTGAACTGCAGGCGGAGACGGGGCAGAAACTATACTACGAAAATGGCGCACTGATCCTTGCGACTGAGGGGCATTGCGACTGGGAAGATGCGACGCAGGAGACCTTCGAAAAGGTGGGTGTACCTTTCCAGCGGTTCAAGGCCGAAGACGTCCCGCTCCACTTCCCCCAATTCAAGACCGACGACATCGCCTATGCGCTTTATGAGCCAGAGGCGGGGCTGATCATGGCTCAGCGTGGGGTACAGGCGGCGGTGGGCCTGTTTGAAAAGCTCGGCGGCAAGGTCGCGCGGGGGCGGGTGACGACGGACGTGGCGGAGCGACTGTTGCTCGACGGCAAACCGCTGGAGGCAGACCTGATCGTCGTCGCGACCGGTGCCTGGATGAAAGAGATGTTTCCGAAGACCATCTCTCCGATACTTGGGCTGGTGGGGATGAGCGTCCTTTACACCTCCACCCCCGACGGCGACGACCGGTTCGACCAAAGTCAAATGCCTTGCTGGATCGACCACGGGCAGGGCTCGTTCGGGTTGTCTTCGGTCGAAGGGTCTGGGGTGAAGGCGGCGGTCGTGATCCCGGATGAGATCGATCTGGATAATGATGAGCGGCTGATCAAGCGGTCCACCCTGTCACGGACGCAAAGCTACCTTCGGACCCGCTTGCCGGGGCTGGCGGGGCAGCGCGTGGTGGACAGCAAGTTCAACGGCATCTCGATCACGCCGGACACCCATTTTATCGTGGACTGGCACCCGGAGCATGAGAATGTGCTGTTCGCCGGAGGCTGTTCTGGCCACCTTTACAAGCATGGCCCAACCTTCGGCGATTTCGTGGCTGGCGTGGGGATGCGGGAATACGGCACAGCTGACCGGTTCAAGATCGCGGGGCGGCGGAAGTTGAGCCCGAAGGAGAGCCCGTCGGGGCGGTAGGGTCCCGTCCAAAGCCGCGAGGTTTCACGCGTGAAACATTGGGTAAGTTATCAGTTTTTATTTGAATTAGGGATTTGTCAACTTGTGAAACCAGGTGGTTTCACAGGGGTGAGGCGCTGGTGTAGGGTGGGCATTCATGCCCACCATCCGATGACGAAACCAGGCGCACAAATTTGTAGGAAGGCGCCCGGAGGTACCGATGGCCGGTGGGCATGAATGCCCACCCTACAGGCGCTTTGATCCGGGTTTGTCGTCGGGGCTGTGCGACGTCATTGGGCACCGACACCCGTCATGACCGAGGTGGCTTCGCGGTGGCTTAAGGTGGGCCTGTAGCCCACCATCCGATGGTTCAACTTGGCGCCAAACCTGTGAGGGACGGCGCCTGGCGTCGGCGATGTATGGTGGGCCACAGGCCCACCCTACACCAGCGCATCGCGCCACACGCATCGCGGATTTTGACCGAGGCCATTGCCAGACCCGCGCATCCGGCTAAGCTGCTGCCATTGGATAAGGCGACAGGCATGACCGACGCGGAAAAAGCATATCAGATCGCGGAACAGCGGATTGAACGGGCGTGGGCGGAGGGGTTTAAGGACCTCAGCATTGCGCCCATTGGCTATGAAAGTGACGGCGTAGAGTGGAAAGGTGAAAAGGCGCTGGAACACCCCGCAACGATACCACCCTCGATTTCCATCCTGCCGGACCTCACGCGTCTAGACCTCGACTACACGCAGGTCGCGGACCTTACCCCTCTTGCGGGGATGGAGAAGATGCAGACGCTCCGCCTCTACGGCACGCAGGTCGACCTTTGTGCTTTCGTCGCACCCGGCGCGGCGTGGGAGCGTGAAGATCGATAGTTGACGTTCATTTAGTTCCAAAATGTCCCTATCGAAGATGAAGTGCTGGCTGAGATCGGCACGCGAAGCGCAGGCCATGTCGGCCCCGAAGCTCTCGCCCGCCTCCGCGAACTCCGCGACATGGCGGCACCCAAGCCAGCCCAACGCGAACCTTCCCCAACCGGTCCGTTCACCTTCCTCTCCTACGCCTCCGCCGATCGCCCCGCCACTTTCCGCCTGAAATCAGCGCTGGAGGAAGAGGGCCTGTCTATCTGGTGGGACCAGATGATCGACCCCGGCGCGGATTGGGATGCAGAATTGCGCCGCCGCCTGAAATCCGCCCACAGCGTGCTGGTGCTATGGTCTGGCGCCTCCGCCACCTCAGACCATGTCTGGGATGAGGCGCAGCGGGCGCGGCGGGCGAATACGCTCGCCTCAGTCAAGATTGAGGCGGTGGAGGATGACGATCTTCCTCTGTCCTTTGGCATGCGCCACGCGCCTGATCTGAGCCAGTGGGACGAGTCACGGGATGATGAGGCGTTTCGGCGGCTCGTGCAGTTTCTCAAGCAACGTCAAGCCGGCGCCGACAGCCCCTTGAAAGTCGAAGCCATGGATGACGGCAATATCCGACTGCGTGAACGTCCGGTTGGCGGCGCGCCTGAGCGGGAAGATGATTTTACAGGTGATCGTCTGATCGCCGCGCAAGTGAAACTGGCGGAGCGCACGGCGACGCAAGCGCGCCGCGCGCCAAACGCCCCGCCTGATCTGCCGGATCGACTGGATGAATATGTTGAGGAACTGCAGGCTGAAGGCGAAAAGTTCTGGGAAGTTATCTACGACGCCTTTGCCCCCGCCGCCGGGTTGTTGAAGCCTGATGAATTGACCGATGACGGACTTGCGGACGCAGCGCGGCGGCTGTTGGCCCGGCATCGTGACCTCAGAACCTATATTCAGCCGATGCAGCCGCAGGATCAGCCGCCACGCAAAGACGAGGTTGAGCCTGATGTGGCCGAAGGTGTGCTGACAGAATTGCGTGCGACACGGGATTTGGCGGTTAACCCCAATCTGCCGCAGATCGGCCCCGCCATTCCGCGTATTCTGGAAACGGCGGCGGACCATATTGAGGAAGAAACCAAGACCTTTCCAATGAACGATGCGGAGGCTGAACAGCGCCGCACCCGCGTTGGTCGCGCGATACAAAACGCCAAAGGGGTGGCGGCAGGTTTGGCGACAGCGATGACCTACCACGCCTATGCGACGAGTGAGCCTGGGAAGGCGTTGCTGGGTAAGTTGGATGATTTGATTGAGAAGCTGGTTAGTTTGCTTCCGTAGGTGCTGAGCGTTGGTCGCCCGGAATCAAGGCGAAGCCGCCGGGCCAGCGTCAGGCCGTCCCAGCGGCCTGACGCATTTGCAGTCGGGCGCGTAGATTGGGCTTAGGATGTGTTTTGTAAGGATAAATCGCCCCGCACATCCGTTGTGGCGTCATACCACGGCCTGACGCTGGTCCGGCTACTGTGGGCGTGGACCACAAGGAACGCGTGTCCGTACCCCCCCTCACCCCACAACCATCCGCGCATGATCGACCAGACCGTACCGCATCACAGCCAAGTCAACCCCCGCCCGGGCGCGGTACACCAACCCCTGGCGGATATCGAACATCAGACGCGCCCGCGCCTGCGACGGAAAATCTGGGGGCAGGGCACCTGCCGCCTTTTCCGCCTCAAACCGTGTCGCCAGCCGGGTCTCGACCTTGTCGATCGCGGCGGTCAGCAGGGGTTTGACGTCGGCGACCTCCTCCGCCGACGTCACGACGCTGGATGACAGGTAGCAGCCTGATGGCCCATCGTCCGATGACGCGTAGGTGATCGCGGCCTCAAGAAAGGCGCGTACGGCGGCCGTGATGTCAGGCTCCGCCTCAAGCGCTGCGATGGGCGGGCAGCCGCCGCCATCGGCGTATTGGGTGATCGTTTTCAGGAACAGCGAATGTTTGTCGTCGAACGCACCATAAAGGCTGGGGCTGTTGATGCCCATCGCTTCTGTCAGATCCTTCAGCGACGCGCCGTCATAACCCTTGGTCCAAAAGACCTTGATCGCGGCGTTCAGCGCCTCGCCCTCGTCAAAGGTTCTGGGCGGCCTGCTCTCTTTTGTGTCATCTGATACAAAAAGCCCTTGAATGCGGTTCGACGCTTCAAATTTTGTAGCGTACAACACAATATTCAAGGAACCCCCTGATGAGCCAGCAGAAACTGAAAGCCGGATCGACCTTCCCCTCCATCACCGTGCCAAAACTGGGCGGGGGCGAGGTGGACCTAGCGGAAAAGACCGGTGATCATGACTGGAAGATGGTCGTCGTGTATCGGGGCAAGCACTGCCCGATCTGCACCCGCTATCTGGGTGAGCTGAACGATGCGCTGCCCAAGTTCAACGAACTGGGCGTCGACGTGGTCGCCGTGTCGGCCGACAGCGAAGAGCGGGCGACCGCGCAGATCGCCGAAGTCACGCCGGATTTCCCTGTGGGTTATGACCTGAGCCTCGACCAGATGGGTCAACTGGGCCTTTACGTATCAGAACCGCGGTCAGAGCAGGAATCGGATCGCCCCTTCGCCGAACCGGGTCTGTTCGTCGTGAACGGCGAGGGCAAGGCGCAGATCATCGACGTCTCAAACGCGCCCTTTGCGCGGTCAGCGATTGGCTCCCGGATCAAAGGCATCGGGTTTGTGAAGAACCCGGACAACAACTATCCGATCCGCGGCGCTCGGAACTGATGGGGCGCTGACAGCGCACTGACGCAAAGTCGCCGCCCGCCGCGATTGACAGCGATGCGGGTGGCGGCGACGGTCTACGCATGGCTACAGACAGGACCGATCCCATCGACGTGCTGATCATCGGTGCCGGCGCCTCGGGCGCGGCGGTGGCGTGGTCGTTGGCGGATACGAAGATGCGGATCGTCTGCATGGATCAGGGCGGCACGCCCGATCCGACGCAGTTTCCATCGAACTTTGTGAATTGGGAAGAGCGGCGAAACGGGCCTGATCACATCAGCCCGAACATCCGCCAGGCGCCGTCGGACTATCCGATCAACGACGATTGCTCCCCCATCAAGGTGGTGAATTACAACGGCGTTGGCGGCGGCACGGTGCTGTTTGCAGGGCATTTCCCGCGGCTCCACCCCTCTGACTTTCGGGTCAGGACGCTGGACGGCGTCGCGGCTGACTGGCCGATTGATTATGACACACTCGCGCCGTTCTTTGAGGTGAACGACCGGATGATGGGGGTCAGCGGCCTGCCGGGCGACACTGCCTATCCCCCGGACCGCGCCAATCAGATGCCCCCCGTGCCATTGGGCCGGTCGGGCGAGGCGCTGGCGCGGGGGTTCAACGACCTCGGCTGGCACTGGTGGCCGTCTGATGTGGCGATTGCGACGCAGCCCTATGACGGGCGGGCGCAGTGCATCAACCTTGGCGCCTGTCTTTGGGGCTGCGCGCAGGGCGCCAAGGGGTCGGCTGACGTCACCTACTGGCCTCACGCCACGCGCGCGGGGGTCGAGGTATGGGAACACTGCCGCGTCAGCCGCATTCTGGTTGGCGCTGATGGGATGGCGGAAGGCGTGCTGTATTTCGACCGCGACGGCGTTGAACATCGGGCGTTGGCGCATGTCGTGATCATGGCCGCCAATGGCGTCGGCACGCCGCGGCTGCTGCTGAATTCGGCCTGCGAGCAGTTCCCCGACGGTCTGGCGAACTCCAGCGGTCTGGTGGGGCGGAACCTGATGTTCCACCCGTATTCCTTCACCGAGGGCGTGTTTGAAGACCCGCTGGACGGCGCGCAGGGGCCGCTGAAATCGATCTGGAGCCATGAGTTCTACGAAACGGACCCCGAACGTGATTTCGTGCGGGGGTATATGTTCGAAGCGACCCGCGGTCGCCCGCCTGTGAACACGGCGCTGGGCGGCTATGATTGGGGCGCGATCCCCTGGGGTGCCGGGCATCACGATGCGTTTCGCCGCCTGCATGACCGGATCATGGGTTTTTGCGGCATCTGTGAGGATCTGCCGGAGCTGCATAACCGCGTCACGCTGGACCCGGAACTGACCGACGCAAACGGCGTTCCCGCGCCAAAGATCGACTACACGATTGGGGAAAATACGCGGATGATGTTGGAGCATTCGATGGACCGCGCCACCGACGTTCTGAAGGCCGCGGGCGCGGTTGAGGTGCATGCAGGCTATCCCATCGCCTATGGCGGTTGGCATTTGTTGGGCACGGCGCGAATGGGGGCGGATCCCGAAACCTCGGTCGTGAACGAATGGGGGCGCAGCCATGATGTGAAGAACCTGTTCATCGTGGATGGGTCGGTTTTCGTCACCTCGGGCGGGCTGAACCCGACCAGCACGATCCAGGCGATTGCTCTGCATGTGGCCGATCAGATGAAACGCCGTCTGGCGAACCTGTTCGATTGAGAGGGGCGATGCTGACCGAGGCCGAAACTGACATCCTGCGACAAGCCGCTGGCCTAATTATCCCGGCGAGCGAAGCGTATGACGTCCCTGGCGCAGATGATCTCTTGATCATGGCCGAGATTGCGGTCAGCGCCGCACGCGAGGCAGGTGCCGTCCGCGCCGCGCTGACGGCCTTTGCCGCGCAGCCTGATGAGAGCTTTCCCAAGACCTATCCGGCCCATGCGGAGGTGCTGCAAACCATTGTGGCATCCTGCTATTACCGCGATGCGCGGGTGCTGCGGTCGTTGGGCCGATCGGCTGAGCCGCCCTTCCCCAATGGTTTTCAGGTGGAGGAGGGTGATTTTTCTCTGCTCGACCCTGTGCGCGCGCGCGGCCCGATCTGGCGCAAGATATAGGCTGAGACGCTGCGCCGCGTGGCTGACGCTGGCGTGCGGCCCCATCTCCAACCCAACGCATATATCCAAGGCCACCCCATGCCCGACCTAACGCTGCGCACGACCTTCAGTTATCGGAACGCCCCGGACATACCCGCGTTTGAAGACCACGGCGCAATCCTGTTCATGGATGGCGAATGCGCGCTGTGCACAGCGGGCGCGCGCCTGATCGCGCGGTTCGATCGCAAGGGCGTTTTTCGCATATGCCCGGTGCAGACGCCGCTGGGGCAGGCGGTGATGCGCCATTACGGCATTGATCCTGATGATCCAGAAAGCTGGCTGATGCTGAGCGAGGGGCGCGCTTATGGCTCGCTCGACGCGGTGATCCGGGCCGGGGCGCTGGTTGCGGGACCAGGTTGGGCGCTTCAACCCCTAAGGCTGCTGCCGCGCATGGCGCGGGATTGGCTGTATCGTCTGATCGCCCGAAACCGATACAGGCTGTTCGGCCGAACCGATATGTGTGCGGTCCCTGACAGCGCCCTGCGCGCCCGGCTGATGACATGACGCCCTACGCCTGAAACACGTCCGCCCCGATCCTGCGGGCGGATCGAGGCGGAGCAAAGCAATTGTCAGGCTTTTGGTTGGCCCACCAAAGGCAGGCCGAACTGTAGGTCAGGCAAAAATGAAATCAAATGCGTCCAGCAGGCTGATGTCCGTATCCTCAACCGTAATCCGCATGTTGGCGAAGGTGATCACGGCGTCAGTCTCCACCTGCGTGATGACAAGATCATCAAATGACGTCGCGCCTTCGTCGATTGAAAACTTGTCGGATCCGTTCTGGTAATCCGTGATGGTGTCACGGCCAGACCCGCGGGCGAATTCAAAGGTGTCCGCGCCGCGCCCGCCAGTGAGTTCATCGACACCACGCCCACCACTGAGTTGGTCGTTGCCGCCGCCGCCATCCAGTGTGTCCTTGCCGCCGCCGCCATCCAGCTTGTCGCGCCCCCCCTGATCTTCCAGCGTGTCCTTGCCGCCGCCGCCCTGAAGATCGTCAGAACCGCCACCGCCTTTCAGTTCGTCCTTGCCGCCGTTCTCGATCAGCGTGTCCTTACCGCCACCACCGATCAGCACATCGCTGCCGCCGCCGCCGCTCAGCTCATCCGGGCCCGCTGCGCCCGTCAGGGTGTCAGCGCCGCCGCCGCCCTTGATCGTGTCGTTGCCCCGGCCGCCATTGACTTCGTCACTGCCGCCGCCCGCGTCGATGTTGTCGTCATTACTATCGCCGCCGATGACGTCGGCCCCGGTAGTGCCGCGTTGCGGCGGTACACCTGCGGTGATTTCAACTTGGTCGAGGTCATTCAGGACGATCCGCGTGTTGGGGGCGAATTCGCCGGTTCCGCTGCTGAATTCGGCGGAGCCAAGGATGTTGTTGAAGACGCCGGCCGAAGTGATGGCCGGAAGGTCTGGTCCATCCAGCGAAAACAGGGCCAGATCCGATCTGTCATTTTCGTCGTTCAGTGTGCTGAACGCGATGACCAACCTATCCACGCCGTTGAGGCCAATCACGCCAAGGCTGGCGTCGATATTGTCGGCGTTCAGGACGTTGACGCCATTCACGTTAGTCGCGGTGATGTTTCCGCTTGTCAACAGGATATTAGGAAGTTCGGAGTCAACACCTTCGATCCGATACTTAAAGAAACCCGTATCCGCCGATGTTTTAATCGTCAGGGTGGCGGGGGCATCGCTAAGTCGGCGCGCCGAGCCGTCTGGGTTTTCGGTGATGTCGAGGACTTGTCCGGTGAATCTGAAAGTCGCAATATTTCGCATTCTCTCTGTCGATTATATTTACACGTCTAAGTGATGCGCCAACGATAGACAGCCAGCACGTGCAGGGCAAGTTTACTAAAATTTTACGGGTTATTGGCATCCGGCAGCTTGTAAATGCACCCTCAGGTGGATTTCGGCGCCCGCGCCTCCACCATACCGGCGAGCCAGCTGGCGCCGTAGGGCAGGGCCTCATCATCGAAATTATATGCTGGATGATGACAGGCGGCGCTGTCGCCGTTGCCCATGAAGATGTAGGCGCCGGGGCGTTCCAGCAGCATGTAACTGAAATCTTCCGCAGGCATGATTGGGTCGACATCGTCAATAACGCCCCCAGCCACATTACGGGCGACAGCGGCGGCGTGCGTTGTTTCTGCGGGGTGGTTTACGGTGACGGGATAGCCGCGTTCGTAGTCCACTGTCGCCGTCGCCCCATAGGTTTGGGCGACGCCGGCGACGATGGCGCGAACGCGATCTTCGGCCAGATCGCGGCACGCCTCATCTAGCGTGCGGACGGTGCCTTCCATTATGGCCTCGTGGGCAATGACATTGCTGGCCTCAGAGTCTGTTTTGAACGTGCCGACGGTTACAACGACGTTTTGCAAAGGATCGACACTGCGCGAGACAATGGATTGCAGCGCGACGACGATCTGCGCCGCAACCAGCGTGGTGTCGATCGCCCGGTGCGGTTCAGCGGCGTGGCCGCCCTGGCCTGTGACTGTGATTGTGAATTCGTCCGACGACGCCATCAGCGGCCCGGGACGGATCGCAAACTGGCCAACCGGAATGCCTGGCGCGTTGTGCAGGCCATAAACCTCATCCACCGCAAATCGGTCCATCAAGCCATCCTCAACCATCGCCAGACCGCCTGCGCCGCCTTCTTCGGCGGGTTGAAAGATCACGACGGCGCGGCCGTCGAAATTGCGCGTCTCGCACATGTATTTTGCCGCGCCCAGCAACATGGTCGTATGCCCGTCATGGCCGCAGGCATGCATTTTGCCCGGGATGGTTGATGCGTATTCGAGGCCTGTTTGTTCGGGAATGGGCAGCGCGTCCATGTCGGCGCGCAGGCCGATGGTTTTGCCCGACGTGTTGGTCTTGCCGTTGATCATGCCAACAACGCCGGTCTGGCCGACGCCTTCGACCACCTCGTCACAACCAAACTCTCGCAACAACTTGGCGACCGTCCTGGCTGTGCGGTGAACGTCGTACAGAAGTTCGGGGTGCATGTGAAAATCATGCCGCCAGCCGGTCATTTCTGCATGCATTTCGGCGAAACGGTTCTTGATGGGCATAGCGCGGCCTTTCTGTTGTATATGGATCTCAACCCGACACAGATTGGCGCTGAGGGCAAGCTCGCCGATCTGGGCGCGTGATTTTTCGACCCTTGCCGCAACGGCGCAGATGAAAGGCGCTGGCGACTGCTTAAGGTGGGCTGGTGAAGGGATGGGCCATGCCGGACAAGATTGATTTCTTTTGGGACGTCGGATCGACCAACAGCTATTTCGCGCTGAAGCTGCTGAAACCGCTGGCGGCGAAACACTGGGCTGAGATCGCCTATCGCCCGCTCAACCTCGGCTATGTGTTTCGCCATCACAATTACGTCCTGATGGAGGAGCCGAAAGCCAAGATCGACAATCGCATTGCCGATCTGATGCGCTGGGCGCGCAAATATGACCTGCCTTTTCGTGTGCCCGAAGTCTTTCCCATCAAAACATCCCGCGCTCTGCGTGGATCAATCGCCATGCGGGACTGGGGGCTTGAAGCGGCATATGTCGGGGCAATTTTCGATGCGTATTGGGAAGAGGGTGATGTTGAGATTGGCGAATATTCATCGCTTCGCCGCATCGCGGATCAGTTGGGTGTGGATGCTGATGAATTTGAGGCGAAGGCCGAAAGCGAAGCGATCAGGACGGCCATCATCGCCGAAACTGAAACAGCGCTGGCCGACGGAATTTTTGGCGCGCCGATCATTCGCATCGAAGATCAGCTTTATTGGGGTAAGGACAGAATGGATTTTGTTGCGGCCCATTTGGCCGGACGTCCCGTGTGATCGCCCGATCATTGGGTGTGGTTGCAGCTTTACCTCTGCAGGTGATGCGGCCTAAGTCTTCGCGATGAACACACATCTCACAGGCATCCTGATCACGATGCTGGGTGTCCTGATCGTCACGCCTGATTCCCTGTTTGTCAGGTTGATCGACGGGGATCCGTTGGTGACGGGGTTCTGGCGGGGGTTGATCGCGGGTCTTGTCGTTATGGTCGCGGTCCTGTCGCTTCAGGGGCCGCGGGCCTTTACCGTCGTCTTCCGATCCGGCAAGCCCGGTTTGATATATATCCTTCTGATCGCGTCGACGGCGCCCGCCTTTGCACTGGCGGTGACACATACAAGCGTCGCGAATGTCGTGTTCATCTTGGCGGCAACGCCGATATTCGCGGCCATCTACAGTTGGATATTTCTGGGCGAGTCTATTGGCAAACGCATGGTGCTGACGCTGATTGCGGTGGTGATTGGGTTGGGCGTGATCACCTATGGATCGGCCGAATCCGAGATCGCGTCCTGGGAAGGCGATCTGTGGGCGCTGTACATCGCCGCCGCGTTTGCAGCCGCGCTTACAGCGGTGCGCAAGATCAAGGATATCTCAATGGTGCCGGCCGTGCCCTTCGCCTATATCGGCGCAGCGCTGGTCTTGCTGATGTTTACATCGCCCTTTGAAGGGTTTGAAGCGAAGTGGCATCTATATCTTGGCCACGGTGCCATGATCGGCGCCGCTAGCTGCCTTCTGACGTTGGGGCCCCGCTATATCACATCGGCCGAGGTGTCGCTGCTGGTCCTGCTGGAATCGGTGCTGGCGCCGATCCTCGTCTGGTGGCTTTTGGGGGAAGATCCAGGGTCGTTGGCGATTGTTGGGGGCGTGATCGTGATCAGCACCCTCTTAGTGTCTAACTATGTCGCCATCCGATACAGCGCTTAAAGCGTTTTGCGCTAACGCTGAGGCATTTTGCTTCGTCACCGTGATCCAATGTAAGCGCAAAAAGCTCTAAGCCGCCTGCGCTATGATGGCCTTTTCGCTGTTGATCCAGTGCATGACGGCCTGGGGAAGAGCGGGTTTGTCGGCGAAGTCATGGCCCAGCTTTTCGAATGCAACTTCATTGGCGACCAGACCGCCTCTACCCGCCGCGGTGCCCTTGGGGTAGCCCGATGTGCAGATCCGACCGTCCATCGAGACGAAGTCGAAACGCAGGTAGTTCCAGAATTCGTCCGACCCGTCCCAGCGGAACCGCAGTTTGTACTGCTGGCCGAGCTTCAGCTCACGCCGATAGGTGATCACCGAACCGCCGACGATGGGATGCCAGCGGTTTTTCATCAGGACGCGCAGGAACCCGGTGCGGGCGAAATATTCGATCAACATCAGGTCGATCATCGTCAGGTACTGGCCATCGTTCATATGGCGGTTGATGTCGAGGTCATTTGGCAAGACGCGGAACGTTCTTTCCAATTCTTCCCTGACGTCGATGCGAGGTAAGCGGCTGGTGCGGCACAGGGTCCACAGAAGGCGAAGGTAGAGGTTCATGACGCTCTCGTGCCTCATTTATTAATTCATTTATGAATGATATACGTTCTTATTTGAACTAATTTAAGAGCTGCGCTAGAAGAAAGTCATGGAAACCACAGACACTGATGAAGCCGCATCCGCCCGCATGCCTGCTGACGCCCGCCTCGCAACTGAGGCGTGGTTGTCCGTAGTGCAGACCTATAACCAGTGTTCCGCTGCGCTGACCCGGCGGCTGGCGCCATTGGGCCTGTCCATTCTGCAGCATGAGATGCTGATGAACCTTCTGCGTACCCCGGGGATCAGCCAGCAACGGCTGGCGGAACGGTGCTTTTCGGCAAAAAGCGGCATCAGCATGCAGGTCGCGGCGTTCGAAAAGGATGGCGTGATCGAACGGCGCGTTGATCCAAATGACGCCCGCGCGCGGCTGCTGGATCTGACGGCCAAAGGCGCGGCGCTTGCGGACCAGGCCCATGCGGTGCAGACAGGCGTCGTGGACGCGATGACGGATGGGTATAGCCGGGAAGAGCTCGCTGACCTCAAGCAACGTATGGACGCCATTGGCGCGATCTTGAAGACTATGGCGGCGTAATCTGCCGCGCTGCTGAACAGCGGGCTGAACAAAAGGATGCCGAGATGGACGATTTGAACGGCAAAGCCGCCTTTGTCACCGGCGCCGCATCCGGCATCGGTCTTGGGATCACCGAGGCGCTGGTCGCCAATGGCGCGCGGGTTATGCTGGCCGACATCGACGAAGCCGCGCTGGGCCAGGTCGCCGATCGGCTGAGGGGCGAGGGAGCAGAGGTCGCCACAAGCGTTGTGGATGTATCGCTGCGGGGCGACCTTCAGCGTGCGGCGGATGAAATGACGGCTGCCTTCGGCGGTGTAGATATCCTGGTCAACAACGCCGGCGTGGGCGGCGGCGGACCGTTTGAGCGCTGGAATGACAAGGGCTGGGACTGGACCGTCAGCGTGAACCTGATGTCAGTCATCTATGGCTGCGATATCTTCGGGCGGATCATGGCGGCGCAGGGGTCTGGGCATATCGTGTCCACCGCATCAATCGCGGGCATGACGCCGCTGGATAGCGCGGCCTATTCCGCAACAAAATTTGGCGTTGTCGCCGTATCGGAAAGCCTTCGTGACGAACTGGCGCCAAAGGGCGTGGGGGTGTCGATCCTCTGCCCCGGTTTCGTCAACACCAACATCATCTATTCGCACCGCCACCTGCCGGATCGCTACGGTGCGAACCTGTCGAGTGGGGGCGAGGTTCCCATCGACGACAGAGCGCTGGAGCGGATCAAGGCGATGGCCGATCGCATCAGATCGGGCCACGACCCGCGCCATGTTGGCGACCTGGTCTGCGAGGGCATCTTGCAGAACCACGCCTACATCTTCACGGATCGGCAACATGAGCCTGAAATCCGCGTCCGGTTTGAGACTATTTTAGCGGCGTTTGAACGACTGAATTGACGGCGTGAGTCCTGCGAGACTGGCAGCATGGCGGTTTTGATCAAACTAAATCAGTTTGGCCGAAACCCAATACCGGGAACTGCCAGCGTGTTGGACGCTATTTTATGTGGCGCTCAGATCGGGGTGCAAAAGATAATCTTGTTGCCAGCAGGGTCGCTGATCTGCATTTCACGCATCCCCCAGGTTTGATCCAGAATGCCAGGGCTGGCATGGTGATAGTTTTTAGCGTTCAATGCGGCGCAATAATCATCGAGGTTTGCAACCTCCACCCGGATCACGGCGCCTGGCGTCCATTGCCGAAATGTTCGGACAGGTGCAGTTCGTACGCCCCAAGGCGCAAGCCCAGATACAATGGGGAATTATCGTCGAGCCTGTGCTCTAACGTCACTTCGAACCCCAGAAAGCCCACATAAAATTCCCGCGCTTTCGCTTCGTCGAAGCTGCGGAAGATCGAGATGGGGGCGCTTGCGGTCATCGCGCCCTCAGCATTCCACCGGAAAGCGTCGTTTCAGATCGGCGACCTGTTCGTCGGTGAGGGGCCGAGTCTGCATGCCCTGGAGGGCGAGGAACAGTTTGGCGGTCTCCTCCAGCTCCTCCGTCGCATAGACAGCATCGGTCAGGGATTTTCCGGCCACAACCGGGCCGTGGTTGGCCAGCAGCACAGCATGGTGATCCGACGCCATTTCGCGCACCGCGTCTGCCAGTTTGATGTCGCCTGGCGCAAAATATGGGATCAGCGGCAGCTTGCCGATGCGCATGACATAATAGGCGGTCAACGGCGGCAGAACGTCGTCGTGATTGATATCATGCAGGCAACTGACCCCAACCGAATGGGTCGAATGCAGGTGCACAATGGCGCCCGCCTTTGGGCGTTGATCATACATGGCGGTATGCAGAAAGCTTTCCTTCGTTGGCTTGTCGCCGCCGATATGGTTGCCTTTCAGGTCTAGCTTCGAAATCCGCGCTGGGTCAATCATGCCCATGGACGACCCGGTTGGCGTCATCAGCCAACCATCCTCCATCCGGACAGAGATATTGCCAGATGACCCTAAGGTCAGGCCCCTGTCAAAGATTGATTTGGCGAAGCGGACGATGTCTTCGCGGGTTTTGCTTTCGGTCATTCCAGCGCCTCAAATGCTTCGGCGAAGAAGTTCGGCCCACCGAAATTGCCTGATTTCAACGCCAGCGCCAGCGGCGCGCCACCCAACGCCTCGGTCCAGGGAACGCCGGTGGCGATTTCGCGCGCGATGCGCAGGGTTTTGGGTTTCAGCGCCTTTGTGACGGCGCCTGATGTTTCGCCCCCAGCGACGACGATCCGGTCGAACCCGGACTGGTGCAGTGATGAGGCGATGACACCCATCGCCCTTTCAACCATTTCGCCCGCTTCGGTCACGCCATAGCGCGCCTGAATTTCCTTAACCTCCGCCGGGTCGGCGGACGAATAGAGCAGAACCGGCGTCGACGCGTCCTGCGCCTTGGCCCAGTCGATAATCGCGCCGATTTCCGCGTCGCCTTCGGCAAGGGCGTGAACGTTGATGATCCGGTTTGGCCAGTTTCCCTTGGCGACCTCGATCTGCGCCCGGGTGGCGGTCGAACAACTGCCCGCCATCACCAGTTTTCGGCCCGTCATGGCAGGCTGACCCGGCGTGATGGCGTCGCCCAGCAGGCCCGCGTCGCGGAAATTCTTTGGCAAGCCCGTCGCCACGCCTGATCCGCCAGTGATCAACGCATGATCCTTGGCGGCGTAGCCAATGATGCGCAGGTCATCATCGGTAAGCGCATCGACCGCGGCGTAGGCGAAGCCGTCCTTCGCCAGCGCATCCGCCGCCGCTTGGATCGCCTCGACCCCCTCGCGCACAGTATCCAGCGCGATCAGGCCGCAGCGTTTGCCTGATTGCGCCTCCATCAGTCGGACCAGGCTGGCGTCGCGCATCGGGGTGAGGGGGTGATCCTTCATCGAACTGTTGGACAAGAGATCGGGGCCGACGAACAGATGCCCCTGATAAATGGTGCGCTTGTTGGCCGGAAAGGCGGGACAGACAAAGGCGAACCCGCCGCCTGTGGCATCCAGCATCGCATCGGCGATTGGGCCGATATTGCCGTCCGCCGTGCTGTCGAAGGTGGAGCAGTATTTCGAGATGATCTGCTTGGCGCCCTGCGCCTTGAGCCAATTCATCGCGGCCAGCGATTGATCCACCGCTTCGCTGACCGGCGCTGTGCGTGATTTCAGCGCGACGACCACCGCCTCGGCGTCACCGATGTCGGTCGCGTTGTCGGGAACGCCTAGCACCTGCGTGACGCGCATGCCTTCCTTGACCAAGGTGTTCGCCAGATCAGTTGCGCCGGTAAAATCATCTGCAACGGCGCCGAGTAGAATGGTCATGAAGCCCCCCCTTCTTTCGGGGCGGACAATGCAACAGGGGCGCGGCGGCGTCTACCGCCCGAACGGGTGGCGTTCAGGCGTCCATCCCCTCAATCTGCAATTCAAAGCCTTCCTGGATGTGCTGGGTGAAGATCTCCAGCGCGTGGCCTTTGTTGCCGGTGGCGATGGCGTCGACCAGGCTCATGTGGTCGCCAAGTGACTTGGACAGGTCCACCTTTTCGATAGCGGCGAAGAACAGAAAGCCGACAGCGCGGTTCCAGATGCTGTCGAACATGTCCAACAAGTATCGGTTGTCGACCAGTTCAACGAACTTGCGATGGATCGCGCGGTTTGCCTCAAAATAATCCTTGGCGGAAGCGGAGGAGATTTTCTCCTCGGTTTCGATTGTCCGTTTCAGGATCGCCAATTCCTGTGGGTCGTTGCGATGGGCCAGAATACGCGCAGCCTGACCTTCGACGGCGGCGCGGGCCTGGTACAGCTCCCGCACCTCTTTTTCGTCCATACGATGCAGCACAAAACCGCCCCGCGAGGACGTCGCCAGTACGCCTTCCTGTTCCAGACGCAGCAGCGCCTCGCGGACGGGCGTGCGGGATATTTGTAGCTCAGCCGCGAGCTTTTCCTGCACAAGCCGGTCATCTGCGCCAATATCGCCGTCGAGGATCGAATCCAGCAGCTGGTCGTAAACCTCATCCGCCAAACGGCGTCGTTCGGATTTGATGCTCTTCAGGGCCATTGCGCCCTCCGCCTGATGATCGTTTCCGGGTCTCTTACCCGTTAAGGTCTGGCAATTACAACTTGCCTGTATTTTGGATACTGTATACAGAATACACATCGAGCCGCTGATGGGCAAGACAACCCCGGCGGCCTCCAGATACACAAGGGAGAGCGCCTGATGTGCGGAATTGCAGGTAGGATTCTAAACGCCCCCGGCAAGGTCGGTCAGGACCTGGTGGAGCTGATGGACGCCCAGGAACATCGCGGCGCCGACAGCACGGGTTTCGCGGTCTACGGCTCGCCGATTGACCACGGATATATCTTGCGCTGCATGGGGTTCGACAAGGCGTCGATGGATGCTGATCTCAGCGGTTTTCGCGATATTCTAAAGGCGCATGGATCCGATTTTGCGGAAGAGCCGACGATCATCACTGACGCGGCCAAGCATTACTGCGTGCGCATGGTTGTCAAAGACCCTGACGATATTGGCCGCTGGATTGGCGACGCCGACAATATGTCCGATCGGTTCGAAGTGCAGTCCTGCGGCCGCAGCCTCGAGATCATCAAGGACACTGGTGGCTCGGTTGAAGTGGCGGACAAGCACGGTGTGCGCGACATGATCGGCGCCCATGGGCTGGGTCATGCGCGGTTGGCGACGGAAAGCTCGGTCCTGCCGAACGCGTCCCACCCGTTTTGGGCGCGGCCTTTTCCGGATGTCGCCATCGTCCATAATGGCCAGATTACCGATTACTACACCTGGCGTGATAAACTGCAGAGGCAGGGCTATCGCTTCCTTACCGAAAACGACAGCGAGTTGATCGCGGTCTGGGTCTCTGACCAGATCAAGCAGGGGCTGACAGTTGAGCAGGCGCTGCGCAAGTCCATCACGTCCATTGACGGCGTCTTTACCTACATGTTGGCGCGGCCCGAAGGCATCGGTTTCGCGAAAGACCGCTTTGCGATGAAGCCCATTGTGGCGATCGAGGAGAACGGCGAACTGGCCGCAGCGACCGAAGAGCAAGCCGTGCGCCGCGTCTTCGCAGACGAATGCGACGTGATCAATTATGATGGCCCGTCCATGATGGGGATTTGGGGCGTGGCGAACAGGAGCCTCGCGGCATGAGCGTGAAGATCGAAGCAGGCAAGCGGCATATCCGCGAGGTCAATCAGGACATTCAGGCCGCGCTGGTCAAGGGTGAGGCAGTGACGGTCACCGAAACCCTGTCGCGCCATAACCTAGGTGTCGGATTGCCTGAAAAGGGCGAAATCACCTTCGAGGGATCGGTTGGCTATTACTGCGGCGGGCTGAACACCGGGACCAAGGTTAACATCCAGCGCAACGCAGGATGGGCCGTGGGCGAGGGGATGTCGGACGGCCATATCACCGTTGGTGGTTATGCGGGCATGTCCTGCGGCGCGGCGATGATGGGCGGCACGATCCACGTCAAGGGTGACGCGGGCCCCCGTTGCGGCGTTGCGATGAAGGGCGGCAACATCGTCGTCGAAGGCAAGATCGGCTATCAGTCCGGCTTCATGGCGCATCGCGGCAAGATCATCGCATTGGGCGGTGCAGGGGAATCCTGCGCCGACGCCTTGTGGGAAGGCGAGGTCTGGGTCGCAGGCCCTGTCAATAGTTATGGCGTCGACGTGAAGGTAATCGAACCTACGGCTGAGGAAGTCGCTGAAGTTGACGCCATCCTTGACCCGCTCGGCTTGGTCGACAGTTCCCGCGAATGGCGCAAGATGATCTCTGGTCAGCGCCTCTGGTATTTTGAAAGCCGGGACGCCTCGGCTTGGTTGATGATTTGAGGATTTGGCTATGAGCGACAAACCGTACGAATACCCGTTCGACATGGCCCCGGAAGACGAAATCCGCTTCCGCGACGAAGGCGTGATCGAAGGTCGCCCCGCCGGCGTACCAGGATCTTACGACGAAGGCGGTTCTACTCGCTGGACGCCCGAGGCGATTTCCGAGGTGCATGCATTGGCGCAGCTCGGCCGCTATCAGGTGCGCGGCTACAACACCTTCAACAAGCAAATGCCGACCTTTGACGACCTGACCTTCGTGCCCGCCACGATGACACGGTTGCCGTTAGAGGGGTATCGTGAGACTTGTGATACGACCACTATTCTCGGTGGTGGGCGCGGCCTTGTTGAAAAGCCGATTGAGCTGAAAATTCCGATCTACATCGCCTCCATGTCGTTCGGGGCGCTCAGCGCCCCGGCCAAAGCGTCGCTTGGCTATGGCGCGTCCAAGGTCGGTACGATGACCTGCACCGGCGAAGGCGGAATGCTGGAGGAGGAGCGCGAGGCGTCCCAAACCCTGCTCTATCAAATGTCGCCGGCGCGCTATGGCATCGACCTTGATCACCTGCGCCGCGCGAATGCGCTGGAGATTGTGGTGGGGCAAGGCGCCAAGCCCGGTACAGGTGGTCTGCTGCTGGGCATGAAGGTCTCGCAGCGGATTTCCGACATGCGCACACTGCCGCTGGGGGTCGACCAGCGGTCGACGATCCGCCATCCGGATTTCCTTGGCGCGGATGACCTGAGCGTGAAAATTGAGGAACTGCGCATCGCCACCAACTATCAGGTGCCGATCTTCATCAAGATGGGAGCGACCCGCCCCCGTTTTGATGTCGCCGTCGCCGCCAAGGCGGGCGCCGATGTCGTGGTTGTTGATGGGGCCGAGGGCGGGACTGGCGCATCGCCGGAACTGTTGTTGAACCACACTGGCATCCCGACGATGTCAGCGATCCGCGCAGCCCGTGAGGCGCTAGATGAAAGCGGCATGACCGGCAAGGTCAGCCTCGTCGCGGCTGGCGGCATTCGCACAGGCGTCGACGCGGCCAAGTGCTTGGCGCTGGGCGCCGATGCGGTGATGATCGGCAACGGCGCCATGATCGCGGCGGGCTGTAACTCCCCCCGCTATCTGGAAGACTACGAAAAGCTCGGCACTTCGCCCGGCGCCTGCCATCATTGCCATACGGGCCTTTGCCCGGTTGGCATTGCAACGCAGGATCCAGAGCTGCAGAAACGCATGAACCCCCATGCTGGCGCTGAACGCGTGGCGCGCTACCTGACGGCCATGACAATGGAAATCACTGCGCTCGCCAAAGCATGCGGCAAGTCTTCGGTTCACAATCTGGAAGTCGAAGACTTGCGGGCGATGTCCTTCGAAGCATCGGCCTTCACCGGCGTGAAAATGGCTGGCATCGACAAGCCGTTTGAATGGTGAAGATCGTCGTCCTAGACTGCGTTTCGCCAGACAAGCTGACGGCGAAATACGGGCCCACCGGCAATCACGTGATCCGGTGGCTTTCGCCTGCGTTGCCAGAGGCGGAACTGGAAACGGTGCACATCGCCGGCGGCGCGCCGGCGCCCAAGCCTGCCGATGTGGACGGAATCGTTATCTCAGGCTCTGAAAAAGGCGTTTACGACGACACACCGTGGATGGCACCCCTGCGCGCTTCGCTGGAAGACTACCGCGCCGCTGGAACGCCGGTCTTTGGCATCTGTTTTGGTCATCAGATCATGGCCGATGTCTGGGGCGGCAAGGCGGAAAAAGCGGACAAGGGATTCATCACCGGCGCCCGCGAATTTGCATCCGCCGGTGGGCCCGTATCGGCCTTTGTCGCGCATCAGGATCAGGTGACCGAAGTGCCGCCAGAGGCGCAGGTGGTTGCCGGCTCTGACTACTGCCCTGTCGCTGCGCTCGCCTATGATTTCCCGGCCTTCTCGGTGCAGTTCCACCCCGAATACAATCGCGGCTTCACCGAAGACCTGATCGACATGTTTGGCGACCAGCTGATGAACGACGCTCAGATCGCCGAGGCTAAATCAACCTTGGACGCCGAGGTTCAAAGCGATCTGTTTGGCGCGCAGGCGGCGGCGTTCTTCCGGGGACACATTCCGCGTTAGTTGGCTCCGCCCGCACCCGGCGCTTTGGGCCAGAAATTCGTATGCATCAGCGAAACCGCCACTGCGGCTGAACTAGCGCGCCTTTCCTTCCAACCCATCCAGCGCGGCGCCGGAGGCGTTGTGGATCTTCATTTCAAACGTCTCTCGCACGACAGTGTAGTCATAATACCCAAGCCGTGCGATCGGCTCGATTGCAGGGATGTCTAGCTTGCCGTCGGCGCCAACGAATTCCTCTTTGACGTGGATACGCTCAACCCGCCCATAGACGACATCTACCCAGCCTGCGTTTGAATTGCCTTCCAGCCGATGGGTCGACAGATAACGGCATTCAAAATGGCAGGGGCTTTCCGCAACGCGTGGGCCCGGCGCGTCGATGCACTCGGCTTTGGTCACGCCCGCTTCGTCAAACTCGTCAACCTCGGGCGGGAATTCGTGGGCTGAGACATTCACCGCGTCGCGCAGTGCATAGGTCGCCATGTTCCATACGAACCAGCCGGTTTTTTCGGCGTTCAGCACAGTATCCTTGCGCCGCCCGTCCGACAGCTGGTTTGCAGCGAACATCACCATCGGTGGATCGAAGGTCAGATTCTGCCACTGGCTGAAAGGCGCGAGGTTGACCACGCCCTCTGGCGAGATCGTTGACAGCCAGCCGATGGGACGAGGGACAGTGCAGCTTTTGAACGGATCATAGGGCAGGGGGCAGGCGTCTTTGCCGGTGGCGTAATGCATTGGGTGTCCTCAGGCTTCGTGGCGGTTGCGGAACAGTTCCCATTGAAAGCGTGTGCGCACGCCGATGTCCAGAAAGGGACGTGGCGGCAGGTCATTGGGCTCGCCCAGACTTTCCATGACTGCGATTGAGCCTCCCCCTTTAAATTGGTCCGCCCCTATAGTTAGGAAAGCGTAGGACCCGAGATGGCTATAAAGAGACCCA
>CBFHXH010000024.1:0-33242 GCA_965659735.1 uncultured Pikeienuella sp.
CCCGAATCTGCGGCGTAACTGGCGCAGCTGAACCTAGGGCTAAGCCGGATCCGTGAAAGTGGCGCCTGGTTTGACATCGTGGTGCCGCATCTGGTGCGCTAGAGCGTAATCCAATCTGATTGTAGCAATCTGATTGGATTCCAGGACAAGCGAAGGTTTCAAGTTGTTGCGTCGGGCCATCAGACTAGTGCGGTATGGCAGGACGTCGCTCTGATCGAAGGACGCGACCTCGGCATCGGTTGCGCGCAGGCGGGATTCGCCCCTATACCGCCGCCCATGAACACGATCACAATCCGACGGCCAGACGACTGGCATCTGCACCTGCGCGACGGCGACATGCTGAAAGGCGTGGTGCCCGAAAGCGCCCGCGACTTTGGCCGCGCAATCATCATGCCCAATCTTGCGCCCCCCGTGGTGACCAAGGCGAGCGCCGAGGCGTACCGTGACCGCATCATGGCCGCCTTGCCGGATGGCGCCGATTTCAAGCCGTTGATGACGCTGTATCTGACCGAACAGACTGATCCCGCTGACGTGATCGCTGCGGCCAAGGCCGGCCTGGTCAGCGCGGTAAAGCTGTATCCGGCGGGGGCGACGACCAATTCCGCTTCGGGCGTGCGTGATTTCGACAAGGTGCGCGGCGTGCTTGAGGCGATGGCCGAGGCCGGTTTGCCGCTATGCGTCCACGGCGAGGTCACGGATGCGGAGATCGACATCTTTGACCGGGAAGCGGTGTTCATAGACCGCATTCTCGACCCTGTGCGGCGCGCAACGCCGGGCCTGCGCGTGGTGATGGAACATATTACCACCGAAGAGGGTGTTGCCTACGTGGCGTCTGGCGGGCCTGATCTGGGCGCGACGATCACCACGCATCATCTGATCATCAACCGCAACCACCTGCTGGTTGGCGGCATTCGCCCGCATTATTATTGCCTGCCTGTCGCCAAGCGGGAAAAGCACCGTTTGGCCTTGCGCAAGGCGGCGACCTCTGTTGATGCGGCCTATTTCCTGGGCACCGACAGCGCGCCGCATGTCGACCCGCTGAAAGAAACGGCCTGCGGGTGCGCCGGCGTCTTTTCGGCGACGAACACCATGTCCTGTCTCGCCCATGTCTTTGAAGAGGAAGACGCTCTGGACCGGTTGGAGACGTTCGCCTCGCTCAACGGGCCGTCATTTTATCGTCTGGCGCCGAATGAGGCGACAATCACGCTTGAGAAACAGGCCGATCCTGTGGAATACCCGGCGAAAATCGAAACGGGTGACGGGCCAGTGACGGTTTTCGACCCCGGCTATCCGCTGCATTGGCGCGTCGTCTGAGAAAGGCATCCCATGTTCCAGAACACCTTCCCCGATGACGCGCTGATGGCGCAACAGACCGCGCGGATGCTGCTTGAGGTCAAGGCGGTGCATTTCCGCGCGGACGAGCCTTACAAGCTGACATCCGGCCTTTTGAGCCCGGTTTATATCGACTGCCGCAAGCTGATATCATATCCCCGCATCCGCGCGGCGCTGATGGATTTCGCGGTTTCCAAGCTGATGCGCGACGCCGGGTTTGAGGCGTTCGACGCTGTCGCCGGTGGTGAGACCGCCGGCATTCCCTTCGCTGCCTGGATCGCGGAACGGATGGGCCTGCCGATGCAGTATGTGCGCAAGAAACCTAAAGGGTTCGGCCGCGACGCGCAGATCGAGGGCGTGATCGAAGAAGGCCAGCGTGTTTTGCTGGTCGAAGACCTGACCACCGATGGCGGATCCAAGCTGAAATTCGCCGAAGCAATCCGCAACACGGACGCGGTCTGCGCCCATACGCTGGTGCTGTTCTACTATGACATCTTCGAAGGCTCGACCGAGATATTGAAAGATAATGGTCTGACGCTGCATTACCTCGCCACATGGCGTGATGTGCTGGCCGAGGCGCGCACAGGTGGGCATTTCGACAAGAAGACGTTGGAAAGTGTCGGTGAATTTCTGGCCGATCCGCTGGCGTGGTCGGCTGCAAACGGCGGTGCCGCCGAGCCCATTAAAAAGAGCTAACCTACGCGCAGCGCGCAGCCCATGTCTGACCGGTGCAAAGTCGACATCTGCATTTTTGCAGCGACTTCAGCCACATAGATACGTTTATGCAGGGCGTCGCTCTTGCCTGAGCCATCTTGATGCCCAAGGCTATTCGCAAAAAAATAGCAGTTAACGCGCATTGGGAGGAAGGGGCCTGACTTTAACCGAACGGTTCGCCCGCCTCTATGGCTACCAGCCCGGGATGCGGAATGGCGCAGGCGCGCCGCAGACCGGGCAGCGTCGGTTTCTTGTCGCCCAGGCGGAACACCGTGCAATGCGGTTACTGCAGATCCAGATCATCCTGTTCTTCGGATTGCTCTTTGGCTTTACGATCGCTCCGCTATGGATCGTGATCATCGCTTATGCGGTGATGCAGGCGTCTGAAGTGCACGCGATGGTCGTGTTCCGGGCATTGCTGCGTGCAGCGCGGGATCCGCAAAACCCCCTGACCAACTATAAACGGTGCGTTGTGGATTATGAGCTTGGCTCGGTCGCTGCGGTCAGCATCGCGCTGCTGATGGGGTATTGCATCACTGAACAGGTCTGGATGATGGGCGCTTTGGGCGGTGGGCGCGATTTATTTAATCCATGGCACCAAGCATGACAAAGCCTCGCTTTACGGCACTTTGGGGCTGATCAGCGCGGCGATGGTCGTCGCGATTTTGGCGCGGGCGTTTGTTCGGGACGAAACGGCGTTGATGCAGATGACGCCGTCGCTGGCGTTGATAGCCTTTCTGACCTTCACGCTGTTTTCCATTGGCGCAAACGCGCGGCGTGATCACTTTGTCCGGCTGGAATACGAAGAAAGCCTGGAACGCGCGGTATCGGCGATGCATGTCGAAAGTGCGGCCAAAAGCAATCTGCTGGCGCAGCTGAGCCATGAAATCCGCACGCCCCGGAACGGAATGCTGGGCGCGGCGGAGCTTTTGTCGCTGAAAGGTTTCAGCAAGGATCAGAATGATCTTTTGTCCGTCATGCGCGATAGTGATCGCCATTTGGTGGGGGTTCTGGACCGAACCCTCGAGCTGTCGGCGGCGGAGGTGGGCGCGATCGCAGTCAGCCTGCGCACCGCCAGCCTCGACAAGCTGGTCGACGAAGAAGTTGCGTTGTTTCAGGCCGAAGCGACGAAGGCGGGCAACAAATTGACCATGGCCCCGGGCGTTTGCAGCGCCGTGCGCCAGCTGGATGATGTGCGCGTGCGCCAATGCCTCGCCAACCTCATCGCAAATGCGATCCGCCATTCGGATGGCGATGTAATTACGATCAGCTGCGCCGTGGCTGACGGCGATCACGTGAAGATCCGTGTCAGTGACAATGGGCGCGGCGTGCCGGAGGGGAGCCGCGACGCCATTTTCCGCGCGTTCGGCGCCAAGGGGTTGGAAGGCCCCTATGTCCGTTAGGGCGCTGGGCTGGGTCTGGCGATTTCGCGCCCCATCGCGCGGGCGATGGGCGGTGATCTGGACCTGGTCCAGACCGAGCCCAACGGATCAGTGTTTGAACTGAGCTTCCAGGCCGCGCCAGCCTGACGCCACGCGGGGCGCGAAAACTGCTTGCTGCACGGGCGAAATCCGTCTTCGATCGCGCTAAGCGATCAAAGGGGACATGCAATGTCGACAATCATGCAGGGTTTTCCGCCGGCTGAGGCGGATCAGGCCACGCTGGCCAACTGGCGCAGCCGCCCGCACAGCGCCTGGGCGTTTAACCACGTGCGCGAAATTGTGCCATCCGCCGACATCCCGAATGATCCGGACAATCGCTGGATTATCGATGAGGCGGATGCGTCCTTCGAAACCAGCATGATCGCGCCAGCGATGGACCTCACGGACGCCGACGCCGTTGTGGTGATGCACAAGGGCAAGCGGGTGTACGAGGCGTATCGCAACGGCAATGACGTTGCGACGCCACATATTCTGTTCTCGGTTTCCAAATCCATGCTGGGCCTTCTGGCAGGCACGCTCGTCGCGTCGGGCGACCTTAATCTGGATGGGTTGATCACCGACTACCTGCCCGAACTGGCGGATACGATCTACAAGGGCGCGACCGTGCGCAATGCGCTGGACATGCGTGTCGGCGTTCTCTTCGACGAAGATTACCTCGCTACCGAAGGCCCCATCATCGATTATCGCTGCGCCGCCAATTGGAACCCTGTGTCCGAAGGGCGCGAGGCGGGCGATCTCAGATCCTTTATGCACAAACTGGTGGATGCGGATGGCGAGCATGGTCAGCGGTTCCACTATGTCTCGCCTAATACGGACCTTTTGGCTTGGGTGTTTGAGCGGGCCACTGGCCAACGCTATGCCGACCTTTTTGCCGAACGTATCTGGCGTCCGCTGGGTGCGGCGCATTCGGGTTATATCACCGTGGATCGGATTGGCGGCGCGCGCGCGGCGGGTGGCATGTGCCTGACCGCCCGTGATCTGGCGCTGGTTGGGCAGATGCTCGTGCAGGGCGGCGCCCGCGACGGGGCGCAGATACTGCCCGAAAGCTGGATCGAGGACATCGAAACAGCTGGCGACAAAAACGCCTGGGATACCGGCGACTTTGCTGAAAAGATGCCCGGGCTCGACATGCATTACCGGTCGAAATGGTATGTGCATCGGGATGAGGCGCCGCTGATCCACGGACTGGGCATTCACGGCCAATACGTCTTTGTCGACCGGTCGCTTGAACTTGCGGTCAGCTGGTTCTCGTCGGGCCACGATCCCTTGGGCGAAACGCAAACCGCCACCGTTCTGCAAACAGTCTTTGCATTGCGCGCGGCGATTGACGGAGCAGGCGCATGACCGACCTCTGGTCCCTTTCCGCAGCAGAAACCACCCGCCGGATCAAAGCCAAGCAGATCAAAGCCCGCGAGGTCGCCGAGGCGACGCTAGCGCGGCTGGAGGCCGTCAACCCCGCCATTAACGCTGTCATCCAGCGCACTGACGAAGAGGCGCTGGCCGCCGCTGACGCGGTGGACGCCGCCATCGCCAAGGGCGAAGACCCCGGGCCGCTGGCGGGTGCGCCGACGACGATCAAGGTCAATGTCGATCAGGCGGGCTACGCCACCACGAACGGCCTGCGCGTGATGGCGGATCACAAGGCTGATGAAGACAATCCTGTCGTCGCCAACCTGAAAAAAGCGGGCGCCGTGATCGTCGGACGCACGAACACGCCCGCTTTCAGCCTGCGCTGGTTCACCCGCAATTCGATCCACGGCCACACGAAAAACCCCCGCAATCTGGCCCTGACGCCAGGCGGATCGTCGGGCGGCGCTGCGGCGGCGACGGCGGCCGGGATTGGCGCGATTGGTCATGGGTCCGACATTGGCGGATCGATCCGTTACCCGGCCTACGCATGCGGTATTCAGGGCATTCGCCCGACGCTGGGCCGGATCCCGGCGGCGAACCTTTCGCTGCCGGATCGCCATATCGGCGGCCAGCTGATGGCCGTGTCCGGCCCCTTGACCCGAACTGTTGAGGACCTGCGCCTGTCGCTTGCAGCGATGAGCGCGCGCGACGTCCGCGACCCGTGGTGGACGCCCGCGCCGCTGGACATCGGCCCTTATGAAAAGCGCGCCGCCCTCTGCCTTGCGCCCGAAGGTATGCAGACCCATCCTGACGTCGTCGCTTCGCTGATCGAAGCGGCGGAACGCCTGCGCGACGCTGGTTGGGTGGTGGAGGAGACTGACAGTCCGCCTTTCCGCGAACCTGCCCGTCTGCAAGCCCAGCTATGGCTGGCCGAAACCCGCCGCGCGGCTGAGGATCCGATCT
Source organism: uncultured Pikeienuella sp. (assembly GCA_965659735.1). Lineage (GTDB taxonomy): Bacteria > Pseudomonadota > Alphaproteobacteria > Rhodobacterales > Rhodobacteraceae > Pikeienuella. The sequence continues at coordinate 5,802 of CBFHXH010000024.1, forward strand.
ATAAGGAAGGCGATCCCGACGCCGTGCATGTCTATGACGAAATGAAGCGTCTTTGCCCGGCGCCGGACATGAATGATCTGCTGGACGCCTTGCAGAACCGGAACGTCTTTCTGCGCCAGTGGAACGCCTTCTTTGAACGCTATCCGCTGCTGATCTGCCCAATCTCAGCTGAGCCGCCCTTCCGCGACCAGCGGGATGTGGAGCCGGGAGAGTTCGAGAAGGTGATTGAAAGCCAGCTGACTCAGGTCGGTCTGCCCCTGATGGGCTTGCCGGGTCTGAACGTTGCGATGAGCGAAGCTGCAGGCGCGCCGATGGGCGCGCAGCTGATCGCCGGGCGGTATCGCGAAGACATCATGCTGGACGCAGCTGAAGCCATCGAGGCGCGCGGCGCGGCCGTCACCATCGCCACACCCTGACAAGGGGCGTCGCATCATGTGACTTGCGCTGAACGCTGACGGTGATAGGCCTCGCGCCAATTGGACGGGGGGAGACCTGAGCATGCTTAAATTTCTGTTGAACAGCTTTGAGTTCAGGAAACTTGCCCTGCATGGGGCGCGCAATGGCGCGGCGCTGACGCAGGATACGTACGAGCTGCATCATTATACGTCCACCTTCGAAGTGGATGGTTTGCGCCAGACGCATTTTGTCCCCGCCGCCGCGTCGGACAGGCCAGCCTCCGCCAGTATCCTGAAGGGGAAATATTACGAACAGACCACACACATGCTTTTGCGGCTGCTGTTCGAACGCCGTCCGGGTGATCTGATCCACGCTGGCACGTTTTTTGGCGACATGCTGCCATCCTTCGCCGCCGCGTGCCCCGGCACCGTTTATGCCTTTGAACCAGTGCTTGAAAGCTATGTGTTGGCCCGTCAGTGCGTGAATGCAAATGATCTGCAAAGCGTGCATCTGTTCAATTCGGGCCTTTCGCGCAAGCTGGGCGGCGCCCGGATCATGACGCACCGCAAGGATGTTGGCGAAAACATCGGTGGCGGCGCCCGGATCCGCAAGAACGGCGGCACGCAGATCACCACCGTAGCCATCGACAGTCTTGGTCTGAAGGACCTGTCGGTGCTGCAGCTTGACCTGGAAGGTCACGAACGCCTCGCAGTGATGGGTGCGCGCAAGACCATCGAACGGTGCCGTCCGGTGGTTCTGCTGGAAGACGCCAAAATGAAAGCGGCGGATGTGATGGACGGTTTGGGATACGTCCATGTCGGCGAGTTGCCGAGCCAGAACATCTGGGCCACGCCGGATGATGTTGATGACGTCGCCGCGATGATTATCGAGCTGGCCAAGGACGTTGAAACGACGGATATCCGCCGGGCTGGACTGTCGAGCCGTTAAAGAAATCCTGCAAACGACTGCAAGGTTCGAATGCCGTCCTTATCTTTCGGGGTTAGCCGGCTGTGAAGGCGTTCTTCGTCGCACGTAGCTCCGTCAGGCGCGCCAGCGCGGCACCCGGTAGCGCGCCCATGTCCAACGCTTTGACCGCGTGGGCGAAATGCCAGTCTTCGCCGACGCCAATGACGATGGTTGATAGCAGATCGGATGCCAGCCCAAAACGGACCGCCAGCTGGGCGCGGTCGCCTTCCTGATCGCTGAGCGCATCTATCGCGGCCCGGGCGCGGGTGGCTTCGGCGATCTCATCAGCGTTCAGCGTGATGGGGATTTCGCGGCCATGGCGTTCGTTGGTGGCGAGGAACCCGCCCGCAAAGATGCGAATGCCCATGACCCCCATATCCGCCACTTTCATGACGTGCAGCAAGCCAAGGAAATCGGTCGTGTTCCATCCCGGCGGCGCAGGCGCATCCGCCGTGGGGTTGAGCATGTTGTAGTAGACCTGCGCGATGTCCATGCGCCGTGATGCGGCGACCTCGCGGGCTGCGACGGGATCCCCCAGGGCGGTAAAACCAATGTGGTCCATTAACCCTTCGCCGCGCAGCTTGTCCATGATGTCGGCGATGCCGCCAGTGCGCAGAACATGATCTGGTGAGACGCCGGAAAACGATCCGGGCGCATTGCCGGTGGCGATCTGATTGTGCAGCATCACAGCCTCAACCCGATCCACGCCGAGCCGGGTGAAGGAGGCGTCAAGCGAACGGCTGATCTGCCCCTCAATATCCCCTTCCCACACATCGACAGAGAATTTGGTGGAGAGCCGAGGGCGCTGACCCGTCGCCGCCATCCACTCGCCGATCCGCGTTTCGGACTGGCCCTGACCATAGAGCGCGGCGGTGTCGACCCAGTCGACGCCCGCCTCCAGCGCCTCATTGAGCTGGGTAAATCGCTGGTCTTCGGTCCCGTGGATCAGAAGGCCTCCGACCCAGCCTCCGCCGAGCGTTATGTGCGGGATGGTGAGGCCGGTGCGGCCAAAGCGGCGTTGCGGGACGGGCATGGAGAAGCCTTTCGGTGGAGGTGTTAGATCGCCAATCTAAGGTGCGAAGGTTGGGATTTAAAGCATTGTCCTAGCAGCACCCATGGCCCGTGTGACCAACACGGGCCGCGTCCGCCCGTCTCCATGGGCGGACGCATTGCGACGTATCAAGGAGCGTTTGGTTCAGGGGGCTTGAAACCATAAAGCGCAACGCGGCGTTGTTCCAAAGCGCCCACCCGCGGACGGTCGCGGCCCTTAGTAAGACGAACGAACCAGCGGGATGTGTGGAACAGGTGCACTAATTGCGCTATCGGGTATGGGCGTGCCGCAATAGCTCGTAATCATCTGGTTGCAGACTATCAAACGGCTCAGTGAACAACAAAATTCCAGCGTAATCAGGACACCTACCGGGATACTGGTAATGGAATGGTCCCAAGAACGAAAGCGCTGCTACGGCCATGATGTTCGCGGGCGGTACTTTGCCATCCTCAGCGCGAATAGTGGAAATTTGCCGCAAGGATCTAGCACATTTGAACGTGCCGACGTGACCATCTGCGCAGCTCATATTGAGCTTGCCGCCGGCTCTGATCCCGGAAATTAGCTTTTCCCTTTTAGCATTATTTGGCTGAAAGGACCGAAAAGCAGCACTCAGCTGATCTGGAAGGCGGCGGTCACCGAAGAGAAGGTTAGTATCGTCAAGACCTTCAACAAAATTTAAGCGAAGAGCTAACCTCTGAGCGATTTCCTCGACCTCAGAGCGAAAGATCTGCGCGATCCTTTTGTCTGGATCGGCGACAAAACGGACACTGTGTCTGTTCGTTTGAAGACGTAGGAGCCAACCGCCTCAGCCCATATCGCGCTGAGATTGTTCTCACCAGTCGTCGAACCAGAAATTACGGCGCTTATTTCATCATCAATCTGGCTCCACACCAAAGAGCAATCTGCTGCCAATCCTTGTGCTGGTTGAGCTAGTGAGACGGCAAGGATGATCAAAGCGCAAAGGCGCCTCACCCCTCTAATTCCTCCATCGTCACAAAGCTCGCCAGCTCCTGTGCGCCAAGGCTCAGCGACATGCCGCACTGGACCTCTGGCACGATGGCGGTGTCGTAGACTTCCATAACCGCACCGTCGATGCGGAACCATTCGGCGACGGACCTGTCCGAAAGGTTGATGATCTGGACGCCGGTCCAAGGTTCAGAATCCGCATCCTTCAACTTCTGGTCCAGCTCTAGCCCTTCGAACCGCTGGTACCGGGGGCGGGACAGGCCGACGACGGCGAAACCGTTGATGAAGCTGAGGCCGCGGGTGAAGCCGGGGCAGAAGCAGACGACTTCTTTCTCACCGGTTGCGCGGTTGATGCGGAGCAATTCGCCGGTGCCAGAGTTCAGCACGTAAAGCTGGCCGTTATAGATCTGCGGGCTGTGGGACATCGACAGCCCTTCGGCCACGATCTTATCGGTTTTCACATCAATAATGACGCCGCCGTCTGACCGGCGGTCGCGCCAGCCGTCGATGGTGTCGGATCGGGAAACGGCGGTGACATATACCGGCTCGCCATCCTCCATCGCCAGACCGTTCAGGTGGCAGCGGTCTTCGGCTACAATCTTTGAGATGAACTTTGGCTTCCAGATCGGTTTGAAGTTGTGGGTGCCAGAGGGGCGGGCGAGGCAGTTGTATTTGGTGACGACAAAGATCGGCTCGCCGTTCTTATCCAGTCCGACATCATGCGGGTCGATTGCGCCGATGACGTGAACGCGGCGGGGGACAAAGCAGGCGTCATAGATCTGGTTGGCGCGCTGGTCGCCTTCCAGCACTGACGCCATTTCAACCAGCGATGTCTGGCTGGCCAGGAAGATGCGTTTCCCGTCGACCGCAATGCCCATCGCGTGCTGGAACAGGCGTTCATCGACCAACAAGCCGCCCTTGGGGTTGCGACCGATCAGATAGAATTTGCCCGACTGATAGGATGACAGCGCCAGCGACGTGTTGTTGCGCGCCAGCTATGGGACCAGCCCACCGGACATCGAATAGGTGATCGTCTGCGATGTGGCGATATCGCCGCCATCAGGCGCGGCGGCCTTCGCCGCGGCCTCTTTCACGGCTTCGGGGGCGTAGTTGTCAGCGGGCTTCGCCTCTGCTTCGGGCGCTGGTTCGGCCTTTTGATCTTTGGTCTTTTTCGCCATGGTCCAGTCTACCTTCAAATTCTGTTCCGTCAGCCCTAGCCAGCGGGGTCGCAAGGGTCAATCGCTGGTCGGTCGTCCGTGTGACCCCCTGCAACCTGACCCGGTCAGGTCAGGTCAGGTCGACTTTTTCCATATACCGGGCAACGCTTTGCGCGCAGCCCAGCCAGCGGTCGATCAGCGCTGGGTCTGAGGGCGCGGCGGACAGGCCAGCGCCGATTTCGCCGGACATCACAGCCTCCACCGCCAGCGCGACGGGGAGAGAGACGAGCCGCGCCATGGCCGACCCTTCGTCGCCGCCATAGGCGTCCATCCGCCAAGCCTGTCGCCAGGTGGTGGCGCCGTCCTTTTCAGCCTTCAGTTCGACGGCGAGGACGACGCGGTCTGCCTCGCCTTCCTCGACCGCGTACTTGTCCCAGAACTCAGCGCTCATCTCAGCGAGGCGGGTGTCGCCTTCGGGGCCTTCCAGCGTTTCAACCTCGCGGAAGATATCGGCCCATGCGGTCGACCAGCCGCCATAGCGCAGGGTGCCGCGGACGAAGTCGCCGACGGGCCAGGCAGGGTCGAACTGGTAATCCTTCATGAAGGGAAGGCTGTCGCGGTTTGGGTAAACCTCGAATGTCTCTGGCCCTTCCGGCAGGTCCAGCGTGTAATCGCTGATTGCATCCCAGGGGCGAGCGACGTCGAATTCCTTACCATCACGCAGGGATTTGGAGGGCGATCGCAGCGCCTTCAACACGCCGAGCGGCGACCATGAGAATTTGTATTTGAAGTCGTTGGGAACTTCGGAAAGCCCGCCGCAATAGCTGTAAAAGCTGACCTTGTTGGACGGATCATAGGCGTCAGAGGCGCGGTAGGACGCGACCAGATCATGCGCCATCGAATGGTCCAGCCCCGGATCGAGGCCGGTTTCATTCACCAGCGCCAGCCCCTTTTCCCTGGCGACACCGTCCAGCGTCGCCATTTCCGGCGAGATGTAGGAGGACGAGATGAAATGCGCGCCTGCATCCAAGCATATCTTGGCGACAGGGACGTGGAAATCACCTGGCAGCATCGAAACCGCCAGATCACCCGGCATGAGGGCGGTCTTCAACGCCTCCATATCGAAAACACGGGTGTCGAAGTCGCCCTTAAGGCCGACCGTCGCTTCTTTGGCTTTCTCCAGCGTGCGGTTCCAGACGGTGACTGTGTGGCTGCGTTCGATCAGGCGGCGGATGCCCGGAACTGCGGACAGACCCGCGCCGCACCAGTGAATTCTTGGCATTGAAGCCTCCCCTTTATAGTCGCGCCATGGCGGCGTCGAAATCGGCCTTTGCCCGCGCCCAGACGCCCTGATCGGGCTGGTTCAGGGTCATCAGGGTCGGCAGTAATTGCTGCGAGAAATCCTCACTCGCCTCGATGGGCAAAAGCGAAGGTAGATGGTCGATCGCCATCACTGCGAGCGGCGCGCCGTCGGTTTCCAGTTCAATTATCGGATCATCAAAGGTGGTGGACTGGTCATAGATTGGGATCGGGTTGTAGTCGCTGCCCGGATCGCAGGAGACGTCGGCGATCGCAGACAGTATCCGGCCCGGCGTCGTGGGCGCGTCCGCTGGTACAAAGACCGGGATGCCCGGCGCGGCGAGCACGGCGTTGACGAAGATGTCATGTTCCAGAATTTCTGGAAACGGCCCGCCTGATGCGGTTTCAGCCACATCCCATTTCGTCACCCGCGCCCCGACTGACGCCAGCATGTCCGAAGCGCCGGCGCCGCAGCGGCCAAGCGCGCCCGTTATCAGCGCCGTGGGTGATCGCCCCTCCAACACCTCTTCTATCTCAGAGAAAAGGGCGGCGCGATTGGCGTAGGTTGAAACGGGACCTAGTGCGGGCGCCGCGACCTTTTGCTGACCCGCCCAGATTTTTAGACCCAGCGCAGCGCCAGCGTATCCTGCCCAATAGCCAAAGGCGGCGACGCGGCGGCCGGTGTCATCGGTCAGGTTTTCAAGATCAAAGAGCGTACCGCCCCCTGCCTTGAACCGCGCCAGCCCCTCACGCCAGCCTGGCTGGTTCTTGAACATGTGGCCAAAATGGATATGGCGGTGGGTGAGGGGGAAATCATCACCTTCGGGCATTTCCTTCACCGCGATGATGAAAGCGTCTTCGGGGGCCGTGCGCCACGATCCTTCGGGCGCGACTTTGCAGCCGGCGACCTTATACGCCTCCAGCGGGATGGCGCGGGCGGGGCTTTCTTCGACGACCAGATCAACCCCGGCGGCGATCAGGCGCGCGGCGTCCTGAGGCGAGATCGGGCTGCGTTCTTCGTTCGCCTTGGTTTCAGCGCGGATCCAGATTGTGGTCATTGGGGTCTCCTCCGCAAAACTCTTCTCACCGGGGCGCTATGAATTCAATGGCGACGTATCTATTTACGATTGCACATGAGCAATACGAGGAAAATCCGGAATGACACTTAAAATCGGCGACATCGCCCCCGACTTCCAGGCTGAAACCACCGAAGGCCCTGTCAGCTTTCACGAGTGGCTGGGCGACGGTTGGGGTTTGCTGTTTTCGCATCCAAAGGATTTCACCCCGGTTTGCACAACAGAACTGGGCCGCCTTGCGAACATGAAGCCGGAATTTGACAAGCGGAACGTCAAACTGTTGGGCCTGAGCATTGATCCTGTCGAAAACCATGCGAAATGGTCTGAAGATATTGCGGATGTGTCGGGTCTGGCGCCGAACTATCCGATGATTGGCGATACCGATCTGAAGGTCGCCAAGCTTTACAACATGCTGCCCGCTGGCGCGGGCGAGACATCCGATGGGCGGAAGGCGGCCGACAATGCGACAGTGCGTACAGTCTACGTGATTGGGCCGGACAAGACGCTCAAGCTGATGCTGATCTACCCGATGACGACGGGCCGGAACTTTGATGAAATCCTGCGGGTTATCGATTCGATGCAGCTGACCGCCAAGCACAAGGTCGCGACGCCAGCGGACTGGAAGCAGGGGGAAGATGTGATCATCGCGTCTTCGGTTTCGAACGATGACGCCGCTGAAAAGTTCCCAGGATACACCACGGTGAAACCTTATCTTCGTACGACGCCGCAACCTGAATAGGGGGGCGGTCCGGCCCGTGGCCGGATGCTGCGCAGCGGATATTTTTTGGGACAAAGATGGGAGGCGGGGCGCTTATGGCTCCGCCTCCTGTTCTTCCGGCTCCGGTGCAATTTTCCCTCTGATGAACCAGCCGGCGCGGGCGACGGCGTCGTCAGCTTCAGGGATGATCCCGGCGAAGATGTGCCAGGCATGTGGGGCGTTGCGCCACCATTCGAGGCGCATGTCACCGCCTGCTTCGCGCCATTTCTCAGCCATCGCTTCCGCCTCATCCGCAAGGATTTCAATGCGGCTGGCCTGAATCAGGCCAGGGGGCGGGTTGGTCACGTCGCCGAGCAGGGGCGATGCGAGCGGACCCGCCGGATCGGCGTCGCCAAGGTAGAATTGGGTTACCTCACGAAATCGGTTCGAAGGCAGCAAGGGGTCGCGCCGAGCATTTCGTTTTAGCGAAGGCTGCGTCATCGTCAGATCGAGCCAGGGGGAAAACCCGACGACGCAAGCCGGATCGGGCAGGCCCTGTTCGCGCGCCTTCAGGAGCAGAGCAAACGCAATGCCGCCGCCTGCGCTGTCGCCGGCGAAAGCAATGCGCGACGCCTTATAGCCGGTGTCGAGCAAGTGACGGTAGACTGTCACCGCATCGTCCACAGCGGCCGGAAAAGGGTGTTCCGGCGCGAGACGATAGTCTGGCATCACCACCCGCGCGCGGGATTTGCCGGCCAGCCAAGCGCCGACATGGCGATGCGTGTTGCGTGATCCCATGATGTAGGCGCCGCCATGGAAATAGATCACAATGGCGCGGCGGTCGGGTCGTTTGCGGCTGATCCAGTCAATCGGGATCGGGCCATCGAGCCCTTCAATCCGATCTTCTATGATGTTGGTGTCGCGCGGCGCCCTGAACCAACGCGCGGCGATCCTTTCCAGCCCCTCGCGCACTCGGTGGGGGTTGCGCGCGCGGGCGAGCTTCGGTTTTTGCGACAGCCGCAGATACAGCGATATCGCAGCGAGGCGGAAAGACATAGGATCAGGCGCTGCGGCGGCGTTCGACCGCCTCCCAAATCAGTTGGGCGGTGTTGGTGCCGTTGAACCGTTCCAGTTCCTGAATGCCAGTGGGCGATGTGACGTTAATCTCTGTAAGAAGCCCGCCGATCACGTCGATGCCGACAAAAATCAGCCCACGCTCTTTCAGAAGCGGCCCGATGCGTTCGCAGATCTCGATGTCACGATCGGTGAGGGCGGTTTTTTCCGGCCTGCCGCCGACATGCATGTTTGACCGAGTTTCGCCCTTGGCGGGCACGCGGTTGATGGCGCCGATAGCCTGCCCATCCACCAGGATCACCCGTTTGTCGCCCTCGGTGACGGCGGGCAGGAATTTCTGGGCGATCAATGGTTCGCGGTTGATGCCGGTGAACAGCTCATGCAGCGAATTCAAGTTGCTGTCGCCGTTAGGCAGCTTGAAAACGCCGGCGCCGCCATTGCCATATAGCGGTTTGAGGATCATGTCCCCGTGAGTCTCACGGAACCCTTTGATGTGATCGAGGTTGCGCGCGATCATTGTCGGCGGCGACAGATCGGCAAAATCCAGAACCAGAAGCTTTTCCGGGCAATTCCTGACCCAGAACGGGTCATTCACCACCAGCGTTTTGGGATGGATCATCTCCAACAGATGGGTGTTGGTGATATAGCCCATGTCAAAGGGCGGGTCCTGGCGCAGCAGCACCACGTCCATCTCAGCCAGGTTCTGAACCCGCCGTTCGCCAAGTTCATAATGGTCGCCCTGAACACGCCGGAGCGTCAGGTCCCAGCCCGTCGCCTCAACCCGCCCTTCGTTCCAGGCCAGGTCTTCGACATGGTAGTAGAACAGCATGTGCCCGCGGGCGGCGGCTTCTTCGGCCATGCGGAACGTGCTATCGGCGTCGATATCGACGGTGCCGATCGGGTCCATCTGGACGGCGACCTTCAAGGACATAATCTTCCCCTAATTGGCGTGCCTATCCGGTGACGCGCCGCTCATCATTCTTAGTCAGCACATGGCTGACGACCTTTTTCACACCCGGCACGCGGCTGGCGATGCTGACCACATGCTGCAATTCGTCCTCGTTCCGGGCGACCCCTATCAGGTGGACTGTCTGGTTGATCGTTTCAATGTTGTAGTTGATCGCATTGACGTCAACGTCGCCCAGAAGCTTGGTGCGCAGCTGGGCTGAAATCCAGACATCTTCTGCGAACCCCTGTACGCCGCCGCCTTCGCCAACCTCAATTTCATTGATCAGTTCGATGACATCAGGCGTCGCCCAGACAACCTTGGCCGCTTTGATGCGGTCTTCGGTGCGCGGCACGGCGCCTGTCAGCAGCACGCGGCCTTCGACCACCTCGGTCGAGACGTCGACGAAAAGTTCGCGATCCGCATTCAGCAGCGCGTTGTTGATGGTGATGCGAATTTCCGCATCGGTCAGCGCCTGGCGCGTCGTGCGTTCCTGCGCGACCGAAACGCCTGTGGTGGCCGCCGCGCCGACCGCAAGACCAACCGCCGTGCAACCCGAAAGCGCCGTCGCGGCGATCAGGGCCAAGCCGAATCCGCACGTGATCCGAGAAATCTTTGTCATATGCCTGCCTCTTGTTCGCGGCGTCAGGATGGCCTGCGCCGCCGTTTCCTCTTGCCTGTGGGGCGCATTCGAACCTCTGCCGGGTTCGCGATGCGCCGTATCGTTCATGCCTCGCGGGCGTTTTCTATGATCATCGCCTCACCCGATCCGCCCACGATGACGAGATCGAAACGAAGCGGCTTCTGGCCCGTCTCGGTGCGCAGCATATAGGTTTCGGCCGCAGCCTCCAAGCGTCTCCATTGTTTGGGGGTGACGGGGTCGTCCTGAATGCCTTGGGGCGGTGCTTGAACTCGGCGAAGACGATGCAATCTGGCTGGCGGATGATCAGCTCGATTTCGCCCGCCGGACACCGCCAGCGGCGGGCGAGGACCGCGCCGCCGTTCGCCTGATAAGCGCGCGCCGCAATATTTTCGGTGGCGAGCCCGGCCTGTGTAACCGAGCGCTGCGCGCCGCACGGTTCATCCCTTTTCCCCGTTCAGGGCGAGGGCGCGTTGGTAAACGTCGCGGCGGGGCAGGCCCAGATCTGCGGAAACTTCCCTAGCGGCGTCTTTGACGCGCAGGGTTTTCAGGGCCGCGAGAAGAGCCTGATCAAGGTCAGCTTCGGCAATCTCAGCTTTTTGGGGTGGACCGATCAGAATGACGATTTCCCCCTTTGGTGGGCCTTCATCGGCATAGGCCTCGGCGAGTTCGCCCAGTGCGCCTCGCCGGGTTTCTTCGTATAATTTGGTTAATTCACGGGAAACGGCGGCCTGCCTTGTTGCGCCCAACGCCTCCGCCATATCAGCCAGGCAGGCGGCGAGGCGGCGGGGGCTTTCATAAAAAATCAGCGTGGCCTTCAGCGTGGCGAGTTCTGTAAATTCCGCCCGGCGCGCCGCCTGCTTTGGGGGTGGAAAGCCTGCAAACATGAAGCGGTCGGTCGGCAGGCCTGAAACGCATAAGGCAGCCAAGAGGGCCGATGCGCCGGGCAGGGCGATGACGGGCAGATCCTGGTCTATTGCGTTCTTGGCCAGCTTCCAGCCGGGGTCAGCGATCAGGGGTGTGCCTGCATCTGAAATGCAGGCGACGGCCCGTCCCTCGGCGATCTTCGCCAGCAATCCATTTCGCGCAACGCCGTTGGAATGGTCATGATAAGGGACCAACAAGCGCCCTGCCCGTGGAACGCCGTGAATCGACATCAGTTTCTGTGCCCGACGGGTGTCCTCGGCTGCAATCACGTCCGCGCGGCGCAGCGTATCGAGCGCCCTTAGCGAGATGTCCTGCGCGGCGCCAATTGGTGTTGCGACGAGGTAAAGGCCCGCCGGTAAACGTTCCCCCGTTTCGCCGTATTCATCTCGTTTACTTTGATCTTCTAAATTCATAAGTTCTCCCTCCACGCGGCGACGCGCGGGATGGGGGCGTCCAATCTTTTGGGAGGGTGGATCATGCGGCGAGAAATGAACTTCGTCACTCGGTTTTTGCGCATTGGCGCGGTTATGGGCGGGATCGCCCTTGTGGCGGCGTGCGCCAGCAGTCCGCCGCCAGCGCCACAACAGTCTTCGAGCCAGGCTCAACAGCCTACTGAACCTTCTGCGCCCACTCAGCCGGAGGTCGATCCGAATGCGCCGGTTGTGATGGCGCTGCTGGCGCCTACGACAGCGGCCGGCAAACGCGCCCGCGCTGCCGCGCAAGACCTGACAGCGGCCGCGCAGATGGCGCGCCGGGATCACGGGCCCGCCAATCTGATGATGAAGGTCTATGACACCAAGGGCACGCCGGAAGGCGCGGCCGCAGCAGCCGCGCAGGCGGTTGCGGAAGGCGCGGCTGTCATCGTCGGGCCTTTGCTTGGTTCATCAACCGCCGCCGCTGGGCCGGTCGCGGCTGAGGCGGGCGTGAACGTCATGTCATTCTCCAACGACACCAGCGTTGCTGGCGGCAATGTCTGGGTGCTGGGGCAGTTGCCCAGCGCTGAATTGAACCGTGTCATTAGCTACGCGGCCAGTCAGGGCGTCGGATCGGTCGCCGTCGCCTATCCTACCAATCGGTATGGTGAACTTGTCGCCAGCGAAGCTGCAAACGCTGGGGCGAGCCAGGGCGTTTCCGTCGGCCCCTTTGTCGCTTACGAGCGTAGCTTCCAGGGCATTGAACGCGCAGCAAAAGATGGCGCGCCAGCGGTTCGCAACAGCGCGGACGGCCTTCTGATCGCTGACGCTGGTGATGCGCTGCGGTCTGCTGCGGCGTTCTTCAGCTACTACGACGTCTCGCCAAAGTCGGTGCGCTATCTCGGCACCAGCCGGTGGTATGATCCCAAGAATCAATCTGAAGGCGCACTGATTGGCGGCTGGTTCGCTGCTGTCGATCCTGATGCGCGCAGCGGGTTCCGAACACAATTCCAGTCGGCGATGGGGCGTGCGCCCTCAACTCTCGCCGGTCTCGCCTATGAGGCGACGCAGGCTGTTGCGACAATGCTGAACGGGGCGGGCGCTGCAGGCGACACTTCGCCCTTTGACGCGGTGGCTATCACGGGTGCGCGGGGCTTTGCCGGTGTATCCGGTCCATTCCGGTTGCTTTCGGATGGGTCGAACCAGCGCAGCCTTGCGGTGCTTGAAGTCACGGAAACCGGCTTCGTTGTGGTTGATCCCGCACAGCTGGCTGGCGGCAGTTGATCTGAATGGACGGCGCGGCCGAACCTTCCCCCGCCGCGCCGGCGCGTCTGACGCAGGACGTTGTCGCCGAAAGTCTTGCCGCAGCGGCTGAGGCGCCGGACCCCCGCGCCGCGGCGGTCGCCGTCCTGATGGACGCCCTGGATCAGAGCCGTCCCGCCGTCGCCGCCTGTCTGCAGGACGACCCCCTTGGTGGCCGCGCCGCAGCAGCGGAAAAGACCCGTGTCATGGACCTGGTTGTTCAGGGCGCTCTGAATTTTGTGGCTGAGGTGTTGCACCCCAACCCAATGCCAACCACTGGCGAAAGGATCGCGGTTGTCGCCATTGGCGGCTATGGCCGGGGGGAAATGGCGCCGTATTCAGACGTCGATCTCCTGTTCCTGACACCCTACAAAAAAACGGCCTGGGTCGATCAGATGATCGAGGCCACGCTGTATATCCTGTGGGATCTGCGGCTAAAGGTGGGGCAGTCTGTCAGGTCGGTTTCCGAATGCCTGAAGCTAGCGCGTGAAGATTACACGATCCGCACATCGCTGCTGGAAAAGCGTTACCTTTGGGGTGCCGAGGATCTGACGGCAGAGTTGCGTGCAAAGCTGCGCAAAGAACTTTTCCATGCCACAGCCGCCGAATTTGTTGAGGCGAAACTGGCCGAACGCGACGCCCGCCACGAACGCCATGGCGGATCGCGGTATCTGGTCGAACCCAATGTGAAAGAGGCGAAAGGCGGCCTGCGTGACCTGCAGAACCTGTTCTGGATCGCCAAGTATATTTACGAAGTCGACACGACTGAGGACCTGCTCGCCAAGGGGGTCTTTGCGCAGGAAGAATATGATACGTTCATGGCGGCGGAACGGTTTCTTTGGACCGTGCGCTGCCATCTGCACCTTTTGGCCAAGCGCCCGCATGAGCAGCTGAATTTTGACTATCAGGTCGAAATTGCCGACCGCATGGGGTTTGAACCTGAAGGCGGCAAGCGGGCGGTCGAAGTCTTCATGCAGCAGTATTACCGGCACGCGAAAAAGGTCGGCGAACTGACCCGGTTCTTGTGCGCCGCGCTGGAGGCTGACCAGAAGAAAAGCCGCCCCGGCGTCGGCGCTTTTCTGCGGGCGTTGAACTTTGGCGCAACACGGGTGGCCGAACACGGCTTCTTCATCCGTGACGGGCGTATTGATATAGGTGAAGAAAGCTTCATCGAAGAAGACCCGCTGAATATTCTGCGGCTCTTCGAAGAAGGCCTGAATTCAGGCGCCTTGATCCACCCGCACGCCTTCATGATGGTCGCGCGTCGGCATGATCTGATCGACGACGCCTTGCGCGCCTCGCCCGAAGCGAACCGTATTTTCATGCGTTTGCTTCTGGAAACCGACAATCCCGAACGCGCGTTGCGGCGGATGAATGAAACTGGCGTTCTGGGGGCGTTCATCCCGGAATTTGACCGTATTGTCGCGCTGATGCAGTTCAATATGTACCACCACTACACGGTGGATGAGCATACGATCCACGCAATTGGCGGCCTGAAGCGGTTGGAGCAGGGAGAACTGATCGCCGACCTGCCTGTCGCCTCGAGCATTCTGAAAAATGGCGTTGATCGGGCCGTTTTATATGCGGCGCTGTTCCTGCATGACATTGGCAAGGGCAGTCAGCGCGCCCACGAAGAGGTGGGCGCCGATATTGCCCAGACTTTGTGTCCACGCCTTGGCCTAGATGACAGCCAGACGGAGATGGTCGAATGGCTGGTGCGCAATCACCTGGTCATGTCGGATGTCGCGCAAAAGCGCGATATTTCCGATCCGCGCATGGTGCGCGAGTTCGCCAAGACAGTGCGAAGCACCTCGCGGTTGAAACTGTTGCTCGTTTTGACCGCGCTCGATATTCGCGCCGTCGGCCCGGGTGTTTGGAACAACTGGAAAGCGCAGCTTTTGCGCCAGCTCTTCGCCGACACAATGGACGTGCTGACGACGGGCGCCGAAAGCGAAAGCCGCAACGCCCGCGTCGCGGCGGTGCAGGAAGAATTGCGCGCCAAGCTGACCAAGTGGGTCACGGCAGATATCGACGCCTGGTTTGAAAGGCAATATCCTGCCTTCTGGGTTGGGTTGGAAGCTGACGCCCTCGTTCGTATCGCTGAGATGGCGAAATCAGCGAAACCGAACCAAGTCTACAGCCGTTTTGACCAAGCGCCGGAACGCGATGCGACGCGATGTTGCCTCTATATGGCGGACCACCCGGGAATCTTCAGCCGCATGGCAGGCGCCTTTGCGCTGGCCGGCGCGAACGTTGTGGACGCGCGGACCTACACCTCGTCCGACGGCATGGCGACGTCGGTCTTCTGGGTGCAGCAAAACGGCCAACCCTTTGCACCAGAGCGGCATGAACGCGTGAAAAAGGCGATCCACCGGGCCCTGCGCGGAGACGTGGTGGCGCGTGATGCGTTGAAACCCAAGCGAAGCATGAAACGGCGGGAACGCGCGTTTGAAGTGCCGACAACGATCTCGTTCGACAACGAAAGCTCTGACATCCATACCGTGATTGAGGTCGATACCCGTGACCGGGTCGGCTTGCTGTATGACCTGACGCGCACACTGGCGGCGGCGAACGTCAATATCGTCAGCGCTGTGGTGACGACCTATGGCGAACAGGCCGTCGACAGCTTCTATGTGAAGGATCTGTTCGGGTTCAAGATCACCTCCGCCTCCAAACAGAAATCCATTGAGACGCGCCTGCGTGACGCGATCACCCGCGCGCGGGATGACGCGCTGGACCAGGGCTGATCATGCAGGCGCGGCGGTGAGCGGGCGCATATCCCTCGCCCGGGCGTTTGCTGTCGTCGGCGGATGGACGATGGCCAGTCGGATCCTCGGCTTTGCGCGCGATGTCATGATCGCGGGCTTTTTGGGCGCTGGCCCGGTGGCCGAGGCGTTCTTTGTCGCCTTTCGCCTGCCAAACATGTTCCGCCGGTTCTTTGCTGAGGGCGCCTTTAACATGGCCTTCGTCCCCCTTTTCGCCAAGCGGCTGGAAGGCGGCGACGATGCAAAAGGCTTCGCCGAAGAAGCGTTGAGCGGGCTTTTCTTTGTCCTGCTCATTTTCACGGTCGGGGCGATGGCGCTGATGCCTGTGCTGATGCTGGGCCTAGCGGCGGGATTCTCGGATGATCCGGCTCGGTTCGACTTGGCGGTTCTCTATGGCCGCATCCAGTTTCCATATCTCTTATGCATGTCGCTGACGGCGCTGTTTTCGGGGGTTTTGAACGCCATGGGCCGGTTTGCGGCCCCGGCGGCGGCCCCGGTTCTGCTGAACATCGTCCTGATCGCCATGATGACCATCGCAGCAATGGCGGCGGCGCCAGTTGGCGACGCGCTGGCGATTGGCGTTCTGGCGGCTGGATTTCTGCAGGTGGCGTTGGTCACCTTTGCGGCCCGGCAGGCGGGCATGGGCCTGCGTATCCGGCGGCCGGGCTGGTCGCCTGCGATGAAACGCCTGGTCGCGCTGGGCGTGCCGGGGGCAATTGCGGGTGGTGCGACGCAGATCAACCTCTTCATCGGGACGATGATTGCGACGTTCTTCAGCGGCGCCGTCGCCTGGCTCAGCTTTGCGGATCGGATTTACCAATTACCTCTGGGCGTTGTTGGCGTGGCGATTGGCGTCGTTCTGCTGCCTGAACTATCGCGCCGCGTTCGGGCGGGGGATGGCGACGGCGGGCGCGACAGTTTCAATCGTGCGGCGGAATTTTCGCTGGTTCTGACTTTACCGGCCGCCGTAGCGCTGTTTGTGATGCCCAGCGCGGTGGTTGGCACTTTGTTTGGACGCGGCGAGTTTACGCCCTCTGACGTCACAGCGACTGCAGCGGCGGTGATGATCTTTGCGATTGGTCTGCCAGCCTTCGTGCTGCAAAAGGTGTTGCAGCCAGTGTTCTTTGCACGTGAAGACACGAAAACGCCGCTCAAATACGCGATTTGGGCAATGCTGGTGAACACGGTGATCTCTGCGATCGGCGCGGTTCTGATTGGATATCTCGCTATCCCCGTCGGGACCGTCATCGCAGGTTGGCTGACGGTGTTTCTGCTGTGGCGCGGTGCCAGGGGTTTCGGCGACGCAGCCCAGCTGGACGGCCGCTTTATCGGTCGCGCGCCGCGCCTTCTGCTGGCGAGCATACTGATGGGCGTTGCTGTTTGGGGTGGCGCGTATCTGCTCGCTGATGCGCTTGCCACTCCCGGTTTGCGCTGGGCGGCGTTGCTGACCATCGTTGCGGGCGGTGGGGCTGTCTACGGCGTTCTGGCGCTTGCTCTTCGGGCGGTTTCATTGAGCGATCTGAAGACTTCAATGCGCAAGCGATAGCCTATCAGCAGATCGCCGCGAAGTCGTTTTTTTCGCCCTCTCCTTGGGGGCAGGTAAGCGCAGACCACCCCAGAGAAAAGGAACAAAACGATGGGTCTGTGGAATTTCATCAAGGATGCCGCCAGGCGATTGGCATCGGCGGTGGCGACGAAGCGCCCGATGCGGATGCGCTGAAAAAAGAAGTCGAAGATCTGGGGCTGGACGCAACTGGCGTCGAGATTGAAACCGCGGGCAACACCGTTAAAGTATCCGGCAAATCCCTCATGCAGGAACTGCGCGAAAAGATCGTTCTGGCGGTTGGCAACGTCGCAGGCGTCGCCGCGGTTGAAGACAATATCGAAGCTGAAGAACCAGCGCCCGAAGGCGTCTTTCATACGGTCGACAAGGGCGACACGCTATGGGCCGTATCCAAGAAGGCCTATGGTGGCGGGTTCAAATAAATGAAGATTTTTGAAGCCAACAAGCCAATGCTGTCCGACCCTGACAAAATCTATCCGGGACAGGTTCTACGTATTCCATAGGATTGATTTGCCGCGGTTCTGACCGCGACCTGATTCCCGGCCACGTGCTCCTGCGTGGCCGGGAACGTGCTTTGTAAAGACCGCTGGAAAGCGTGCGTTACGGTCAATTCGGGCCGCCAGATTGACAGATTCGCGTCTTTTGTCGCGTATTTGGATGACGTCAGCCGGTTGACGTAGGCGCCGATTCAGAAACTGGCTGTTCGATCAGAGAAAACTGGCTCCACGCTCTTGAAGCGGGTCGCGGCAACGGCAATGTTCGCCTCCGAGGATCAACAAGATCACTGTTTGGGAGGATGGTATGGCTACCGAAATGGCGACGCTCGCCGATAAGATTAAGATGGAGGAGACGCCGCTCTCCGAACGTTGGTCGTACAACAACATCTACGAGGCGCTGTCAGACACCGCGTCGAAACATGGCTCGAACGCGGCCTTTTCGTTCCAGATCAAATCCGGCGAAAAGGACAAGGCTGAAACGATCTCATGGAACGATTTCCATTCGCAGGTGACACAGGCCGCCAACCTCTTCCGGTCGTTGGGAGTTGGGCCGAACGATGTGGTTGCTTATCTGATGCCGAATGCGAATGAAACGATCATTTCGATGATCGCTGGCATGACCGCTGGCATCGTGAACCCGATCAACCCGCTGTTGGAAGCGGAACAGATCGGTCAGATCCTCGAAGAGACGAACGCAAAGGTTCTGGTTTGCCTTGCGCCGTTCCCAAAAACTGACGTCGCTGACAAGGCCGCCAAGGCGGTGAAAATGGCGCCCAGCGTCAAGACGATCCTTGAGGTCGACTTGAAAAGATATCTCGGGCCACCCCTGTCCTGGATCGTTCCGATGGTGCGCCCGAAAGTTGATCGCAGCCACGGAGTGACGGTCAAGAACTTCAACGCTGAGGTCGCCAAGCAGCCAAAGACGCTGGCCTTTGAAAATGCGGACACAGCCGAAAGCATCTGCGCCTATTTCCACACGGGCGGCACCACGGGCATGCCAAAGGTCGCCCAGCACAACCAGCAGGGCGTCATGTACAACGGCTGGTTCGGTGCTGAGGTGCTCGTGACAGAGAAAGACGTTCTTCTGTGCCCTCTGCCAATGTTCCACGTCTTTGGCGCCTACCCCATCGTCTGCACCGCGATTTTCGCGGGCGCGCACGTGGTTTGCCCGACCCCGCAGGGATACAGGGGTGATGGCGTTTTCGACAACTTCTGGAAGTTGGTGGAACGCTGGGGCGTCACATTCATGGTGACCGTGCCGACCGCCGCTGCGGCCCTGATGCAGCGCCCGATCGACGCCGACGTGTCCTCGCTGAAGCAGGCGTTCTGCGGGTCCGCTCCCTTGCCACAGGAGCTGTTCAAGAAATTCGAATCTGCGACGGGTGTGAACATCCTCGAAGGGTACGGCATGACTGAGGCGACTTGCGTTGTCTCTGGCAATCCATCGGCGGGCGTCAAGAAGGTCGGCTCCGTCGGTTTGCCCTTCCCCTACACGGATGTGAAGATCTTCGATTGTGCTGAAGATGGCTCGGTAATGCGCGAGATGGCCGTTGATGAGATCGGCGAAATCTGCGTCCTGAACCCGGGCGTTTTCCCCGGTTACACTGAAGCCAAACGCAACGAAGGTTTGTTCGCCACAGGCGGTTATCTGCGCACAGGCGACCTTGGTCGTTTGGACGAAGACGGGTACCTCTGGATCACGGGGCGCGCTAAGGACCTGATCATTCGCGGCGGTCACAACATAGACCCGGCCGTGATCGAAGAAACGCTGGCGGGCCACCCTGCGGTCGCTTTCGTCGGCGCCATCGGCCAGCCTGACGCTCATGCGGGCGAGGTTCCATGTGCTTATGTCGAGCTTCTGGAAGGCGCCAACGCTACGTCCGAAGAACTGGCGGCCTATGCGGCTGAGAACATCGTCGAAAAGGCCGCTGTGCCGAAATTCGTTGGGGTGATGGATGAGCTGCCCAAAACGGCTGTCGGCAAAGTGTTCAAGCCGGATCTGCGCAAGTCGTCGATCATTCGTATCTACAACGCAGCTCTTACCAAGGCGGGCGTCGATGCGACGGTTGAAAGCGTCGAGGACAGCAAGGCGACCGGTTTAACGGCCATAGTGGCTGGCGGAGACGATGCTGCCGTGAATGACGTGTTGGGTGCCTTCCCGCGCCCGTGGAAGCGCGGCTGATCTGCATCTGACTATCTTGGGTCGCTGCCATGCGGCGGCCCGAAACCGTCCCGCCGTCCGGCGAAACGGTTACAGATCGAAACGCTCGCGTGCTTCGCTGTCTAGCACCTCGCTGGCGGTTTCAATCTGCTCTTCCATCATCTCCATGAAGTCATCCTGTGGAACGCCTGGTTCAATCGGATCCAGGAATTCGACCACAGCGACACCGGGCCTGCGAATTAGCCCCGTGCGCGGCCAAAACAGGCCGGTGTTCACGGCGGCGAAGGTGCAGGGCGCCTCATAGGTCTTGTAGATCGCGTAGGCCCCGACCTTGTAACGCGCCTTCACCCCGGGTTCGACCCGCGTGCCTTGGGGGTAGATGACGAATTGGCCAGGTTCCGTCTTGTTCTTGGCGATGCGTTCCATCATGCCGACCATCGATTCCGCGCCCTTGCCGCGCGTGACCGTCGTCGCGCCGGTCCGCAGCGCGTATATTCCGAGGATTGGCGCCCAGATCAGCGAGCGTTTGAACACGAGTTTCGGCTGGTCCAGCGATTTTACGATGATCAGAACATCGAGAAAGCACTGGTGCTTCGCCGCTACCATGGCGTGACCAGTTGGCGGCGTGCCGCGCACCTCGTAGGTCAAGCCGCACAAGTGCTTCAACGACCAGAACGTGATGTTGAGATAGAGGTCGATCACCCAATACGTGCCCGCCCGCGACCAGATCGCAACAGGCAGAAACACAGTCCCAATGACCATCATCGAACTGTACATCCAGATCTGAAAGATGACGGATCGTATCAGTTGCAATTAGCCCGCCTGCCGCAAGACGAAAAAGCTTGCGGCGCGGGTAGCGAGCAATGCGACCAAGGCGCAGGCGACCGGAGTGGCGATGACGAGCCACCAGGCTGGTCCCTGCCCGAATTCCACCCCAGCGGTCAGGATGTCTGAGTTAGTGATGTGCGGCGCGCGCGACATGGTGAACAGGCCAAGCGCAGATCCAAAAACGCCCCCGATGGCGGCGCGCAGGGCGAACTGGCGTTCAAACGCGTGCGAGATGAAACTGTCTTCGGCGCCGATCATGCGCAATGTCCTCACAACCCCCGCCCCGGACCAAAGCGAGGCGACGGCAGCAACGGCAACCATGGCGGATAGAACCATCAAGCACAAGCCAACCCCGATCAGGGTCAGACGGCGCAGCCCGCGGGCCGCTTCGAGCAGCGGCCCGCGCCATTCGCCGTGATCATCATAGATCGCACCGGACGCGACGAGGTCGAGCTGACGCTGCACATCGGCCACATCCGGACCTGTACCTACGATTTTCACATCGATTAGGGCGGGCAATGGCAGTGCGCCGACATCGGCTTGCTGGCCCAGCCATGGGGATAGAAGGTCCTGTAATTCAGCCTCGCTCAGCCGCCTTGCGGATGCGACGCCGGGTGCGATTTCCAAAGCTGAAAGGGCGGCGCGGGTGACACGATCCAGATCTTCAACAGGGGCGGCGATGCGCACGGTCGCGCTTTGCGCCAACTCGCCCGACCACTGGCCTGCGATTCGATCTGCCGCGATACTCGCCTCAAACGCGACGACCGCCAGAAAAGACATTGCCAGCGCCACAAGGGTGATCAGCCCGCCGATGATCCCACTGCGCGGCGCAATGGGCGTTTCTTCGGGCGCAAAAACGTTCCGGATCGCCGAGAACGGGTTCATCAGAGCGGCACCCCAGACCGTTCAACCCGGCCCTTGTCGATACGCAGCACATAGGCTTGCAGACCAGCGGCGGCGCGCATCAGGCTCATGTCGTGGGTTGCGATCAGGACGGTCTTGCCAAGCCGGTTCAGTTCGACAAATAGCTGCATGATCCGTTCCGCGGCGGCGGCGTCGACATTGCCGGTAGGCTCATCCGCGATCACCACATCAGGCGAGTTGACGACGGAACGGGCGATCGCGGCGCGCTGTCGTTCGCCTGAGGACAGTTCCGGCGGATGCGCGTCCAGCCTGTGGCCAAGGCCGACCCACGCGGCCAATTCCCGTAAATCCTGCTTCAGCGTTGTGGTTTTTTGTCCTGCGATGCGCAGCGGCAAGGCGATGTTTTCAAGAACCGTCATGTGGTCCAGCAGGTCGCAATCCTGCAAAATCACGCCCATCCGGCGACGAACCTCGGCAGCTTCGCGCCGGTTAATCACCTCGGTATCGCGGCCAAAGACGCGGACGGTGCCGGTTGATGGCTTCAGCGTCAGGTATAAAAGCCGCATCAACGTGCTTTTGCCGGCGCCGGAGGGGCCGGTCAGAAAATGCATCGAGCCAGGCTCCAGCCGCAATGAAACATTGTTCAGGACCGGACGGTCGCCATAACTGAAACTCGCGCTCTGTAACTCAAACAACGCCGTAGCCTTTTGCATTTGCCGTCTCGGCGCGACATTCGCAGATGACAGCGCGATAGACAACGGCCCAGCGGTGACCCGCCAAGAAACTTGGCGACGATCCTAAGCTGCGTTATACACCCCCGGTGGGAAGGCTGCGTGCAGCCGTTTTGAGGGTGATTGTGGAGTAAATCATGAGACTGACTTGTCCGTCATGCGCGTCTGTATATGACGTAGACGCTGCCGCCATTGGCGACCGCGGAAGAATGGTGCGTTGCGCGAATTGCGACGCTGAATGGTTCCAGGCCCCCTCAACGGGCTCAGCCGCTGCGGTGCCCCCGCCACCTGCGTCAGAACCTGCGCCCACACCAGAACCAACGCACGAACCGCAGCTTGACGCGGCCCCACCCGTCGTCAGTCCGTCAGTGCCAGAGCCTGCGCCAGTGGTCCAGGAGTACACCACCACGCCCGCGGCTGAGATGGACGAATACCGGGTTGAACCTGCGCTGCCGTCTTATCAGACCGCGGGGGCTGAGAATGTTGAGCGAATTTACTACGACGTCGCCCCGGCCGCATCTGACCCAGCCGTTGATGAAGGTGTGGTCGAAGAGACGTTGGTGCGCCGCCGCAAGGAAGAAAAACGCGATGAACTCGCGGAATCGTTCCGCGAGTTGGAGGAAGATCAGCAACCCCGCACGGGCGGCGCTTTCCTCGCAGGGTTCTCGACGGTCGCGGTGATGGCCGTCATCGCGATCGCCGTTTATGTAAAGGCTCCTGATCTTGCGAAAGTTGCGCCAGCCATCGAGGGGCCGCTTTCAGGCTATACGACGATGGTCGATAATGGCCGGTTTGCCTTGGCCGCTGCGACGCAGAACTAGGCCGACAAGACCCGCTTTTCGCTGACGATGGGGCGCTATTTTGTGCCTTGTCGCCTTTGCCTTGCGTGATGAGACAATGCGCCCGATCACAGGGGGCGAAAATTGCGCTTGTCATCATCGGCAAAGGAGCATATCAGCACCGCCAGTCGGAGCGTAGCGCAGCCTGGTAGCGCATCTGGTTTGGGACCAGAGGGTCGTAGGTTCGAATCCTACCGCTCCGACCATCTTCCCCTCCACATGCTAAGAACTGAGCAGACTGCGAAGAGTTTGTGTGCCGATAGTATCGTAACGCATTCGCTTAGTTTAAAATTCTGGTAAGTCGAAAGCCTTAACGCGTGTGCGAGTGGATTCAGCTTGGATGAAGCACGAAACCCGCAAGTCAGAGCGCAAGCTATGCGAGTCTAAGACGAATCCGGAACAGTCCAATCCGTGCCGAAAAGAAATATGTCATCCCAAAACGCGCGGGTTTATTCCGACTTCGTCGGCCTGATCACTCATCTCGAAGAACTCAACACGGACGAGCCGCAGTTTTGAAAGGTTTCTCGGGGGTGCAGCCGGTTGCCAAGTTTGGCGCGGAAGGGCTAGCGTTACGCGATGACTTGGCCCGCCAATTCCAGCCGACATGATGATGACAAGGCCGCAGGCTTCGTCGTTACCGACGATTTCCAGCGCTTTGATCAGCGCAATGACGTATTTACTCGCGCGTTTTGGGATGAAACGGTCAGGTCCAAGCACACAGACGCCTTCTTTAACTCATACCGGATGGAAGCCTCGCCAAGACGTGGCGAGGGGTTCAATCAGCGCGACTTCGCTTTGCGCAACGCCAGTTGGCTGATCTCTGACATCATCTCTGACCGGGGTGGGGCCGAAGGGCGGCGCGAAGGGTTTCAGGCGAGCATCGCGAACGATACGCCGGTCGCGCCGGACCAGGTTCCTGTCGAAGATCCCAACGCTCAAGCGGCCGAAATCAAGCGCATTGCGAAATTCTTTGGCGCCGATCTGTGCGGTGTCACCGCCTATGATCCGCGCTGGACCTACGCGACCCGCGTTGACACCCGTGACATGTCAGCGGCGCCAAATGATGTGACCGCCACGTCGGTCATTGTTCTGGGTCACCAGATGGACGCGGATCTGACGCAGACCTATCCCAGCGCGCTGGCGGGGGCGGCCACCGGGCGGGAATACAGCCACGAGGCTGCAATCGTCATGCAGGTCGCGGCCTATATCAGAAACCTCGGATACGAAGCGACGGCGTCGATGAATGACACAGGGTTGGTCATCCCCTACGCGGTCAAGGCGGGCCTGGGCGAATATGCGCGCAACCAGTTGGTGATCACGCCGGAATTTGGCCCACGGCTACGATTTTCGAAAATCTATACCACGTTGCCGCTGAGCCACGATGTGCCACGGCCGTCCGGGGTAAAGGCCGTGTGCGATATCTGCACG
The DNA here is from genome assembly GCA_965659735.1 of uncultured Pikeienuella sp. Classification (GTDB taxonomy): domain Bacteria; phylum Pseudomonadota; class Alphaproteobacteria; order Rhodobacterales; family Rhodobacteraceae; genus Pikeienuella. The sequence continues at coordinate 30,389 of CBFHXH010000024.1, forward strand.
CGCTGCGCCGATGCGTGTCCGGTCAAGGCGCTGCCGTTTGACGCGCCAAAGGCGGGTGGAGGCAAATCATCAATCAAGGGCGTGGTGAAATGGACGTCGGATGCGGAAAAGTGTTTTGGATACTGGGCCAAACTGGCGTCGGACTGTGCGATTTGCATGCGTGTCTGTCCGTTTAATCGCGACTTTTCAAACGCGCGCAATCGCTGGTGGCTGCGTTTGGCGTTGTCGCCGTTGCGTCGGTTGGCGTTGTGGCTGGATGACCGTTCAGGCAGGGCTAAACGCGCGAAGCCGCGCGATTGGTGGGCGGGGGCGTCGCGTCAGTCTTCCAAGTAGTTTTAACGCCGGTAACCTCTGCCACGGCGGTTTTGGATTAAGTTGAATCGGTTTGATCCGAAGGCGCACTAATTGAGGAGGATCCGGAATGACCCGCGTCGCAGAATGGTGCATCGATTACGTCTCGCCCTATCCCTATCTCCAAATGCCGTCATTCGATGAGCTGCCAGATGATGTGGAAATCCGTCCCGTGCCTGTCCTCTTTGCGGGCCTTCTGGGCCACTGGGGGCAACTTGGTCCTGCTGAGATACCTGCGAAGAAGCTGCATACGTTTCACTATTCCCGTTGGTTGGCGGACAAGCGGGGGTTGAAACTGGTTGGGCCGGCGCGCCACCCTTTCAACCCGCTGGCGCTGCTGCGGCTGACCATCGCGCTGGGTTCAACCCTGAAGGCTGTTCGAACAATCTACGACCATACTTGGGCTGAAGGCGGCGATGGACAGTCGGACGAAAGCCTTGCGGCGCTTGCTGCCAAGCTGGGGGTTGAGGACCTGCAATCCCTGATTTTGGCGGTGGAGGTCAAGGCGCAGCTTCGCGCCAACACGGATCGGATGATTGCGGCAGGTGTCTACGGCGTACCAACGCTTGTAATGGACGGCCATCTGTTTTGGGGGGATGACAGCATGGGCATGTTCGCCGAATACTTGGCCAATCCTCATATGTTCAAAGATGACCGATTTGCTCGGGCTGAAACGATTGAGGTCGCTTCTGCACGCAAAGGCAAGGATTGGCATCTGAAGAGTTAGGGTAAGGTCTGACTGATCGCTCTTCTTCATTGCCTCTGGCGCCTTGTCGTCTAGGCTGCCGACATGGACACTGTCGCCAAGCTGATCACTGGATGATGACCGAAGGTCGTCGGTCCAACGGTCCGATCAAAGTCGTCTCGCATTTCTGCGAAACGCTTGCGGAGGCTGGCGCGCCCTTGTGGCGGGTAAATATCGGCCAGCGGTTCGCCAACCCTCTGTTGATTGCCTGGGGCATGGTCTGGACGCCGGAAAAGACTGAGATCTACGAAGTTACCCACATCCGCATGCTGACGGATGACTACATTGGCAGCTCTTTCGAGCATCTCGCGGTGCACCAGCGCCCCTTGCACAAAAGCCTGATAGGCCTCGACCCGGAAACGGAACATTCGTCATATCTGGAATTCGCAGAGGCGGGCGGCACGGACTATTACGCAACCCTTCTCAACTATGGCGATGGGTCACAGCATGGGACGACCTACGCCACGCAAGCCGCAGACGGATTCGCGCCAGAGCATCTGGCGATGATCGAGGCGGCCAAACATGGCCTTGCCTCGGCTTTGGAGCTGATGACCATGCGCCGATCGACCCAAAGTCTGTTACGCACTTACCTCGGCGCGGGCCCGTCTGACGCCGTATGGAACGGCACGATCACGCGGGGTGAACGCACGACGTTGGAAGCGGTTGTAATGTTCACAGATCTGCGTGGGTTTACCGCCTATTCGGACGTCGCCCCTGAAGAGGAACTTTTTGAAGCGCTGAACGGATATTTCGACATCGTCGTTCGATCCGTTCAGGCCCATGGCGGCGATGTCCTTAAATTCATGGGCGATGGCATTCTTTCGATCTTCCCGGTGTCGACACCGGATGCGCGCGGCGAGGCTTGTCGTTAGGTTGTGCTTGCTGCGGCCGAAGCGCTGGCCACGCTTGACGAACTGAATCTAGGACGCGTTTCAGCGGGTAAGCCGGCGCTTGATATGGGCGTGGGCGTCAACGTCGGGCCAGTCAGCTATGGTAATATCGGCAGCCCTGACCGCCTCGCTAATCGCTTATTGCCGTTTTGTTTAAGTATACTTATCGTTTTGATCGCTTTGAGGAACTGCAGAGGGACCTACGGAGGGAAGGATTTCGTATGGAAAGAGACTATCACAAGCCCAGACTTCAAAAGGTTTCCGGCAAGACGAGTTGGTATGTCGTGGTCACAAAACCAAAGGCTCTGCAAAAAGGTCCGAAGGACAAAGCTATCCGCAGATCAACAGGCACAAGTGACAAACGCGTTGCTGAAAAATTGGTCCACAGCAAAGCCGAGCAAATCTATAAAGAGTTTGACAAGCAGCTGAACGCTGACCCGTTTATCGCTTTCGTTCGAAAGCACTGGGAACTTGACTGGTCCTTTGAAGATTATCTTTCTAGGCCCCCTCTGCTTCCACTAAAGGATGAACCAGAAGCACGTGATACTAGGAAGCTTGCGGTCTGCGAATATGTCTGCAACCAAAATGACACGTTCGATCAACGCTTAGCTGAAAACCTATTCCAATATTTAAACAAGAAAGAAGCCGCCGTTTGGAAGACTTGGTTATCATATGGTGAAAATCCTTACCCGATATCAATTCAACAAGAACAAATTGATGCAGACTTGTCTGAAAAAGCTGTGCAACAACAGAAAGAAATTCACGCTTTAAATAAAACAGGAGCACCAAAACTAAGTGAATTATTAGAGAAGTATGAAGAAGATAAATATAGATGGCGGTCGATAAGCAATAAGGAAAAAGGTGCGCA
>CBFHXH010000025.1:0-33081 GCA_965659735.1 uncultured Pikeienuella sp.
TGGCGCGAATGTGCTGAAGGCTGAAATGGGCTTTGAAAGCGTGGTGATCCTTGCTGAGGACACGGCCTTTGGTCAGGCGATCACGGGTCTGGTGACCGAGGCGCTTGCGCCCGTCGCCGGTATCGAGGTCAAGGACACTATCATCTACGACATCAACACGGTTGATTTTGCGCCGCTCTTCTCAAAAGCGCAGGAATCTGGCGCTGATTTCATCTATCAGGTGTCTTCGGTGAACTCTCAGGTCATCTCCTCGCAGTATGTGAAGCTGCAGGTGCCGATGGCGATGACGGGCGTGAACGTGTCCGCGCTGGGCCTTGAGTACTGGGAAGACACCGGCGGCGCTGGCGGCGGCATCTCGACACTCTCCCCGATCCCGTCGGTTGGCTTTGAGCTGGACCCGGCCTCGCAGGCTTTCGTCGACACCTATCAGGCGAAATACACCTCGCGTCCTGTCATGCCGCACTTCAACGGCTTCAACGCCTATCAGGGTCTGAAGCAGGCCTTTGCGGCGGCTGAGGAAGCTGGCGGGTTCAAGGACGTCAAGTCGTGGAACGCGGCGATGTCCAAGCAGGACCTGAAGCTGATGAAGGACGACAAACTGTGGCTGCGTTATGGTTTCTGGGATCGTGACACGGTTGAGCCTGTAACCGGGCGGACCTATCCACAGAACGCCCTCTTCGATTTGGAAGCGCCATACGATTTCGCGCAGCCATCGATGGTGGTTATTCAGTGGAAAGAGGACGGCGGTGTCGGCGTGGTCTATCCGCCGGAATACGCCACGACCAAGTTCACGCTGCCATCCTGGGTGCCGGCGAAGTAATCTGACCGGACTGGGCGGCTGTTTTCGCCCGGTCCAACTCACTAATTCTCCCGAAAGTCTGACCTCATGCCTGCGCATCCCGATCTTGTCGCGCATTCAGCCGAATTCGCCCGCACGGTCACTGAAATTGCGCCGGGGGTTTGGGGTTTTGTCGGGTTCGCGGCCTCTAATGTCTATGTGATCGAGGGCGCGGACACGCTTGCTGTTATCGACACGAAGGAATCGACCGGCGCGGCCGAGAATATTCTGGCCGAGATCCGCACGCGGACGTCAAAGCCGGTTGAGACGATCCTCTATACCCACAGCCATTGCGACCATATCTCAGGCGCAACAGTGTTCGCCGAGGGCGGCGCGCCAGAGATCATCGCATGGCATAGTTTTGCGTCCGATATCGTGGGCGACGTAACGGCGCCGGGCGCGGTGCTGCTGGATCGGACACGCAAGCAGTTCGGCTTTGGCCTGTCCTTCCCAGATGAACGGGTGAACCTCGGGCTTGGCCCCGGCAACCGGCCTGTCGCGGGGATGGGCGCAGGGCACATGGCGCCCATGCGCCTGATCGATGCGCCGCGGTCCCGCAAAACGCTGGCGGCGGCTGAGGCGGCGGACGATCCCCAATGGGCGATGGAAGTGGCCGACCGCCTGATCGCCGTGGATGAGATGACGGCCCAGGCGACCCGCGTGAAAGTCGCCGCGATGCGCGACATTTCGGATCGTGAAATAAACGCCACCGCCCGCAATTTCTATCTGGTGAGCGCCGCCGACCTGGAGAGCAGTTTATGATGCAGATCATCATTCAGGGCCTGCTGCTAAGCGGCCTATACGCTCTGATCGCGGTTGGCTTTACGCTGATCTTCTCGGTCGGGCGTGTCCTGAACCTCGCCTATGGCGCCTACCTGATGCTGGGGGGCTACGCGTTTTTCTATGTGTCCCAAACGCTTGGCATGCCCAAACTGCTGGGCGTTGTCGCAGCGGTCATCGTGGGCGTCATCGCCGGATTGGTGAAGCACCGGTTCATCGTGAAACCGCTGAAGGGCGACATGGTGCCGGTTGAGATCGCAACGCTGATCCTGGCGGTCGTGTTGCAGGCAGGGGTCGTGTTGCTGTTTGGCGACAGCTCGAAAATCCTCCATTCGATCATTCCGGGCGTGGTGCAGGTCGGCACGGTTTCGGTGCCCTATTCCAACGTCTTCGCCATGATCGTCAGCTGGATCGTTCTGATTTCCCTCTACCTCTTTATCCGTAAAACCCATCTCGGCCGCGCCATGCAGGCGGTGTCGATGGACCAAAAGGGCGCCGCCATTTCGGGCGTGAACCCGGATCATGTGAACATGATGGTCTGGGGGATTTCAGGTGGGTTGGGTGCGCTGGGCGGGGTCTTCTTCGCCTCTTACACCCAGCTTTATCCGGCCATGTGGGTCGCGCCGCTGATCATTGCGGTCGCGGTCGTGATCGTCGGCGGCATCGGATCGATCATCGGCACGCTGATCGTCGCGCACATTATCGGGTTCATGGAGGTGCTGACGACATCCCTGATCGCGCCCGAACTGAGGGGCGTCTTTACCATGGCGCTGATCATTATCGTGCTGGTCGTATCGCCCAAAGGCCTGTTTGGACGGGAGGAGATCCATTGAGCTTGCGTTTGGTTTTCTACTGGGCGCTTTTCGCAGCCCTTCTGTTCGCGATGCCGTACATGGTGTCCAAGGGCGATCTACGCACCATGATCTTCGCGCTCTATGTTGGCATCTTCGCGATGAGCTGGGATTTCCTGTCAGGCCGCACCGGCTATATCAGCTTTGGCCACCCGTTCCTGATCGGTATCGGGGCCTATGCGACGGCGATCCTCAGTTACCGTTTCGACGTGCCGGTGATGTTCTCGATCCCGCTCGCGGTCATCATCACGATGGTTGCGTCCACCATGTTCATCCTGCCTGCGCTGCGGATCAAAGGCAGCTATTTCGCGCTGGTGACGCTGGCCTTCATGGAACTGATGTATCAGTTGGTTCAAGTCATCCGCCCTGATCTGACCGGCGGCACGCGGGGGATTTCGGGGGTTGAGACGATCACGCGCGGGGCGGTCAACGGCTATTACCTTGCCGCCTTCCTGGCGTTTGTCGTCTGCCTCTTCCTCTGGCTGCTCACCCGCACGCGCCTTGGCGCCGCCCAAAGCGCAATCGGGATGGATGAAGAGGCGCTAAAAGGATCGGGCATTAACGCGACCAAGCTGAAACTGTTCACCTTTATCGTCTCGGCCACTGTCGCAGGTCTGGGGGGCGCATTTTATGTGCATTACCTTGGCTCCATCGCGCCGCGCGCCATTTTCGATATCAACTTCGTCTTCACGATTATCGTCGCCGCCTTGCTGGGGGGCGCGGGGACGATCACGGGGCCGCTTTTCGGCGCGTTTTTCCTGACGTTCCTTTTGGAATACCTCCGCCCCTGGCTGCCGGGCGCAGAGCGCTATCTGATCTACGGCGGCATCGCGCTGGTGCTTTACATGTACCAACCCAAGGGCCTTTACGCAATTGGGGCGAAGTTGCGCGCAGGGGTTATGAAATGACCATTCTTGCGCTCGACGGTCTCGTGAAACGCTTTGGGGGGCTGACCGCGACAAACCAGTTTTCTGCGTATGTCGCAGAAGGGGAAAGCCTTGGCCTGATCGGTCCGAACGGCGCCGGCAAGACGACGATCTTTTCGCTGATCATGGGCGAGCACCGCCTGAATGAAGGCGCGATCCGCCTGAAGGGGGAGGCGATACAGGATCTTCCCACCCACGCCCGCATTCAGTGCGGCATTGCGCGCACCTATCAGGTGCCGCGCCCGTTCGCTGAGATGACAGTCGCCGAAAACATCCGCGTCGGTCTGACGCCGGACAGCATTCTGGGCATGATCTTTGGCGCGGCGAACCCGTCCAAAGAACTTGCCCTGGCCGAAGCTGTCGGTTTCGACGCCGCCGACCTTGACCGTCTGCCATCTGAACTGTCGATGGGCGATCTGCGCAAGCTCGAACTTGCCCGGACATTGGCGACCGGCGCCAAGGTGGTGCTGCTGGACGAGGTGTTCGCCGGGCTGACCGTCGGTGAAATTGCTCAGATCTCCGACCTCATTAACGAAAAGCGGCGGGCGGGGATGACTTTTGTCATCGTCTCGCACGACCTCCGCAGTCTAGAGCCGCTGATCGACCGCGCTGTCGCCATGACCGCCGGGTCGGTTATCGCAGAGGGCGCTTATGCCGACGTCATCGCCGACCAACAGGTCCGCGACAGCTATCTGGGGGCGTAAGGCATGGCTATCCTAGAAATTGAAGACCTTTCCGCCTTCTACGGTAAGGCGCAGGCGCTGGACGGCGTCAGTTTCTCGGTTGAGGAAGGTGAGATTGTCGGCGTGATCGGCGCCAACGGGGCGGGGAAATCCACCCTGCTCGATAGCATCATGGGCATGACGCAAACCACGGGCGCCATCCGGCTGGCGGGGGCTGATCTGGCGGGCAAGACAACGGCTGAGATCGTGAAAATGGGCGTCGGGTACGCGCCAGAGCGGGCGAACCTGTTCCCGTACATGTCGGTGCGCGACAACCTTTTGGTCGGGGCCTATACCGCGCGCGACGACATCGATCGCAATCTTGAAGTGGTCCATGACCTGTTCCCCCGGCTGGCGGAACGCGCGACACAGGAAACCGGGACACAGTCAGGTGGGGAACGCCAGATGGTGTCAGTCGGGCGGGCGCTGATGACATCGCCCAAGCTGTTGATGGTGGATGAGCCTACGATTGGCCTCGCGCCCAAAGTGTGTCTGGAGATCGCCGAAGTGCTGCGCCGCCTGAACAAGGATTACGGCGCCACGATCATCATCACCGAGCAGAACGTGAACTTCGCCCTGACGCTCGCGAAACGTCTGTATGTGATGGAAACCGGCCGCATCCGGATGAGCGGCACGGTTGATGAACTGCGCGAAAACCCTGCGCTGACCGAGGCGTATTTCGGGCACTAAGCGCAAGGAAGCCGCTGCTTGAGAATGGCGTTGGGTGCGCCTAAGCGCACCAGTCCGTCGCCTAAGCAGGTTTTGGCGCGCCAAAGCCCAACCTGTCTGACAGCTTCAGATAACAGATGCGTTTTCTCAGCGTGAACGTCGTTTTCCCCAACGCCGCCAATGCCTATCTTTCGCCTGAACCACTATGGGAGCCACCACATGCGCAGAATCTTCATCGCCCTGATCGCCGCATTCACACTTGTCGCAGCGCCAATCGCAGCGTCAGCCAAAGACGCCGTGTATCAGTCGTTCTTTGGCACGGCGATCGATGGTGCCGACCCTGTCGCATATTTCACCGAGGGCAAGCTGGTCGGAGGTTCATCTGATTTCGAATACGAATGGAACGGCGCAAAATGGCGGTTTTGATCGGCTGAGAACCGCGACGTGTTTGCCGCGAATCCCGAAAAATATGCTCCGCAGTATGGCGGTTACTGCGCATGGGCGGTCAGTCAGGGCTATACCGCGTCGACCGACCCGGAGGCGTGGAAAATCGTCGATGGCAAGCTGTACCTAAACTATTCCAAGTTGGTTCAATTGACGTGGGAACAGGATGCGGCCGGCAATATTGCAGCGGCTGATGAGAACTGGCCGACCGTTTTTAACTGTGGGGGGCTTCCCCCCCCCCCCCCCATTAAATCCGCTAAGCCACATTGTGCGCGTGCGGAAATACACGTTTAGGTCGCAAAAATATTGCACTGCGGCAAAATTGGCTTTTGATCTGCTTCATCTTTGATGATGATACACGAAAAATTGTGATATGTGACGATTTCGGGCTATGCTAACCGACATTGGTAGTATTTTCCGTGGGAAACAACCCGCCAAGATGAGAGTTAACAGGGTGCCACAACCCGGCTGCAGAAACGTCACAATTCCGGACAGACTATATGCTACTGTCTGTTCGCAAGATTGCATGACATTGCAAACTGAGCGCCAAAATTGATTGGCATATTACTGCTTTGTGCTGTTCTGGGTAGGTTGGCAGAAGTTTAGGATGTTGATATGACCCCCCATCATGCCAAGCCAGTATTTGACATCGCCGTGTCCGGCTATGCATGCAAGCTGCCGAAAGCCGCCGATCCGACGGCGTTTTGGGATGTTCTGTCGTCACGTCGCTGCGTGATCAGCGAGACGTTGGCTGACCGCTGGTCGCACGACATGTTCCTGAATCCGGACAAATCAGCGCTGGGTCAATCCTATACATTTGCCGCCGGTCAGCTCGACGACATTTGGGAATTCGATCCCGCATTTTTCGGCATCTCCCCTCGCGAAGCGATTCAGATGGATCCGCAGCAGCGGATCCTGCTGCAAGCTGTGTGGGAGGCGGTTGAGCATGCCGGGCTGAAGACCTCCTCGCTGTCGCAAGGCAAAACCGGCGTCTATATTGGCGCCTCGGCCTCCGACCATGCCTGGCGCTTCTTTGGCGACTTGGCCGCCATCGACAGTCAGTTCATGACGGGCAACACGCTCAGCATCATTTCGAACCGGATCTCTTACCTGTTCGATCTGAAGGGCCCAAGCTTCACCGTTGATACGGCGTGTTCTTCATCTTTCTACGCGATGCATCAGGCGGTGCAGGCGCTGAAGGCGGGAGAAATTGACACCGCCATTGTCGGCGGCGTGAACGCCTTGCTGCAACCTGCGGCGTTCATCGGCTTCTCCCGCGCGACGATGCTGTCGCCGAACGGCCTTTGCAAAGCGTTTGATGCCAGCGCTGACGGCTATGTCCGATCCGAAGGCGCTGTGGCGTTTGTGCTTCGCCGTATGGATGTCGCGCAAGACAACAACGATCCGGTGCGCAGCGTCATTATGGGCAGCTGCGTCAATTCAGACGGGCGCACCGTCGGCATTGCGATGCCGTCCGCGGATCGTCAGGCTGATCTTCTGCGCCAGATGATGCGCGAATTGCAGTTCGACGCCGACGATCTGGCGTTCTTGGAGGCGCATGGCACTGGCACCCCCGTCGGCGACCCGATGGAGGCAAACGCCATTGGCGAGGTTTTTGGCCGCCGTCGTGGATCACCCCTGCCGATCGGGTCGGCCAAGACGAATTTTGGCCACCTCGAACCGGCTTCCGGTCTGGTTGGCCTTCTGAAGGCGCAAATGTCGCTGGAAGAGGGTGTCTATCCCGCCAGCTTGCACGTTAATGAGCTGAACCCAAACATCCCGTTCGACGATCTGAACCTTGAGGTCGCGACAGAGCCGGTCACGCTGGAAGACCGCGATACGCCTTGGATCGCTGGTGTGAATTCCTTCGGCTTTGGCGGCGCGAACGCTCATGTACTGCTTCGCCAGCCATATGAAAACGAAATCCCGGCCCAGACCCCTGCGCCTCAGCCCCGGGCTCTGGCGATCACGGCGGCCTCGTCGGAAAGCCTGTCAGAGCTGGCGACCAAATGGCGCGACCGGCTGGCGGATGCGCCGGCGGAAGCCTCCGCAGCGCTGGTCAGCAACGCCGCATATCGGCGTGAGGCGCTGGATCATCGCCTCGTCGCGCTGGGCGACAGCGGATCGGACATCGCCGCGGCGCTGGACGCCTATCTGGCTGAGGGCGCATCGCCCAATGTTGTCACCGGCGAAAAAGTCGGACGCGGCGACAAAACGGCGTTCGTCTTTGGCGGCAACGGCTCGCAATGGGCGGGGATGGGATTGGCGCTCTATGAAGACGACAGAACCTTCCGCGACGCCTTTGACGAGGTCAGCGACCTTTTCGCCAAGGGGTCGGATATCGATCTCAGCGAACAGCTGATCAGCGAGGACCTTGGCGAGGCGCTGGCCGAAAGCCGTATTGCGCAGCCGATCCTCTATGCGCTTCAGGTCGCGCTGGTCAAAACGTTGGAGGCGCATGGCCTGCGCCCCGACGCCGTTGCTGGCCATTCCGTCGGTGAAGTCGCAGCAGCGTGGTGCGCAGGCGTTCTGACGCTGGAAGACGCCGTGCACCTGATCCGCACCCGATCCACTGCGCTGGAAGTCATGCGCGGCACAGGCGGCATGGCGGCAGTCTTGGCGGGGGTAGAGGCGGTTGAACAGGCGCTGGCGGAATTTGGCGACGTCTCAGTCTCCATCGCCGCCGACAACAGCCCGCGCTCATCCACCATCGCGGGTCCAGTCGAATCACTGAAAGCCTTCGCCAAATTTGCCCGGAAACGGCGTATCGCTGCGAAACTGCTGGATATCGATTACCCCTATCACAGCGCTGGGATCGACCCGATTCGTGGCAAGCTGATCGCTGACCTTTCGGGGTTGGAGCCGCAGGCGGGTCACGCGACTTATGTCTCCTCGACCAGTGGGCGCGAGGCGCAGGGCGTCGCGCTGGATACCGAATACTGGTGGCGCAACGCCCGCCAGCCCGTGCAGTTCCGCGAGGCGGTGGACGCGCTGGCCAAACTTGGCTGCGGCGTCATCCTGGAAATCGCGCCGCGCCCGGTGTTGCAGAACTATGTGACCGACACGCTGTCAGCGCTGGGCGTCGGCGCGTCGGTCATGCAGACGCTGGAACAGAACCCACGGGTCGAACCCACGGCGGCCAGCCTTGTCGCCCGCGCCATGACGCTGGGCGCAAAGGTCGAACCGGAACGGTTCTTTGGGCAGGAGGCGACATTCACCGGCGATTTGCCCAGCTATCCCTGGCGCAACACAATCTACCGTGCGGAACCGACATCGCGGTTCATCGATTTCCTGGGCGTCGACGGCGGGCATCCCCTGCTTGGCGCGCGGCTGCGCGCTGGCGAAGGCGCATGGCGGTCCAATATCGATGTGCGCAAGCAACCGTGGTTGAAAGACCATCAGGTCGACGGCGCCATCGTGTTCCCCGCCGCCGGGTTCCTGGAAATGGCGCTGGCGGCCGGCTGCGCCGAATACGGCCTTGCTGAAGTTTCGGAATTTGAAATTCTCCGCCCGATGGTGATCGAAGAAACGGTTGGCGTCGACTCGCGCGTGACATTCGACCAAAGCACTGGGGCTGTCCGGATCGAAAGCCGCCGTGCGCTGTCCGAAGGGGAATGGGGCCTCCACGCCTTTGGCGTCGTGCGCAAAACCCCGCAAGAGGCAGCGCAGGACGCGCCAGCAGCGCTGAAGAACGCGCAGAAGATCGCCGCCAAGCCGCTTTACAAGATGCTCGATGGGCGTGGGCTGAACTACGGCCCGGCGTTCCGCCGTCTCAAGACCATCCGCGCCAACATGGTCGCCGCTGAGGCGACCTTTGCGCCGTCGCAGGTCGCGGACCTGGGCATGTCGCTGGATCCGACGACCTTTGATGCGGCGATGCACGCGGTCTTTCCGCTGATTGGCAAGAAGGCCGCCGAGTTTGGCCTGTCACCTGAGATGAGCTTTCTGCCCGTGCGCATTGGCCGGGCGTGTCTCTATCAGTCCGGCGCGTCGGTCGCCCGAACCGAGGTGCGCCTTGTCCGCCTGTCGCAGCGCGGGGCGGAAGCGGAGGTTGATCTTTACGATGGCTCGGAAGCGCTGATCGCGTCGATTACGGGCCTGCGTTTGAAGGCGGTCGCGTTCACCCGCGCCGCGCGGGTTTCCGACCGGTTCTGGCGGCAATCTTCGCGCATCCTTGCGGAGGGTGAGCATAAGATTGCTGACGATGGTCCATGGGCGGATATGCCTGCGCGCCTAGCGGCCCTGAGTATCTGTGGCGACGAAGCGCCTGAACCTGATGTCGGCTCGCTGTTGGTGGACGCTCTGTCGCGGCGCTTGGCCTGGGATCTGGCCACCTGCTTTGCGGATCGGGACGGGCGGCTCAGCATTGCGTCGGCCATCGACCTGGCGCCAAGCGCGCGGCCCCTGTTGGCGCGTGCTTTGCTGGCGCTGGAAGAAGATGGCGTGTTCAGCGCTGAGGATCTGGGCGCCGGATCAATGGCTGATGAATGCCCCTATCCGGATATCTCGGAACTCATCGTCGCGCTAACCGAAGAGGCACCAGATCGGGTGCCTGATCTGCTCACGCTGCTACGGCTGGAAACCGAGCTTCCGAAATACCTGACGGACGGGTTGGCGGATGAGGCGGCCGCAACGCCGATCCTCGATATTTCGCCCGTTGGCCGCGCGATCTGGCGCGGCGTTGGAGCCGCCGCCAACGATATTGCAGCTGCTTGGCCTGCAGATCAGCGGCTGGAGGTGCTGGTTTTGGGCGCGCCGCCGATGTCCTTCCTCGACAAGCTGTGCGAAAAGGTCGGCTCGGGACGTGTGACGGTGTCTGACGCGGATGACGCGGTGGTCGAAGGCATTTGCCAGGTCGCCGCGCCGCGTCCCAATCTGCGCATTGCGTCGCTGGAAGATGTGCTGGCCAAGGGCGGCTATGACGTTGCCCTGGTTGGTGATGGTTTCTCACGGCTTGACCAGGATCAGATCAGTGTGGTCGCGGGCGCGCTTGCATCGAACGGTCTGTTCATCGCGGTCGAACCCGGCCCGGACCTGCTGAGCGATCTGCGCAGCGGCGTGGCCGCCGACTGGTGGTCGGGCACGTTGACGCCGGAAGCGCCGGTTGGCCGTCGGATGGGCGGCGAAGACTGGCTGACCGTGCTGGAAGAGGCGCGGCTGACCAAACTGGGCGCCAGCGCGCTGAACGATCCGGCAGTCGAAGCGTCGGTTCTGTTCGGACGTGCGCCCGAACGCATCGCCGCTGCGGACATGTCGGAAGACACCGGCGCGGCGCTAGTCATCCTGCATGACGGAAGCGATCGCAGCCTGTCCGCCGCCAAGGAAGTTGAGGCTGCGATGGCCGCTGTCGGGCGCAATGTGCGGGTGTCTTCCGCCGATGACGTCAGCACGACTGATGGTGAGCCTTGGGAAGCCGTTTTCATAGCTGGTCTGTTTGCAGACAGCGCCGAGGATCTGGAACGCGCCCAGGCGCGCACCGCTGTGATCCACGGGCTGCTGGCGCAGGTGTCGCCTGAACGGCTGTGGCTGATCACCCGCGGCGGCGCGCCTGCCGGCGTCAGCATCGCCGAACGCCGCCCGGCGGAAACTGCGATCTGGGGCCTTGGCCGCGTTTTGGCGAATGAACCGGGCGCGCCTGAAATCCGCCAGATCGATTTTGCGTTCGATATGGACGCCGAGACGCTGGCCGAGGCGTTGGCGCGCGAACTTGCGTCGCCATCGGCTGAACATGAACTGATCCTGACCGCCACATCGCGCACTGCGCCGCGCGTGCAGACAGCGCATGACGTGGCCGACAGCGCGTCCGTACGCGCAGCGGGCGACGAACCTGCGCGTGTTTTGCAAATCCGCCAGCAGGGGTCGTTCGACAGCCTGGATTGGTCGGCCCAGCCGCGGCGTGCGCCGACGGATGACGAGGTTGAGATCGAAGTTCGCGCCACGGGCCTGAATTTCCGTGATGTGATGTGGGCGCAGGGCCTGCTTCCCGAAGAGGCCTTGGAAGACGGATTTGCTGGCGCAACGCTCGGCATGGAATGCGCAGGCGTCGTCACCCGCGCAGGGGCCGCGTCCGGGCGGATGGTGGGCGACGAAGTCATCGCCTTTGGTCCGGCCTGTTTCGCCACCCACATGACCGCGAAGGCCCGCGCTGTCGCGCCGCTGCCATTGGGCACAACCTTTGACACGGCGGCTTCGGCCCCGACGATCTTTATCACCGCGCAATATTCGCTGGTGGAGCTTGCAAATCTGCGTCCTGACGAAACTGTGCTGATCCACGGCGGTGCCGGTGGGGTTGGCTTGGCGGCGATCCAGATCGCTCGCCGGATCGGCGCGCGCATCTTTGCAACCGCCGGATCGCCAGCCAAACGACGGATGCTGGAGGCGCTCGGCGTTGACCGCGTCTTTGACAGCCGCAGCCTGTCTTTCGCGGATGAGGTGATGGCGGCCACCGACGGCGTCGGCGTCGATGTAGTTCTCAACTCTCTCTTCGGCGAAGCGATGGAGCGGTCCATCGGGTGTTTGCGCCCATTTGGCCGGTTTGTTGAGCTGGGCAAGCGCGACTATTACGCCAACGCGCCGATTGGCCTGCGCCCATTCCGGCGTAACCTGTCCTATTTTGGTGTTGACGCTGACCAGCTGCTTTCGGCCCGCCCTGACATTGCGGAACGCCTGTTCCGTGATCTCACGGATGGGTTCGCGTCGGGCGACTACACCGCACCGCCCTGCCAGATTTTTGAGGCGGCGGAAGTGATCGACGCCTTCCGGCTGATGCAGAAATCCGGCCATGTCGGCAAGATCATCGTGCGCCCGCCCGCCGCCCCGGTCGCCGGCCCGGCGTCCAATGCGCCAATTGGCGATGGCGCGTGGCTGATTGTCGGTGGTTTGGGCGGCTTTGGCCTGGCGACTGCGGAATGGTTGGCGGCGCAGGGCGTGCGCAAACTGTGGCTCACTAGCCGGTCCGGTGACACGGGCAAGGAAGGCCGCGCCCAGATCGCCGCGCTGCGCAAATCTGGCGTTAGTGTTGAAATGGTCGCCAACGACGCCGGCAAGCCCGGTGACATCGAAGCGCTGTTCAACGAAATCGACGCGGACGACACGCTGCTGAAGGGCGTGATCCATTCGGCGATGTATCTGGACGATCAGCTGTTCGAAAGCCTCGACCTCACCCGGATCGAAGCCGTCATGAAGCCCAAGATCGCGGGTGCCGCGTTACTGGATCAGGCGACGCAGGATCGCAGCCTTGACCACTTCATCATGTATTCGTCCGTGACAACCTTGTTCGGCAACCCGGGGCAGGCGCCTTATGTGGCGGCGAACGCCTATCTGGAAAGCCTGGCGGCCGACCGCCGGGCGCGCGGGCTGCCGGGGCTGGCCGTCGGCTGGGGACCCATCGCGGATATTGGTTATCTCGCCCGCGAAGATCAGACCCGCGATCTGCTGGAACGGCGGATGGGTGGCGGGCTCCTGACCTCGTCTGACGCGTTGGAGGCGCTCGATATGTTCCTCGCCTCATCCGCGGATGACGCAGCAATCACCATCGCGCCGATGCGCTGGGGTAAACTGGCGGCTGAGCTGCCACTGCTGCAGACGCCACTCTTTGAAACGGTTGAGCAGGCGCGCGACACCGGCGGCGACACCGCGGGCGCGACGGATGTGCGCGAGCTGATCGAAGGCCTTGATGACACAGCGGCGCTGAAGGCCATTGTTGAGATCCTGTCCGCCGAAACCGGCCGCATCCTCCGCCAGCCCGCGAGCGAGCTGGACGCCCGCCGTCCGCTGACCGAGATGGGTTTTGACAGCCTGATGGCGGTCGATCTGAAGATGGCGGTCGAAGAACGGATCGGCGCCAACTTGCCGATGATGTCGCTTTCCGAGGGCGTCAGCCTATCTGATCTGGGTAAGAAACTGTTGGATGAGACACGCGACGGCGACGCGGCGCCTGATCCAAACAGCGCGGTGGGCGAACTTGCTGCACAGCATGTGACCAAAGGCTCCATCGAAGATGAAAAGGCAGTCTATGAAAAGATTGCTGTACAGGCGGAAAAGCTGAAGAGCAGATAGGAATAACAGCCACGTGGGCGAACTGGACGACATGAAAAGCGGCGGACGGGATCGTTCGGCCCTAGTAGACAAGTTGCGGCAAGTGCGCGAAGCGCGGTCCAAGACTTTTTCGAAAGCGGGGTCGAAAGACAGGAAGGGTGCAGACACTGGCCCCCAAGCCTTTGATTTCGCGACTCTGCCCGCCTTTAAACAGATTCGCTTTACCCAGGCCGCCGGCCACATGCTGGGTGTGCCCGAACCGTTCTTCCGCTCCATCGACAGCCGCGAAGGCGCGGTCTGCATCATGGAAGGCAAGGAACGCATCAACTTCGCCTCGTACGACTATCTGGGCCTCAGCGGCCATGATGGCGTGCGCGCCGCTGCAGTGCAGGCCGCTGAAGAATGGGGCGTATCCGTCAACGCCAGCCGCCTTGTGGGCGGTGAGCGGCCGTTTCACAAGACGCTGGAACGGGGCATCGCCGACGCCTATGGGGTGGATGATGCGATCGCCATGGTGTCGGGTCATGCGACGAACGTGACGACGATCGGCGCGCTTCTGGGACCGAAAGACCTGATCCTGATGGATCAGTTGATCCACAATTCCATCGCCGAAGGCGCGCGCCTGTCCGGCGCGGCGCGGCTGACCTTTCCGCACAACGATTTCGACTGGGTCGATGAAACGCTGTCGCGTGTGCGCGGACGGTATGAGCGGGTTCTGATCGCCGTTGAAGGTCTTTATTCCATGGACGGCGATTTCCCTGATCTGGCGAAATTCGTGTCGGTAAAGCGTAAGCATGACACCTGGCTGATGGTCGACGAAGCCCATGCGTTTGGCGTCCTGGGCGAAACCGGCCGCGGCATTGCCGAAATGCAGGAAGTCGACCCCCGTTCGGTTGAAATCTGGATGGGCACCCTGTCCAAGACGCTGGCGTCCTGCGGCGGCTACATCGCCGGGTCTGAGGCGCTGATCACGTACCTGAAATTCAAGGCGCCGGGTTTTGTCTTCTCAGTCGGCCTCAGCGCTCCGGTCGCAGCCGCCGCCGCTGCGGCCGTTCAGGCGATGCTGGATGAACCGGAACGTGTGGCGCGCCTGCGCCATAACGGCCTGCGGTTCCGTGAAAAGGCGAAAGAGGCGGGCCTGGATGTTGGCCTGACCGAAGGCTATGCGGTGACGCCCGTCATCATCGGGGACAGCCCGCGCGCCGTTGTCGCGGCGGATCGCCTGTATGAAACTGGGATCAACGCCCTGCCAATCATTTTCCCCGCTGTGCCGGAACAGCAGGCGCGGGTCAGGTTCTTCATGACGTCGGACCATACGGACGTGCAAATCGACGAAGCGGTGGTCAAAACTGCCGAGATTGTCCACGCGCTGAAGGACGTCGATTTCTTCGAAAAACTCAGGGGCTGATCCCGCGACCATTTCACGGTTTCGCTGGGCAGCGGTTCTCCCTATAAGACCGCCGGTCTCAGACGGAGCGAAAATATGGCGAATGTCGCAGTGGTCGGCGCCCAGTGGGGTGACGAAGGTAAAGGCAAGCTGGTCGATTGGCTGAGCGAACGGGCCGATGTCATCGTGCGTTTTCAGGGCGGGCACAACGCCGGGCACACGCTGGTCATCGACGGCGTCACTTATAAACTGCATGCGCTGCCATCTGGCGTGGTGCGCGGCGGCAAGCTTTCGGTCATTGGCAATGGCGTTGTGCTTGACCCCTGGCATCTGCTGGATGAAATCGAAACGGTTCGCGCCCAGGGGATCGAGATTTCGCCTGAGACGCTGATGATCGCCGAAAATACGCCTCTGATCCTGCCTATCCATGGCGAACTTGATCGCGCACGCGAAAGCCAGAATTCTGTCGCCAAGATTGGCACGACGGGCCGCGGTATTGGCCCAGCCTACGAAGACAAGGTTGGCCGACGCGCGGTGCGCGTCGCAGACCTTGGCGATCGTGCGACCCTGGAAACGCGGGTCGATCGCGCGCTGGTGCACCATGATGCGCTGCGCCGTGGCCTGGGTCTGCCCGCGGTGGACCGCGAGGCGCTGATCGAGGCGCTGGCGGCAGTGGCCGACAAGATCCTGCCCTACACTGGCTCGGTCTGGAAAGTGCTGAGCGAAAAGCGCAAGGCGGGCAAACGCATTCTGTTCGAAGGCGCGCAGGGCGCGCTGCTGGACATCGATTTTGGCACATACCCCTTTGTCACCTCGTCCAATGTCATGGCGGGGCAGGCGGCGGCGGGATCGGGCCTTGGCCCTGGCGCGATTGGCTTCGTGCTTGGCATAGTCAAGGCTTACACGACCCGCGTGGGCGAAGGCCCGTTCCCGACAGAGCTGGATGACGACGATGGTCAACGCCTGGGTGAGCGGGGGCACGAATTTGGCACCACTACGGGGCGCAAGCGGCGCTGCGGCTGGTTTGACGCCGTTCTGGTGCGTCAGACCTGTATGCAAAGCGGCGTATCCGGCATCGCGCTAACCAAGTTGGATGTGCTGGACGGGTTCGAGGAATTGAAGATCTGCACCGGGTATAAGCTGGATGGCGAGGTTCTGGATCACCTGCCAACGGCTGCTGACCTGCAAGCGCGGGTTGAGCCTGTCTATGAGACGATGCCGGGCTGGTCTGAAAGCACCGAAGGCGCGCGCAGCTGGGCCGATCTGCCGGCAGCGGCGATCAAATATGTGCGCCGGGTGGAAGAGCTGATCGAATGTCCGGTCGCAATGCTGTCCACATCGCCGGAACGGGATGACACCATTCTTGTCACTGACCCCTTCGCGGACTAGGTCACCACTCATGGCTCTTAGTTACAAACAACGCCGTTGGCTTTCGCTGTTTCTGCTGCTGATATGGTTGCCGGCTTTTGTCGTGATCGCGGTGACAGTGATGAACATGCTCGAAAGGCAACCGATGTGGGTTGAACTGGCGATCTATGTCATGCTTGGCGTGATCTGGGCGTTGCCGTTCAAATTCGCTTTCAAAGGCGTTGGCAAAGCTGATCCGAATGACCCTGACGGACCCCAGAACTGAAACAGGCCGCCGCTTGTTTAGGGACGACCTGTAATTCTGGTTCTGATTGAGGGCTGGCTCTTAAGCCTGCAACTGCGTCTCGTATCCGAACCGTGTCGCATGGCTGATGGAAAACAGGCCGTCATCCACGCGCACCAATGATCCGGTTGTCAGAAGCTTGCGGAAGGACTTCAGGCGCGCTTCCTGCGTATAGTCCTTGTCAGCGCCGATATGGTTCAGCGCCTGCATCACGTCACGGCGGCTAAATTTCGATTTGCCTTCGACGACAGCCATGTACACCGCCGACACCTCCAAAAGGTCCTGCAGCGTGTTCGCGCCAACGCGTCGGGCGAATGCAGCGGGGGAGGTTTCGTCGTCATAGTCGATCGCTTCGGAAATTGTCGCTGGCTGCAGGAGCGGCAAGGACGGCTTTTCAGTCGTAGGCATGGCGGCTGCAACTGATTCGCGAAGGCGGTCAAAACCGTCCGAGCGCGACGCCGTCTTTGTTGGAGCCTCCTCCGCCTGAGGGTGTTCCTCGGCCGTATCCTCAGGCTCTGCGTTGCGTCTACCTTTGCCAAAGCCGAGAAGATCGGCGAGCGAGCGGCGCGCCTTCTTTTCCGCTGGCGTGGGCTTTTCGTCTTCGGGTTTCGCAGCCTCAACTTCCGCCAGCATGTTCGTCAGCGGCAGGGTGTCGTCGTAGTTGGTCGCCTCGGCGTCTGTCGTCGCCTCGCGGATTGCCTCATCGACATCCGAGAACAGGAAATTGTCGCTTTCATCATCCTGATTGCGCCGCTCCATATTGGCGCGCAGCCGTTCGGCGCGTGTCATGTCAGCGGCGGCGGTTGCGCTTTCGGCGATCGAGGGGCTCAGCGTGACAACCGGCTCAACCTTTTGAACGGCTGTCAGGGTCTGCGTCTTTTTCTTAACTTTGTGCTGTACGCGCTTGTTGTCTGACCTCAATGGCAAGCGCGTGACGCTGACTGTTGATTTCAGGCCCTTCGGCTTGGCGGCTGCTGGCTTTTCCGCCTCAGTCTCAACCTCAGGCGCTTTGGCCTTTGCAGCGAGTGTTTCTAGCGCAGAAGTTTCCGCCGTTTCCGTCTCAGCAGCGGCGCTTGGCATTGTCAGACGCAAAGGCCGGCGTTCTTCAACTGGTTTCGGAGCGCGCAGGCTGGTCGTTTCTGCGGCAGGCTCCGCGACGGCCTCAACTTCAGGTACTTCGATGGGTGCGACGGTTTCTTCCGCAACCGGTTCTTCGAGGATCGCCGCTTCTTCCATAGGGGCGATGTCCGATGTTTCACTCGCGGAGTCTTTTTGCGAGGTTTCTACCTCTGGCACGTCGAGTTCAGCGACGGCGCGGGCGACCGCGTCTTCGATCCCGATGTGGGACGGCTCTTCAGCCATCTCGGCGACCGTTTCTTCGGTTAGCGCTGGCCCTGTCTGCTTTTCGTCAAATGTCTGTTCCACAGGCTGCGCCGGTTGAGCAGCGCCGGGAATGCGCATCTCTGCCTCTTCGGCGAGGGGGGCGTCCGTTCCGCTCAGCGTGTCGCGTAGTTCAAGATCGCCAGCGCCGGTTGCAGTCTGGTCTTCAACCGGGGCAACCACCTCTTCGACCATCTCGGATGCGGCGTCTGCCGTAGGGGCAGGCGCGTTCTCGTTCGTTAACACGTAGCGCGCGCCGCTGACTGCAGTCGTGTCAGCCATTTCTTCGATGCGTGACGCCTGGTCGGCCAGTCCAGCGGCGACATGGGCGCGTTCATCTTCGGTCATGCGGACGGTGCCCATCACGAAGTCAGGATTGTCTTGTGCAATTTCGGTAAAGAGTTCTACGACGAGGTTAAGGATTGCGAATGGATCGTCGTAACCAACCACATCACAGGAAAACGCGCCAAACGTGACGCTCAAACGCTGTTCACTCAACACAAAAACTCCTATGGTTCACACTCTACACGGGTGACCGCTCTGCTCGCAGTGGTCAAGCGACTGAAATGCTAACACTACATGCAATTAGGGCGGTTTTTGGACGATTTCGACATCGATCCGGATTGACCGCAGCGTCTGCGGTAATCACGAGTGCGCGAAATGGTTGACAGAATCCTGAACTACCCCGCTGGCGTCACATTGCTTGGTGGTGGGTATTGTGATGACGCCATCTTGACGGCATCGTTGTCACTGGCGCCGAATCTGGTTTGCGCCGACGGAGGCGCGAACCGCCTTGTGGCGGCGGGGCCGAGCCCGGACGCGATCATCGGCGATCTCGATTCGCTAGAAGATATCGCATCTTGGCGCTCAATTCTGGCGGATCGGCTGATCCATGTGGCGGAACAGGACAGCACCGATTTCGCCAAGTGTCTCAGCCTTGTTACTGCGCCATTTTTCATCGCTGTCGGGTTTCTGGGGGGGCGGCAGGATCATACTCTCGCGGCCCTGGATGTGTTGGTCGCAGACCCGCGCGCCATTGTCATGGTGGGGCCCGAAGACGTCTGTTTCGCAGCCGAAGGCACCGTGCGATTGGAGCTGCCAGTCGGGGACCGCGTGTCGATTTTCCCAATGCGGCCTGTCACGGGGCGGGGCGGCGAAGGGCTGGAATGGCCGATTGATCAGCTGGGCATGGCGGTCGGCCAACAGATTGGCACGTCGAACCGCATGGCGGCGACATCGGCGGAATTCAGTTTCGATCAGCGCGGCTCCGTTATTTTTCTGGAGCCGAACCGCCTGACAGAGGCGTTGGCCGGGCGCGGCGTCTTGTTTCAACCGCCGATTTAACAGAATAAGGCGATGTAAGCGTCAGTTTGGGAGTGCGTCAGATGGAAACCTCGATGAGCGCAGGTGAACGGGCCAAGAAAGCGTCGGCGCAGCGGGCGCTGGACTTTGTCGAATCTGGCATGCGCCTGGGTCTTGGCACGGGCTCGACAGCGGCATGGCTGGTGAAACTGCTGGGCGAACGCACCCGCCGCGGCAATTTAGAAGTGACATGCGTGCCGACTTCGACGCGCACCGCTGATCTTGCGCTTGAATGCGGGTTGAAGATCACGACGCTGGATCAGGCGGGATGGTTGGATCTGACGATTGACGGGGCGGATGAATTTGACCCCGAAATGAACCTGATCAAAGGCGGCGGCGGCGCCCTGCTGCAGGAAAAGATCGTGGCGACCGCGTCGGACAAGATGATCGTTATCACTGATTCCAGCAAAGAGGTTCCACAACTGGGCGCGTTTCCGCTGCCGGTCGAGATTATCAAATTTGGTTGGGAAACCACGAAAGCCATCGTCGAAGAGATGCTGGAAAGCGCCGATGTGTCAGGCCGCCAAACCACACTGCGCCTGAACCGGGACGAGCCGTTCATCACCGATGAAGGCCATTACATCATCGACCTGCATCTTCGCCGGATTGGCGAGCCCGCAAAGGTCTCGGCCCTGCTGAACCGCATTCCGGGCGTGGTTGAGAACGGTCTGTTCGTGAATATCGCTGACGCGGTTGTGATCGGGTTGGAGGATGGAACCTCTCGCGTCCTGTTCCCTGACGCGCCTAATGACCCGCAGCCGCCGCGACCGCAGCGCGACGAAGATGACAATAACCTCTTTGACGACATCGTGTGACGTCTGAACGCGGCGCGTTGCGAAGGCGCCGCCGCGAACATAGTTATCGTCGCAGGAAGAATGGTGGAGACCTCATGTCCGACGATTTTGACTACGACCTCTTTGTGATTGGCGGCGGCTCCGGCGGTGTCCGGTCAGCCCGCCTGGCGGCCGGTACGGGCTCCCGCACCGCGATTGCGGAAGAGTTTCGCTATGGCGGAACCTGCGTAATCCGCGGCTGTGTGCCGAAGAAGATGTTGGTCTACGCGTCGTCATTTTCGGAAGCGTTTGAAGACGCCGCTGGCTTCGGTTGGACCGTCGGGCCGCGCAGCTTTGACTGGTCGCGGATGATCGCGGCGAAAGATCAGGAAATCACGCGGCTCGAAGGGCTTTACGCCAAGAACGTCGCCGCTGCAGGGGCGGAGGTGTTTCACTGCCGCGCGGAAGTTGCTGGCCCGCACGAGGTTCGTTTGGTCGGCGAAGATCGCGTCGTGACAGCCAAACACATTCTCGTCGCCACAGGCGGCGCGCCGTTCGTTCCTGACTTCCCCGGATCAGAACACGCGATCACGTCGAATGAAGTGTTCGATATGGAGGAGTTGCCGGATCGCATTCTGGTCGTTGGCGGCGGGTATATCGCCTGCGAATTTGCATGCATTTTCAATAGCCTCGGCTCCAGCGTCACGCAGCTGTACCGCCGCGATATGATCTTGCGCGGGTTCGATGACGATGTCCGCAACCACGTCTCGGATGAGATGATCGCGAAGGGGGTCGACATCAAATATCACCGCGATGTCGCCTCGATCGAAGGTGCTGGTCCCTATCTCGTCACGTTGGACAACGGCGATGTGATTGAAACGGACCTGATATTTTACGCAACAGGCCGCAAACCCGCCATTGCCGGGCTGGGTCTGGAAAGCGCCGGGGTTGAGCTGACCGATGGCGGCGCGATCGCCGTGGATGATTTCAGCCAGACGAACATCCCATCGATCTATGCGGTCGGCGATGTCACGGACCGCATGGCGCTGACGCCAGTCGCAATCCGCGAAGGGGTTGCGTTTGTGGAAACCGTGTTCAAGTCGAACCCGACCAAACCGGATCATTCGGATGTGGCGACTGCCGTGTTCACACAGCCTGAAATCGGCACGGTCGGTCTGTCGGAAGAACAGGCGCGCGCAGCGGGCGAGGTAGAAATTTACCGCGCTGCGTTCCGGCCAATGGCTAATACAATTTCGGGCCGTGATGAGAAAATGCTGATGAAAATTGTCGTCGCAAAAGACACGCGGCGCGTTCTCGGCGTGCATATTGTCGGCCATGGTGCCGGTGAAATGATCCAGCTTGCCGGGGTTGCGGTGAAGATGGGCGCGACCAAGGAAGACTTCGATCGGACTGTGGCGGTTCACCCCACTGCGGCGGAAGAACTTGTTACCATGGCGACCCCGGTCTAAGTCCTCGGTTAATTGCAGTTTAACGCGCTCAGTTGAAGGCGCAGGAGAGAAGAAGGAATGCCAATGTCCAGTAATGGCGGCGGCCCCTGGGGCGGCGGAGATGACGACGGACGCAAAGGCGGCGATCGCAGCCCGTGGGGTGGCGGCGGCGGTGGAGGCGGTGGAAACCGCCCGCCTGATATCGAGGATATACTCAATCAGGGCCGCGAACGTCTGAAAGTGATTGTCGGCGGCGGCGGTGGCGGTGGCGGCCGTAAAGGCGGCGGTGGCGGTGAAGGCCTTGGCAAAGGCGGCTGGCTGCTGGTCGCGGTTGCGGTGATTGGTTTCTACCTGTTCAACGCTCTCTACACCGTGAAGCCTGAAGAACGGTCCGTCGTTCTGACCTTTGGTGAAAAGACCGGGGTTGGCGGGCCTGGCCTGAACTTCATCCTCTGGCCTATCCAGACGGCCGAAATCCTTCAGGTGACGCGAGAGAATTCGGTCGACATTGGCGTAAACTCGGGCGCGCGCGGCCGTGTCGCTGATCAGGGCCTGATGCTGACGGGCGACGAGAACATCGTCGACATCGATTTCCAGGTCGTCTGGAACATCGTTGACCCGGAAAAGTACCTCTTCAACCTCGCTGCGCCGGATGAAACCATCCGCGCCGTGTCTGAATCGGCTATGCGCGAAGTTATCGCGAAATCCGAACTGAAACCGATCCTCAATCGTGATCGCCAGGCGATTTCGGCAGAGGTGGAAGGTCTGATCCAGGCGACGCTCGACAGCTATGAGAGCGGCGTGAACATCGTGCGTTTGAACTTTGACCGCGCCGACCCTCCGCAGGAAGTGATCGACAGCTTCCGCGACGTTCAGGCGGCTGAGCAGGAGCGTGACACGTCCGAGAAACAGGCTGACGCCTACGCCAACCAGCGCCTAGCCGCTGCCCGTGGTGAAAGCGCCCAGATGTTGCAGGAAGCTGAAGCCTATCGTGCTGAGCTGGTCAACGGCGCTAAAGGTGAAGCGTCGCGCTTTAAAGCGGTTTACGAAGAGTTCGCCAAAGCGCCGGAAGTGACCCGCAAGCGTCTCTATCTGGAAACGATGGAACGTGTGCTTGGCGGCGTTGAAAAAATCATCATTGACGAACAATCAAGTGGTGGTCAGGGCGTCGTGCCGTACCTGCCGCTGAATGAACTCCGTAAAGGGAGCAACAACTGATGCCCAGAAGCTATCTTATCGTCGGCGGTCTCGCCGCCATCGCCTTTCTGGTCCTGTCGTCGCTCTATATCGTAGACGAACGCAAGCAGGCCATCGTCCTGCAGTTCGGTCAGGTCGTGGACGTCAAGCAGGAACCGGGCCTCGGCTTCAAATTGCCGGTCATTCAGAATGTCGTTTACTACGAAGACCGCATTCTGCCGCTCGACGCCGAAAGCCAAGAAGTCACCCCGCTGGATGATCGTCGTCTGGTCGTCGACACCTTCGCCCGCTGGCGCATCACTGATCCGGTGAAATTCCGCCTCGCAGTTGGCGCAGGCGGCGAAGTTCAGGGCGCCCAGCGTCTGGAAACCGTTTTGCAGGCCGCTGTGCGTGAAGTGCTTGGTAGCGTTCGGTCCAACGATGTTCTGTCAGCTGACCGCGCCGCGCTTATGCAGCGGATCCGTAACGCCACTGTCGCTCCAGCCCAAAACCTTGGGGTCGAGATCATCGACGTTCGCATCAAGCGGGCCGATCTGCCCAGCCAGAACCTTCAGGCGACCTTCGCCAGAATGCAGGCTGAACGTCAGCGTGAAGCCGCTGACGAACGCGCCCGCGGTAAAGAGGCGGCGCAGATCGTTCGCGCCACCGCTGACCGTCAGGCGGTTGAGCTTGTGTCCGAAGCACGGAAGAATTCCGAGATCATCCGCGGTGAAGCTGACGCTGAACGCAACGCGATCTTCGCAGAAGCGTTTGGCCGTGATCCAGAGTTTTTCGCCTTCTATCGCTCGCTAGGCGCATATGAGCGGGCCTTGCAAGGCGACAATTCAACCCTGGTTATTTCGCCGGATAGCGAGTTCTTCGATTACCTGAAATCAGACACCGTCAGCCAATAGGCTGACGGGTGGGCGCAGAGTGGGAGGAATTGTTTCGACAAGCTCTCACGCCTGTGAAATAGTGTGAAGCAAACACGTGTTCAGAGCCACATTGCGGGTGCAATTGCACCCGACATAACGGCCATGAAGACTGAACAATATAGGAGCAGAATGGTGAAAGCCCTGTCCCCACTCAACGCGTATCGTTATGCAGCCGCGGTTTTCGTGGCGCTGGTGTTTGCGGTCGCTATGGCCCCGCGCGCCGCGCTTGCTGCACCCGAAAGTTTCGCAGATCTGGCTGAACAGCTCAGCCCGGCTGTCGTGAATATCTCAACCTCGCAGACCGTCGATCGTCCTGACCGTGGCAACCGCCCGCAGCTGCCGCCGGGGTCGCCATTTGAAGATCTGTTCAAGGATTTCTTTGATGGCCAGAATCAGCAAGGGCCACGCACGGTATCGTCGCTAGGCTCTGGTTTTGTGATCGACCCGGATGGACTGGTCGTCACCAACAACCATGTCATCGAAGGCGCTGACGAAATTGTCGTGAACTTTGTCGACGGATCGTCACTTCCCGCCGAACTGGTCGGGACCGACCCGAAAACGGATATCGCGATCCTCAAGGTCACGCCGCCATCGCCGCTGCCTTTCGTTCCCTTTGGCGATAGCGACGCATCGCGTGTCGGCGATTGGGTGCTGGCGATCGGCAATCCGTTTGGCCTGGGCGGATCCGTGTCCGCCGGGATCATTTCAGCCCGTAACCGCGACATCAGTTCGGGCCCATACGATGACTTCATCCAGACGGATGCGGCGATCAACCGGGGCAACTCTGGTGGTCCGCTGTTCAACATGGACGGCGAAGTGATCGGCGTGAACACGGCGATCATCTCGCCATCAGGCGGGTCGATCGGTATTGGGTTCTCAGTTCCGTCTGCACTTGTGAAAACCGTGGTCGCACAACTTCGCGAATTCGGTCGCACGCGCCGTGGATGGTTGGGTGTGCGCATCCAGACCGTTACGGACGAGCTTGCCGAAGGCCTGGGACTGGACGAACCGGCAGGCGCGCTGGTTTCCGAAGTGACGGCTGACGGGCCTGCTGCGTCCGGCGGCGTTGAAGCTGGCGATGTCATCTTGAAATTTGACGGCCGTGACGTGCGAGAAATGCGAGACCTACCACGCATGGTCGCCGAGACCGAGGTGGGCAAGGACGTTCGGGTTCTTGTCTGGCGCAAGGGTCAGACCCAGGCGCTGAAGGTCGTTTTGGGCCTGCTGGAAGAAGGCGACACCCCCGTCCCGGCGGAAGTCGACAAGCCTGAAGAACCTGAGGCGGCTGAATCAGCGTTGGAAATGAAACTTCAGCCCCTGACTGACGCCACCCGCAGCGAATATAACATCGCGGCTGAGATCAAAGGCGTGGTCGTTACCGAAGTGGTGGCGGGCAGCCCGGCGGCGGAAAAGGGCATCCGCCCCGGTGACGTCATCGTCGAGGTTGCTCAGCAGGCTGTAGCAACGCCTGCAGATGTGCGCGGCGCAGTGGCCAAGGCCAAGGAAGAGGCGCGCAAGTCGGTTCTGATGCTGGTTCAGTCCGGCGAAAACCTGCGTTTTGTTGCGGTAAAGATAGAAGGCTGATCTTCCTGCGCATATGAAAGACAAAGGCCCGGGCGCAGCGCCCGGGCAGTTTTCGTTGGGTGTAGCTATGAACTCAGGCTGACCAGGCGGACAGCACCTCTTCTACCCCTGAAACATTGTCTGACGCTTCGGATGTGCCGGCTGCAGGGGTCGCGGAAAAGCGCGGCCCGGGCGCGGCGTGCTGCGAGCCTTGGATCGCCTCATAAGTGCCGCGGGCGGCGTTATGGGGATGTGCTGGCGCTTCCTCCATCGTCAAAACCGGGAACAGGCACGCATCGACGTCGCCAAATTGCTGAGCCCAATCATCGCGATCCTTCTGCAGGAAGAATTCTGTGAGGCGGCGTTTCATCTCCGGCCATGTGCTCTGATCGAATTGGCTGGCGAAGGCAGGATCGCCTGCCAGCCCGGCCCGCTCGACAAAGGCCGCATAGAACTGAACCTCAAGACAGCAGAGCGTAATTTCCTTACCGTCCTTGCAACGGTAAACGCCGTAGAATGGTGCGCCGCCATCCAGAATGTTGCCACCGCCGTCATTGGGCGTAATGCCGCCCGACCGCATGCCGTAGGCCATGTTCATCAACAGCGACGCGCCATCCACCATCGCCGCATCCACCACCTGACCCTCGCCAGTCGCGACGGCATGGCGGTGCGCCGCCATCATGCCAAAGGCCAGATACATCCCGCCGCCGCCAAAGTCGGCGACCAGATTCAATGGCGGCCACGCAGGGCCATCCTGGGGGCCAAAGGCGGCGACGGCGCCCGTCAGGCCCAGATAGTTCAGGTCATGTCCCGCCAGATGCGCCAGCGGCCCATCCTGCCCCCAGCCAGTCATGCGCCCAAACACCAGTCGTTTGTTATGTGAAAGGCATTCATCCGGGCCAAAGCCCAACCGTTCCATCACCCCGGGGCGAAACCCTTCGACCAGCATGTCAGCGGCATCGATCAGCCGCCAAAGCGCGGCGCGATCGGCGTCATCCTTTAGATTCAGCGCCACACGGGGCCGGCCACGATTGTTGTTGTCAAATCGCGCCGCCATTGGGATCGGCGCGCCCGCGTTGGGTCGTTCCACCCGGATGACGTCTGCGCCAAGGTCGGCCAACAGCATGGCGGTGAAAGGGCCAGGGCCAATACCCGCCATTTCGACAACCTTCAGCCCGGCAAGGGGGCCGGGGCGCGCGCCTGTCGTGATCATGTTGCGTCTCCTCCCACGTTTTGCCGCAGTAGACCGGTGGCGATGGTGGGGGGCAAGAGGCAATCAGACCCGAAGGAAGTCTTCCCCAAGGTCAGTGCGTAGCCGTTCCACGTCTTCGCGATATCATCTGAAAGGCGCTGCGCCTCGTCCGTCGCCCCAAGGGAAAAGCGTGGGTTATCGGTGGTGACGGGGTGGGCCTGTGTCGCAGAGGTCAGGCCCTGGACCGACAAAACCTCCCCCGGCTTGCGCGCAGCCGCAGCCACCGCAAAGGCCGCCGCACTGGGCGTCGCCATTGGGCGCCGGCGAACAGGCGCCAGCGCATGCCCTGTCAGCCTTAGGATCAGATCATCGCGCACAGCTTCGTAATCTTCATACCGCCACACAATGATCCGCGCATTTGGCAGAGCGCGGCGCGCATCCGCTACCACATCCAACCAGTCGCGGGCGGCGTCAACCAAGGCGGTCCTGTCTGCTTTGCTAGGTTCGAAGAATGCGGCGTTTCTAATGGCCTGGATGTAAGCGCCGCTGAAAAACCGGCTGTAGTCGCGTATGGCAAGATACACCGTTGCAGATCGATGGGACGACAATTTTCGCCACAACCGCATCCGATCATAGGCAGTCGGATACAACGCGCGTGATCGAAATATTTCCGCGCAGCGGCCAAAGCTGTTTTCGTCAGATGCAACGATCCGATCCGCGTTGGCATCCAGCTGCGCCAGCCGCTGCATGGCCCGAAACCGCCGGAGCGACGGGAGCGCGCCCATCCGCGCCGATGCGCCCTGATCAGTCTTGACTAACGCCCGCACGTCATCCGGCCCATGCCAAGCAATACCTGCTTCCGCAAAAACGGCGCGGTTCTTTCGCAGCGTCGCTTGAATGTGGGTAGACGCGCTCTTGTGCGCCCCGACATGCAGGTGAAACGTCATGCGTGCAGTTAATGCCAGCCAAGGGTTCGGCGCAATCAGCTGCCATGTTTCAGCGCTTGACCAGAACGTCAGGACCCGTGTTTTGCGCGGTTGGCCCGCCATTCCCACCTCTTGAACATGACAAGATGCAAAGGAAAAAGAGGTCCGAATTGAAACTGAAACTCGCCGCTGCTGTTTTTGCCCCGTCCGCCGCCGCCGTCACTGGCGCCGCCGCCGCCCCGTCACAGACCCCGACCGCAATCCCATCTTTGGCCTACGCTGTAGACAAGCCGACACTGGGCGCCGACGTGATTGACGCGAAGTTCAAATTCAAAAAGTTCCGCAGCCATAGCGGGTTTGGTCGAAGCCATTTCCGCGGTCGGTCTTTTGGCGGATCGAAATTCGCCTACTCGCCGCAACATAGCTATGCGGGCACGGGTATTGTGAAGAAGAGCTGCGGCAAATTTTTCTTCGGCAAGGGTTTTTCTTCAAGTGATCAGCGCCGCTGACTGAAGAAAGCTTTCAGCAAATGCGCGGCGCCGGCCTCTCCGACGCCGCCAAAAACTTCCGGCGTGTGGTGGCAGGTTGGCTGCGCAAATATCGTCGGTCCATGGTCCACCCCACCGCCCTTTGGATCATACGCCCCAAAGTAAAGCCGCCTGATCCGTGCGAACGAGATTGCAGTCGCGCACATCGGGCAGGGTTCCAATGTCACATAAAGGTCGAGGCCCGGCAGCCGCTCTGACCCCAATTTGGCGCAAGCGGCGCGGATCGCCAATATCTCTGCATGCGCTGTCGGGTCGTTCAATTCGCGGGTGCGATTGCCGTCGGCGGCGATGATCTTGCCCTTTGCAGGGTCGACAATCACGGCACCCACGGGCGTCTCATCGCGCGCCGCTGCGGCGTGAGCTTGATCAAGCGCCTCTTGCATGTAGGTGGTGAATGGGGCCATGAGGGCCTTGAACCCTGACCCCAGCCGGATTGCAAGCGCACCATGACCGAAGACGCCGACCAGATTGCGGAACGCATCGCCAAACGCCTCGCCCGCGCGGGCGTCGCCTCACGACGTGAGGCCGAGCGGATGATCGAAGCAGGCCGCGTCAAGGTAAACGGAAGCAAGATAGAAAGCCCCGCGCTGAACGTGACCGCTGCTGACAAAATTGAGGTTGATGGCGAGGTGCTGGCCGAGGCTGAGCGCACGCGTCTGTGGCGCTATTACAAACCCACCGGACTGGTGACCTCGGCCAAGGACGAACAGGGCCGCAAGACAGTTTTTGACATGCTGCCAACCGATCTGCCGCGGGTGATGAGCGTCGGTCGGTTGGATCTCAACTCCGAAGGCTTGCTGTTGCTGACGAATGACGGCGATTTGAAACGTAAGCTTGAATTGCCGACGACTGGCTGGCTGCGCCGCTATCGCGTCCGCGCGCATGGCCGCCCAACGGAAAAATTGCTCGCGCCCCTGAAGCGCGGGATCACGGTGGATGGCGAGCGGTTCAAACCCATGCAGGTTGAGATTGAGCGTCAGCAGGGCACCAACGTCTGGCTGACGATCGGGCTGCGTGAAGGCAAGAACCGCGAAATCCGTCGCGCGCTGGAAAGCTTGGATATGTCCGTCAGCCGTCTGATCCGCCTGTCCTACGGCCCGTTTCAGCTAGGCGATATGAAAGAAGGCGAGGTCGAAGAGATTAAGGGCAAGATCCTGCGTGACCAGCTCGGCGGCCTTATGCCTGGTGCGACCCCGGCGAGGGAACCTAGGGGCGAAGCCCAAAAGACCCGCCAGAAACCCGGCGCTAAACCTCAGCAGAGGGGTGGAGGACCGGGGCGAAGCCAGCCCCGAACGCGGCGTTGACCGACGGTGGTGTGAGCAGGCGCATGGAAACCTCAGGGACCGCGGGCGTGTAGCCTTCGAAAGACCATTTCAGAAACCGCCCACCGGCAAACAGATACGCGTCGCCGCCAGCCTCAACCATCGCGCCAGTCGCCAGATCAGGTTTCGTCACAACGGGAAGGTGCGCGCGGCGACGCCGGGCGTCGTCAGTCAGCCGCCGGACATGCCGCCTTTGGTCTTTCAGTACGGCGTCCATTTCCTTCGCGCTGGCTGTACGGCCTAAACCTGCGTCTAGGCCCCATGCGCACGCGAATTCCACCGCTCTTGGCCGCTGGCAGTAGAAACAGGGCCGGTGCCCGGCCGCAAAGGCGGTCGCTTCGTCCAGAAAGAACAACTCGGTCCACGTTCCGGGGGACATCAGTTCACGTTTGCGGCCTCGAAAGTCGATCACACAAATCACCCATCCGTCCGTGCCGCAGCGCTTACGGATCACATAGTCCTGATGGATGATCCCCCGGTTCCCGACAAACATTCCGCGGGTGGGCGACGCAATGATCTCGCCAAAAGGCGTAACGCGGTTTTGCAAGGGGCTGGGCCGACTGGACATGCGCGCATCGTTGGCGGAACCTGCGCCCATGTCAAAGCCCACCTTTCCCTCACCAAACCACGGTGAACGTCGCCTCGGCGCACCAGACATGATCGTCATCCACTATACAGGCATGGAAACCTGCGCCGCCGCCCTTGCGCGCCTTTGCGACCCGGTCGCGGAGGTTTCCGCGCATTACCTCATCGACTTGGATGGGGCGACAGAGCAGTTGGTCGATGAAACGCGCCGGGCCTGGCATGCGGGCGTCTCGGAATGGCAGGGCGAAACCGACATAAATTCGCGTTCCATCGGAATTGAGCTGGCGAACAAGGGTCATGGCCCCGGCTACCATCCATTTCCCGAGGCGCAGATGGCGGCGCTGGAAACGCTCATCAAAGACATTAAGCTGCGGTGGTCGATCTCGCCAGACAACGTCGTTGGGCACGAAGATATCGCCCCCGGACGTAAAATCGATCCGGGCCCCAAGTTTGATTGGGCGCGCCTCCGCCGCCAAAACCTTTCATCCCGCACACCCTGACGGGCACTCTATCGCCTCCAAACCCATCTTTGTCCCCAAAATATCCCCGGTGAAGCCGTCCTCCGCAGGAGGAAAATCAACCCTGACCTTGCGAACCCCCTCCCCAAAGGCTAGCACCACGGCCGTGCGGATGGCTGGATAGCCGCGCCTCTGGCTTTATGGCCTTGGGTGAGGAACGTCCGGGCAGCATGGAGAAACGGCGCCGGGTAACGCCCGGCCAGGGAAACCCGAGGGAAAGCGCCACAGAAAACAAACCCCCCGCAAGGGGAAGGGTGAAACGGTGGGGTAAGAGCCCACCGCGCCCCTGGCGACAGGGGCGGCACGGCAAGCCCCGCCGGCTGCAAGATCGAATAGGGTTGGCTGCGCTGCGCGAGCAGGGCAGGGGGTCTCCGCCCCGCCGACCGGGTTGATCGCGTCAGGCGTCTGGTGACAGGCGTCGCAGATGAATGGCTATCCACGGGGCCTCGGCCCCCGGACAGAACCCGGCGTACAGGCCATCCGCACATTCGGCCTGCGCCGCCCTCTGCAACGTCAACATTGAACCGTTGCAAGCGAATTTTACGGTGATTCAATCATAATCGGAGGAAAGCACTGCCCATGTTCAATCTAAAATTGTTTATGCCCCTCGCGGTCAGCGCGGCGCTGTTCAGCACTGCGGCAGTCGCCGGTGGTCATGCGCAAAACCGGATAGACGGTTAGCTACCTGACGCGCCTGAACTTTCCGCTTATGGCGAACACGCTATTGGTGTGCGCGAAATCACCATAACCAATCCCGGCCAGATCAATATCCTCGCCATCGATCCCGCGGCGGAAAAGCCTGAAACCCTGCCGACCTATGATCGTGATCTAACGGTGGAGGTCTGGTACCCCGCCGCGGCGGGTGTTCAGGGCCTGACCGCGATGAAGGCCTTCATTCGTGACGGAAAAACGGAAATCGACCTCCACGGCAAGGCGGTGCGCGATGCGGCGCCGGCCGATGGAACCTATCCCTTCGTGATCGTCAGTCATGGCTATCCGGGAAACCGCTTCCTCATGGCGCATCTGGCGGAGAACCTCGCCTCCAAAGGCTATGTCGTAGCGGCGATTGATCATCGGGACAGCACCTATCGCGATAAAGCGACGTTTGGATCAACACTGGTAAACCGCAGCCTCGATCAGGTCTTTGTGCTGAACGAATTTGCCCGGCTGTCGGGCGACGCTGGCAGCTTTTTGAACGGATTGGTCGATACAGACACAACCGGGCTGATCAGATACTCGATGGGCGGCTATGGTGCCGTGATCACTTCGGGCGGCGGCGTCACGCAAGCGTCGGTCGACTATCCCTGGGGTGGCCCACATGGGACGTTGGGCGTGCACCTGTCAGGCTCTGACAGCCACAACGCCCTTCCTGACCCCCGGATCAAGACAGCCGTGGCCATTGCGCCTTGGGGCCTGACCTATGGGTTCTGGGACGCGGAGATGCTGAAGGGCGTGCAGATTCCGATGATGTTCATCGCCGGATCAGTAGATGACGTGTCCGGGTATGAACCCGGCGTGCGATCGATCTGGCAGGCTGTCGTCAATGTGGACCGGGCGTTGCTGACCTATGAGAACGCCAACGACAACGCGGGCGCGCCGATGCCGCCGCCGGTCGAGGGACGTGAAGTCGATCCTGATCTTGGTTTCGCGCCTTACGACCATTATGCGGACGCAGTCTGGGACAATGTGCGGATGAACAATATCGCTCAGCATTTCTCGACCGCCTGGCTCGACAAATACCTCAAGGGCGATGTCGATATGGACGCCTATCTCAGCCTTGAACCTATAGCCAATGACAGCGTCTGGGCGGTAGAGGATGACGGATCCTTCAAACCAGATTACACCCATTGGAAGGGATTTCAGAACCGAACAGCAAAAGGCCTAAGGTTTGAAATGCTGCCAGCAGCCGAATAAGACTGGCTCTGCGCTGCGGCGATTGTCGCCGCAGCGCCATTTTTTTGAAGAATATTTGGTTTCTGAGTTTTGAAAGGTTACGGCGATGGCGCGACTAACTGGTCGAAAATAGGGCCCATCAAAAAATGGCGCAAGCGGCGGTGTCGTGACGTGGAGCGTTGTAGGCGCTGGCGTCAGCGGCGTCATTGACGGCTTCGACACGGACGGCGACGCCGCGCTGAGCCATGACGTGACCGATGATGCGCAGGCGGTCACCGGCTTTGACGTCACCAAAGCGTTGTAGCAGGCGTTCGGTTCCTGGTCAGCTGTGGCCGACATCACATTCCTGCAGGTCGAAGATGGCGGCGACGAGGTCACCGAAGGCGCATCCGCCGATATCCGCGTCGCATTCGGCCATCTCGACGGCTTCGACGGCCGCACGCTGGGTCTCGCCTACTTCCCTGACGACGACGACTTCAGGGGTGGCGATATCCTGTTCGATGGAGAGGAATATACCCGCGTCGCAGACGAATTGGATTTCATCGGCGTCGCTGCGCATGAAGTCGGGCATTCGCTGGGCCTGGCGCACACGAACAATATCGGGGTCCTGATGAACCCCGTGACTGTGGGTATTTTCGAACCGCAGGACGATGACATCCGCGGCGCGCGGCAGATCTATGGCGAGGCGAATGATGCCGCGAAGACGCTCAGCCTGTCGAGCGATGTTCCGGATGTGAGCTCGCTGGAGCGGATCAATGATCTGCGTATCATCGGGACTGGCGACGGCAATCTAATCTCTGGGTCTGGCGGCGCGCAGGATATTCGCGGCCTGGGCGGTGATGATGACCTGTCCGGCAAAGGCGGCGCGGACCGCCTGATCGGAGGCGGCGGCGCTGATACGCTGACTGGCGGCGGTGGGGCTGACAGGCTGATCGCTGGTGGTGGCGCCGACATGGTCAATGGTGGCGGGCGAGGTGATTTCATCAAGGGCGGCGGCGGCGGAGACATCCTGAATGGCGGCGGTGGAGATGATAAGATCCTTGGCAATGGTGGCGCTGACACGATGGCAGGCGGACGTGGCGATGATACGCTGACAGGCGGCGGCGGCCGTGATGTGTTCGTTCTGGAGCGGAAAACGGGAGTGGATTTTTTTCG
>CBFHXH010000026.1:0-32283 GCA_965659735.1 uncultured Pikeienuella sp.
CACGGTTCCTGTCTGCACTGACAGGCGGGTTTCTTCTGGGCTGGGGCGTAATGATCTGGTTGCTGTCAGGCGCCGCCTGTGACGCTGCGCCGGAAGCGGTGCGCAAGGCGGTCGTCACCGGCGCGCTGGCGTGGTTCTGCCTCGACAGCGCCGGATCGGTCGCGTCGGGCAATTGGACAAACGCGATCTTCAACACAGCAATCCTGCTGATCGCCGTCGGGCCGATGTGGCGGCCCGCGTCCACCCTCTCACCGTCGTAGGCTTAGACGTCCACCCTGAAAATCATATCAGCCGCCTTCCTGGCCATCATCGCCATCTACACCGTGGCCGCCATCGCGAATGCCGGCCTCGACCTGATCACGCCCTTTGTCGGCGATATCCTTGCAATGGGCTGGTCAGGGCAATTCAACCTCGACTTCATGATGTACCTGATCCTGTCTGCGCTATGGGTCGCGTGACGGCATGACTTTTCCAGCGGCGGGATTGTGCTGGCCGCCATCGCATCAGTAGGCGGCATGCTGTTCTTCGCCGCCTATCTGCTGGTCCAGATCGGGCGCAGCGATGGTGACGCTGAACGACTGTTGCTGGGCGATCGGCGGGCGGCGGCGCGAGGCTGACGCGCCACCGACGGCCCCTTGTCAATCAATCGGCGGCGCGCCGCCTGCCTTGGTCGCGGCTTCGATATAGGGCACCAGCACCTCCTCCACCCCTTCACATGCGGGGGGTGGGGTGAAATCGGCCAAGGTTTCTTTCCAGATCTTGGTCGCGTTTTCCGCGGTGGTGGGGGCGCCCGCATCCTCCCACTGGCCGATATTGGACAGGTCGGCGACGACAGGCGGGTAGAACGCGGTCTGATAGCGTTCCATCGTGTGTTCGGTGGCAAAGAAATGCCCGCCCGGCTGCACATCGGCAATGGCGCGAAACGCCATGTCGTCATCATCGGCGGCGATGGGATTGCACAGCTCCGCCAACGTGTTCACCGCCTCCATATCGATAATGAATTTTTCATAGCCAAAGGTAAGGCCGCCTTCCAGCCAGCCAGCGGCATGCACGCACACCGTCGCCCCCGCCATGAACGCGCCCCATAGCGCCAGCGCGTTTTCCTGAACGCTTTGGCTGTCGGCGACCTGGCCCGCTGATCCGCTGGCCGAGCGCCAAGGCAGGTTGATGTGCCGCGCCAACTGACCCGACCCAAGGCAGGCCTGCACATGTTCCGGCGTGCCAAAGGCGGGCGAGCCGGACTTCATATCCACGTTCGATGCAAACCCGCCATAGGCCATCGGCGCGCCCGGGTTCACCAACTGGCCCAGCGTGATCGCCGCCAACGCCTCGGCGTGTTGCAGCACAAGCGCACCCGTCACAGTGATCGGCGCCATTGCGCCCGCCAGACAGAAGGGCGTGATGACGGACAACTGTTTGGCGCGCGCGAAATCGATGATGCCCTGCGCCATAGGGTTGTCGATCATGCGGGGCGAATTGGTGTTGATGATCGTCAGAACCTTCACGTCCGCCGCGAAGGCGTCGTCGTCATTGCCGTGCGCCAGCTTGATCATGTCGAACTGTTGTTCAACCTGCTTCCTTCCGCGCGAATACATGAAGAGCGGCTTGTCGGTGAGGATCAGCTGCTGCTTCATCTGCTCATAATGGCGCAGATGCGTTGGCACATCCTGCGGCTCGGCCGACGGGCCCAGTTGATGGATCGCGTCAAAGCTCTGCTGCAGTTTCAGCGTTTCGATGTAATCGCGCAACGATCCGGGGCGGCGACCGCGTTCCAGATCGGTAACGTTAGGACAGCCCGCGCCCGGCGCCATTAGCAAGGCGCCCAGTTCCCATTGTTGCGACCGTTCGGGGTTCACGGCAGCGAAATGGAAGGACGAAGGCGCGGTGCGGATCGCCTCTTCCAATATGTCGCGGCCGATCTTCACCATCTGATCATCATCGACCAAGGCGCCTGCGGCGGCGAAGATATCACGCGCTTCAGGCAGCAGGACCTTGACGCCCAGCTCCTCCAACACCTTCAGGGCGGTGTCGTGCATGGATGCGACACGGTCGTCGCTGAAGACAGGCTGCGGGGTAAACGGGTGGCGCAACTGGCGATAGTCGTGGCTGCGGACGCGTTTGGGCGTTTCGGTCGCTTTTCTACGGCGGCGGGGTCGATCCAACATACGAAGATGCTACGCGCACTGGCGGCGTGATCTGTGCAATTCGCGACTTAAACCTGCGGTTTCTGACCAGAGGCGGGGATGAAGCCCCAATCGGGACCTCAGATCAGGCTGCCCGAACGCTGGTGGTCTCGGTGAGCACGGCGTAGATCGCCGACGAATGGTCCGCCGATCGCAGCTTGGCGCACACCGCCTGATCACGCAGGCGGCGTGACACGCGGGCCAGGGCTCGCAGGTGGTCGGCACCGGCATCTTCGGGCGCCAGCAGCGCAAAAACCAGATCGACAGGTTCATCATCAGCCGCTTCGAAATCGACCGGCTTGTTCAGGGTCGCGAAGATTCCAACGATCCCATCCAGGCCCGCCAGGCGCGCATGCGGAATGGCGACGCCATGGCCCATTCCCGTAGCACCCAGGCGTTCCCGCTCCAACATCGCCTCGAACGCGCTGCGCGCGTCCAGGCCAAGCGCATCTTCGGCGCGCTGCGCCAATTCCTGCAACAGATGCTTTTTGCTTGTGGCGTTCAGACCGGCGAACACAGCCTCCGGCGCAACAATGTCTCTAAGCTCCATAGGGGAAATCCTTTTGGCGACGATCAAAGGGGGGACGTCAGGCTGCGAGATTTTCTGGGTCGATCCAACCAATGTTGCCGTCATCCCGACGGAACACGATATTCAATCGACCGTGGCTGTCATTGCGGAACATCAGGAACTGTGCGTCCTCAAGCTCCATCTGCATCACCGCTTCGCCCACTGACAATGAGCGGAGATCCGTTTTCATTTCCGCAATCACGACGGGCGACAGTTCTTCGCTGTGCTCATCATCGTCCTGCGCGCCGGCCAAAACGTAAGAGGCGGCAATTTCTGCAGGGGCGTCTTCGCCCCGGTGCTTTTTCAGCCGGCGCTTATAGCGGCGCAGCTGCTTTTCGATCTTTTCTGTGCCTGCGTCGAAGGCGGCGTAGACTTCACTGGCGCGACCCGTCGCCTTGGCGGTCAGACCTTCGCTGATCTTGACGGTCAGATCGGATTTGAATTCATGAGCATCCTTGGAAAAAGTGACGATTGCCTCTACCGGGCGGTCGGAGTACTTGGCGATAGCGTCCGCCAGTTCACCTTCGACATGGGTGGTCAGCGCCTCGCCGACGTCGATGTGTTTTCCGTTCACTTGAATGCGCATTGCATGCTCCGATTCTTGTATCCGTTGTGGGGCCGGATGGGCTCCAGATACATCCCCGTCAGAGGAAGCGCGGGTCTAGGTGGGTGGCCCTCCCAAGTCAACCACCGGATGTCAGAGTTGATAGTTCAGCGACCCAATACCACCGACTTCAACCGTTTGCGCTGCACTGAGGGTGGGATGTTCATACCCTCACGGTATTTGGCCACAGTGCGACGCGCAATATTGACACCCTCTGCGCCGAGTATTTTTACAATCTTGTTGTCAGACAGCGTCTTCTTCGAATCTTCGTTGTCGATCAATGTCTTGATCTGCAACTGCACTGCGGTAGAGGAATGCGAATCTCCCCCATCGGTTGAAGAAATCGCTTGGGTGAAGAAGAATTTCAGCTCAAACAGCCCCCGTTCGGTGGCCATATACTTGTTTGACGTGACGCGGCTGACAGTCGATTCGTGCATTCCGATCTCGTCCGCGACCATTTTTAGGGTCATTGGTTTCAGGCCCGAGACGCCTTCGTGAAAGAACAGTGACTGTCTTTTGACGATTTCTGACGAAACTTTCAGAATTGTTTGCGCCCGCTGGTCGAGGCTGCGGATCAGCCAGGTTGCGTTCTGTTTGCACTCCGCCAGGAAACTGACCGCCTCCGTCTCGCCCGCCTCGTTCAGATCGGCCGCATAGCGGGTGTCCAGAAGAACACGCGGTAGGGCGTCTGAGTTCACCTCAACCGACCAGCCGCCCAACTGGTTACGCTTGACCAGTACGTCAGGAATGACGGTCTGCGCGACCACCCCGTCGAACATCGCGCCCGGTCGAGGGTCGAGCGCGCGGATTTCCGAGACCATCTCGTTCAGATCGTCTGCATCGACGCCGCACGCGTCACTCAGCGCTTCTAGCCGGACGGCGGCCAGATCATCCAGCCGGTCCAACAGCGCGGCCATCGCCGGGTCATAGCGGTTCTGTTCTTTCAGTTGCAGCGCCAGGCATTCCGCTAGATCGCGGGCGCCGACGCCCGTAGGCTCACATGTCTGCAGCATCGCCAGCGCATCCGCCACCAGATCGGACCGCGCGCCAAGGCGGGCCACCAGCGCCTCGAGGTCCGTGCGCAAGTATCCGGCTGCGTCCAGTTCATCGACCAGCAGGCTCGCAAGCATCCGCGCCTCAACCCCGCCGGGCGCGACGGCGATCTGAGCCAGCAGATGGTCGCGCAGGGTTTCAGCGGTAGAGAGGCGGCTTTCGAATTCGCCCAAGTCAACGCCGCCGGACCCGGTCGCAGCCCAATCAACGCCGCCGCCGCCGCCCATCAGCGCAGGCGCGGCCTCGGCGCCCTCGTACAGATTTTCCTTGCCGGTATCGAAGGCGTCTTCGGCGGCGCCGACATTGCCAATCTCAGGGGCCTTTTCAGGCGCCTGCGCCGGCGTCTCCCTCTCAGGGTTGTCGAGCTGCAGAACGGGATTACGCTCAACCTCTTCAGCGACAAACGCGGCGATGTCCGTGCCGGACATCTGCAGCATCCTGATCGCCTGCTGCAGCTGGGGGGTCATCACCAGCTGCTGCGATTGTCTCAGCTCTAATCGTTGCGAAAACGACATCCAAACCCGATCCAGCCACCCGGCTGTTCACCCGATACAAAGGGCGCGGGCCCTCAGATGCGAAAGCCCTCGCCAAGATACACCTGCCGAACATTGTCGTCGGCGACGACTTCTTCCGGCGTTCCGTTCATCAAGACTTGGCCGTCATGCAAGATATATGCCCGATCTATGATCTCCAGAGTCTCTCTTACATTATGGTCGGTTATCAGAACACCAATATCTCGATTTTTAAGGTGTTTTACGAGGTCGCGAATATCGTTTACGGCGATTGGATCGACCCCGGCGAAGGGTTCGTCCAGCAGAATAAACGAAGGATTGCTGGCCAAACAGCGGGCGATCTCCACCCGCCGACGTTCCCCGCCAGACAGGGCGACGGCAGGTGTGTCACGCAAGTGAGTGACAGAAAATTCTTCCAGCAGCTCTTCCAGACGGATTGCGCGGGCGGTCTTGTCAGGCTCAACCAGCTCCAGCACAGCCATGATGTTCTGGGTGACCGAGAGGCCGCGAAAGACCGACGCTTCCTGCGGCAGATAGCCAAGACCGCGGCGGGCGCGGCGGTACATCGGCTCGTCCGTCACATCCTCGCCGTCGATCTCAATCGATCCCATATCGGCCTGCACAAGGCCTGTAATCATGTAGAATGTCGTGGTCTTGCCCGCACCGTTGGGACCCAAGAGACCAACCGCCTCCCCCCGTTGCAGGTCCAGATCCACACCGCGCACAACCGGGCGGCGGCGATAGGCCTTGCCCAGGCCACGGGCGCGCAAGCCGACAGAGCCGCTTTGCATCAGCTGGTCAACTCACTCAGTTTTGGGTGCGGGGGTGAAAACCGACTTGACCCGGCCGCCGCCGTCAATCGCACCGCGGCCCGTATTCAGGTCGATGGTCAGGCTGGCGCCTTTGACAACATTGCCGCCCTGGGTCAGCGTCACCGCGCCGATCATCCTGATGACGCCCTTTTCGACGTCATATTCGGCATAGTCGCCCTTGGCCGTTTCAGCGCCGTTGGCGATGAACACGTCGCCCGTCGCTTTCAGATTGCGAATCTGCCCCGTTTCGATCCCGCCATACAGCACCTCCAGCTGGTCCGCGGTCAGACGCATCGTGCCTTGCCCGGCCACAACCGCGCCGCGGAAAATGGCGATGGAGTTCGCTTGCTGCACCTCCAGCGCGTCGGCGGCGATTTCGATCGGCTGGGTTTCATCATGTTTGAAACCACCAAAGGGGCTGTTCGACTGCGCCAGCGCAGGAGCGGCCAGCGCAACAGCAGCGAGAAAGGCCCAGAGGGCGAGTTTGTTCATGGCGATCTCCTCAACAGCCCACTCCCACGAGGACCGGTTATTCTGCGGCCGTTTGGTTCGGCGCGTCGATGAAGACTTTAACGCGGTTTTCAAACCAAATGAAATCACCGTCTTCACCGCGCCGTTCAACCCTCAGCGAGCCAGCCTCGATCCGGCCCATCGTCCCGCTCACCTTGATGGGTCCGCCTGCGGTCAGGCGGCTTTCATCGGCGTCCAGCCGGGCGCTGGCGGCGCGCAGTTCATGCCCATCAGAGGCGATAAAGGCGACGGACCCCGCCAGTTCGATGACATTGGCGCGGGGCTGCAACAGACCGCTCAGCGCTGACAATTCAACGAACCGGCCGTCGATCAGATTCAGTTCACCCGACACTTTCGAAAGCTCGACATTTTCAGGTCGTGGCCCGTCCGGCAGCGCCCATTCGGCGGTGACAGTAAAGGGTTCGCCCTTGGCCGTGGCGCCGGTGAAGCGGGGGTTTGTCAGGCGCAATCCTTCGCCCAACGCGCTGAGGTCGACGCCGTCAAACGTGACCGCATCGTCATAGCGCGCGTTCGAAAAGAAAAAGAACGACGCCGCCACGCCCACCGCAACAATCAGAAACCCGTACCGGACCACTTGCGCCAGTGGCAACTTGCGGGCCATCGGTTACTTGACCCCTGCGCGCAGGGCGTCGTGCACGTGGATCACACCCACAGGCGCGCCCGCCTCATCCCCCGGATCGACGACGAACAGACAAGTCGCTTGCCGGTCCGGGTTGTTCATCATCCCCAACGCGGCCGAAGCCAGCGCATCCGGCGCAATAGTCAGCGGATCGCGCGTCGCAACCTCACCCGCCGTCTGTGTCAAAAGCGTGTCCATGTTGCGCCGAAGGTCGCCATCGGTGATCACCCCGATAAGGCGGCCCCCATCGTCGACAACGCCCGCAATTCCGAACCCTTTTGAGGTCATTTCAAGCAGTGTCTTCTGCATCGACGTCGCCTCGCCCACGACAGGCATCTTGCCGCCGCGATGCATCACCTCGGCCACCGTCGCCAGCTGCGCGCCCAGCGCGCCGCCGGGGTGGAACTGATGGAATTTTTCGGGTGTGAACCCCCGCCGTTCCATAATCGCGACGGCCAGAGCGTCGCCCAGCGCCATGGTCAGGGTGGTGGAGGTCGTCGGTGCCAGCCCCGTATGACAGGCTTCCTGCGCGCGGGGCAGCAGCAGCGCGATGTCGGCGGCTTTCAAAAGCGTGCTATCCGACCGGCTGGCCACGCCGAGCAGCGGAATACGGTAGCGGCGGGTATACCGGATCAC
The DNA here is from genome assembly GCA_965659735.1 of uncultured Pikeienuella sp. Classification (GTDB taxonomy): domain Bacteria; phylum Pseudomonadota; class Alphaproteobacteria; order Rhodobacterales; family Rhodobacteraceae; genus Pikeienuella. The sequence continues at coordinate 7,519 of CBFHXH010000026.1, forward strand.
ATCGACCAGCTCCGTTGTCTCGCCACTGTTCGACAGAACAAGCACCGCGTCATTGGTCGTCACCATGCCCAGATCGCCATGCGCCGCCTCGCTGGCGTGCAGGAACTGCGACGGGGTCCCAGTGGACGCCAGCGTCGCCGCGATCTTGCGGGCGATATGACCTGATTTGCCAATCCCGCAGACGATCACGCGGCCTTCTACCAACATCATCCGCTGCACGGCGGCGGCGAATTCGGGCCCCAGCGACCTGGCGAAGGACGCCAGCGCCTGCGCCTCGATATCCAGCACCCGCCGTCCGGCGGACATGATTACTTCAGCATTCATATCCTGTTGGGTCATGGGGCCTGCTTAATGCGAGAAAATGTCGATTTCAGGCCAGCCCGCAAGATCCAGCATCGCGCGGTCCGGCAGATAGTTGAACGCAGCCGCCGCCATTTCCGCCCGTCCCTCGCGCGCCAGCCGTCGATTCATTTCTTCGCGCAGTCGGTGGAGGTAGAGGACATCGGACGCCGCATATTCCTTCTGCGCGTCCGTGAGGTCCGGCGCGCCCCAGTCGCTGGACTGCTGCTGTTTCGAAAGATCCACGCCCAGCAGTTCCTGGCAGAGGTTCTTCAACCCATGGCGGTCGGTATAGGTGCGCACCAGTTTCGACGCGATCTTGGTGCAGTAAACAGGCCGCGCCGTCACGCCGAACCGATGCGCCATGACAGCGATGTCAAAGCGGCCGAAATGGAACAGCTTCTCAACCTTCGGATCGGCCAGCATCGCCGTCAGGTTCGGCGCAGGCGTCGTCTGATCCAGGATGCGCACCAGATGCGCGTTTCCATCGCCTAAGCTTAGCTGCACCAGGCACAATCGGTCACGCTGAGGGATCAGGCCCATCGTCTCGCTGTCGATGGCCACGATCGGACCCAGGTCCAGACAGTCAGGCAGATCATGATCATAGGTGTGAATTGTCACGCCGCGTCCCTTATCCTCAAATTCTCCGGGCGCTGAAACCGCTTGGCCAACCTCGCCAAATCTATCCTCACCCTGTTTGTTAGAGGCGTAGTCGCGCCTGCGTGCCCTGTCAATTTTACGGACCTTCAGCGCCAGCCCGGCGCTTTGCGGCGCAATGCCTGACTGCGATGTGTGAAACCAAAAACGTCGCGCAAAGGTTAACATATCGCGAATTCAAATTATTAACAGTTACTTAGATTTGGTTTCACGCGTGAAACCTTCCTGATTTCACACCAGGGCGCCCCCGCGTACAGGCTATGGCGTTGTAGGCGGATTTGGTAGAAATTCACTAATGACAGCGCCGTCTGGCGCCCCTTGAAACAAAGAGTGAGAGTGCAGAATGCCCGATGGTGCCCAGCATCCTGACGACCCACATCCCCTCCATGTCGCCCATCTCGACGCGCTGATCATCGGCGCGGGGTTTGGCGGGCTCTACCAGTTGCATCTTCTGCGCGACCGGCTGGGCCTTAACGTTAAGGTCGTCGAAAAGGCAGGCGGCGTGGGCGGCACGTGGTGGTGGAACCGCTATCCCGGCGCGCGCTGCGACAGCGAAAGCCACGGTTACGCCTATCTCTTTTCCGAGGCGCTACATCGCGGCTGGCAATGGTCCGAGCGCTATCCCGGCCACGCCGAAATCCGCCACTATCTGAACTATGTCGCGGACGAACTGGACCTGAAGCGCGATATCCGGTTCGGGGTTGAGGTGACATCCGCGGACTACCAGGGCCGCTGGATCGTGCACACGGCCTGCGGTCAGACCTATTCCGCACGGTACCTGATCACCGCTGTCGGCTGCCTGTCGACCACCAACATTCCGAACATTCCGGGGTTGGAAGTTTTTAAGGGCGAATGGCATCACACTGGCGCCTGGCCGCATGACGGCGTCGATTTCACAGGGAAACGCGTCGGCCAGATCGGCACGGGATCAACGGGCATTCAGGCGGCCCCCGTGATCGCATCCGAAGCCGCGCATCTGACCGTCTTTCAACGGACACCCAACTATTCCGTTCCCGCCCGCAACGGCCCGCTGACTGACGAAGCGAAGGCGGAAATCAGGGAAGATTTCGAAGGTATCCGCGCTCTCACCCGTCGCACGCCAAACGGTCATCCGTTTGAAATCAGCCCCCGCAGAACAGACGACGTCACCGACGCTGAACGGCTGGAGGAATACGAACAGCGCTGGGATAAGGGCGGCCTGCGGTTTCGCGGCGCCTTCCAGAACCTGTTGATGAACAAAAAGGCGAACGACACCGCCGCCGATTTCCTGAAAGCGAAGATCAGGGGCGTGGTCGACGATCCTGAAACCGCGGAAAAGCTGGCCAATATCGACCATCCTTATGGGGCCAAACGGCCGCCCATCGATACCCGGTATTTCGAGACCTACAATCGGGACAACGTCGACCTGGTCGATGTGCGGGCCAATCCGATCCAACGCATCACGGAAACCGGGATTGAGACTGCCGAGGGGCGCTTTGACCTCGACGTCATCGTCTTCGCCACCGGCTTTGACGCCATGACCGGCCCCCTGCTCAGCCTGAACCTGACAGGGCGGGATGGCGTTTCGCTCAGCGACGCCTGGGCGGCGGGTCCACGCACGTATCTTGGGGTTCAGATCAAGGATTTCCCGAACCTATTTACGGTGACGGGGCCGGGCAGCCCTTCGGTCCTTTGCAATATGCCGGTTTGCATCGAGCAGCACGTCGAATGGATCGCAGACTGCATCGCACATCTCGAGGAAACCGGCGCCAGCGAAATTGAACCAACAGAGACGGCGGTTGAGGAATGGGTCGCCCATGTCAACGACGCCGCCAACGCCACCCTGCTGCCCACCGTGAAACACAGCTGGTATCTGGGTGCGAACGTGCCCGGAAAGCCACGCGTTTTCATGCCCTATGCCGGCGGCATGGTCCGCTATCGCGACATCGCCGACGATATCGCCGCTGATGGCTATCGCGGGTTCGAAATTGACGGCAGGGCCGCATCGGGCGTGGCCCTTCCGCAAGATATCGTCGCTGCAGGAGTGTGAGTATGACCAAATTCGACCGCATCGCGGGAAAGCTTGCCGGAACCTGGGAACAGCGCCCGGATTATGAGGCGTTGTCAGGCGACCTCGCACTTTCCAGCATTGCCGAGGCGTATCAGGCGCAGGGTGTCGTCCAACAGGCTTTCGCTGCGAAACGAGGGCCGATCGCAGGGCGCAAGATCGCGCTTGCCGCCAAGGCGATGCAGGAATTCTGCGGCATCGACCACCCGGTCGGCGGTGCGATCTTCGCGGGCGATGTCTATCAGACACCCACTGAAATCAAACGGTCAGACTTCAACCATCTGGGCCTCGAATTCGAGCTTGCGCTGGAACTGGGGCAAGACGTGGCGCCATCCACCACCCACTCCACGGCGTCCGTCGCAGCCCTGATCAGCACCGCACGCCCAGCTTACGAGCTGATCGAGGATCGAAGCGCCGATTACGCCCAACTCGATGTCAGAACCATGATCGCCGACAACGCCTGGTGCGGCGGCGTGGTGTTGGGGCCAGAGATTGCCAGCTGGCGCGACATGAACCTCGCCGCCCTGCCCGCCCGCCTGACGCGGCCTGGCCATGAAGATATAGAAGGGTCCACCGCAGCGACGGATCCGCTGACCTCGCTCGCGTGGGTTCTGAATGATGTGGGGTCGCGCGGGATCACTGTGAAACAGGGCGAGGTGGTGATCACCGGGTCGATGTTGACCACTCAGTTTCCAGAAATCGGCGACGAATACCGCTTTGAGCTCGGCGGTGCTGTCGTCGAAATGACGGTGATCTGAGTTCGCCTGCGGCAAACCGCTCTGTGAGGGAGATTTTTGACACATAAATGGAGAGTGCAAGGACAAGAGACGCAGCACTCCTCATCTTCGTGTCCCAAATATCCTCGCCGAAGGCATCCTCCGCAGGAGGATATCAGAGCGTCTGCTCAGTCCCCCAGATCGTCGTGACCTCAGAGGACAGAACACCGCCATTCCCATGGGCGAGGCACAGATTGGCGTCCTCAATCTGAACACCCGGCGCATCACCCCGGGCCTGCCGGATCGCCTCGTTCAGGACGAACATGCCGTACATGCCGGGATGAACGCAGCTGAGCCCACCGCCATTGGTGTTCACCGGCATCTCACCACCATGGGCGATGCGGCCGCAGCGTACAAACTCATGCCCTTCGCCCTTGGTGCAATAGCCGAGATCTTCCAGCATCAGGATCGTCACGATGGTGAACGGGTCATAGATCTGAACCGTGTCCATATCCGCTGGTTTGTAGCCCGCCATCGCAAACGCCCGCGCGCCCGATTTGGCGCCACACGTGTTCACGAGGTCAGGCATTTCGGAGATCATGCGGTGCGAATGCTCCATTGCACCGCCGAGGAAATAGACGGGCTTTTTCGGGCCCTCCTTGGCGCGGTCGGCGCGTGTCATGATCATCGCCGCAGCGCCGTCGGTGACAAGGCAGCAGTCGAGCTTGCCGAGCGGGTCAGAAATCATGCGAGCAGCCAGCACTTCATCCACCGTGAGCGGATCGCGCATGAAAGCCTCGGGGTTGTGTTCGGCCCATGAGCGGGCGGAGACGGCGACTTCGGCCAACGGAATGCGGTCGCAGCCAAACTTGTGCATGTAGCGGGCAGCGGCCATGGCGTAGGCGTTGATCGGGCTACGGGGCTGGTAAACTGCTTCCCACGGCATTGGCTCGCTGACGGTCTGGAAGCCGCCTGCCGAGCGCTGGTTGGAACCGTAGGCGATCAGCGCGACGTCGATTTCGCCCGCCTCCAACGCCATTGTCGCGGCGATGACGTGGGACATGAAGGATGAGCCGCCAATGTTGGACCCGCTAGAAAACTTTGGCTCAATCCCGAGATGACCGCTAAGCGACATCGCCGCCATCGAGTGAACCGCTGTGGCGGCGAAGACGCCGTCAACTTGGTCCAAAGTCATGCCCGCATCGGCAAGCGCCAGATGCGTCGCCTCCGCCATCATCTCCATCGAGGTCCAGCCAGGGCATGTCCCCGTGCCGAAGGTGGCGAGGCCGACGCATGCCGTCTTTCCACGCAGGCTCATTTCGGGCTCCACAGGATGCAGCGGGTCCCGTCGATCTCACCAATCTTCGCCGTTACGGCCATGCCGATCTTGACGTCTTCGGCCGCGATATCGACGATGCGGGACATCATGCGAGGGCCTTCGGCGAGGTCGATCAGCGCAACGTTGAACGCCCCGCCCTTTTCCGGGCTGCGACGGTTCACAGTGGTGGAATAAACGACGCCATCACCCGACGCCTCTACCCATTCAAGGTCGCGCTCGCCTGATCCGGGAACGGCGGCGCGGGGATAGAAGACGTGCTTGCCGGTGGATTTGGAGCGCTGGATCATGAAGCGCCCTTCATCCAGATAAGCGTTGAATTCGGCTTCGGGTCCCATAACTCAGCTCTCCTTCTTAACAATTAAGGCGTCGAGCGCGACGCAGCCGTCCGGCAGTGCGCGGACCGGGTTCATCTCAACACTGTCCAGGGCGTCAGCATGGGCGGCGGCGAAGATCGACAGATTTGAAATTGCTTCCGCCAACGCGGCCATGTCTGCGGGCGGCTCGCCGCGCGCGCCCTTCAGCAGGGCGGCGCCTTTCAGCTCCTCCAGCATCTCCATCGCCGTATCAGCGCTGATCGGCGCGGCGCGGAAGGACACATCTTTCAGCACTTCTGTGAAGACGCCGCCAAGGCCCGCCAGCACCACGGGCCCGAACACAGGATCGACGCGCGCGCCGAGGATCATTTCGACACCGCCCTCGATCATCGGGGACACCATTACGCCGTCGATTTGGGCGTCCGCATTGTAAGCCTTCGCGTTTGCAATCAGCTGATCGAAGGTTACAGCGGCATCCTCAGGCATGACGCCCAGCGCGACGCCGCCCGCCTCTGTCTTGTGCTGAATGTCAGGCGAAACGATCTTGAGCGCTGATTTCCCTGTCACGTCGGCGGCGGTTTCTGCAGCCGTGGAGCAGAGCCTGTCTTCCACCATCGGCAAACCGGCGGCGGAGAGGATCGCTTTCGCCTCCACCTCATTCAGCACGCCATCCGGCAGAGAAGGCAGATCGGGGATCGCAGGGGGAACGGCGTTTCCTTTGGCGAAGGCTTCGCCAAGGAACATCAGCGCCGCCATGGCGTTCACGGCGCGGGTGGGGTCTTCGAAACTCGGAAAGCCCGCGTCTTCGTAGCGGTCGACCACCTCCTGCCCGGCGACGAGCGAATGGAGGAACAACTTTTCTTCTCGCCCTTCCATCGTTTCAGTCAGGCCATTGATCAACTTGTCGGCAAGGTTCGGGTTGCCCGCCACGGTCGTCCAGAAGCCGATCAGGGCGTCATAGCCGCCTTCATCGAGCATCTTCGAAAGGAATTTGGGCACCAGCGACATGTCGTTGAAGAACTGTGCCGTCACATCGACCGGATTGCGCGGCGCGGCGTAGGGGACGAGCTTTTTGAGCTCTGCCTGTGCGGCGTCGGGCATGGGCGCCATGTCGATGCCCTGATCCTCCGCCGCGTCAGCGATCAGGACGCCTGCGCCGCCGGAAATCGTGACAACACCCAGCTTTTTGCCTGCAGGATAGATGCGGGGGCGGGCGGCGTAGGCGATGTCCAGCGCTTCCTCGGTGGAGGTGACGCGATAGCAGCCGTATTGCTTCAGGATCGCATCATAAACCTCGTCCTCGCCCGCAAGCGAGGCGGTGTGGGATGATGCGGCCAGCGCGCCAATTTCTGACCGGCCGACCTTCATCATGATCACAGGTTTGCGTTCTGACCGGGCATCTTCAAGGCTGCGGATCAGCGATGCACCGTCCTTGATGCTTTCGGCGTAGGCCATGATCGAATGAACGTCGTTGGATCGCGCCAGCATCCCAATCGCCTCAGCCGTATGCACGTCGCATTCGTTGCCGGACGTGATCCAGTACCGCACGCCTAGGCCGCGCAAGTTGCAGACGTGGGCGATGTGGCTGCCATAGGCGCCGGATTGCGAGGCGATCGCGAGGCCGCCCGGCGTTGGGCGCTTCATCGCGACCGTGCCAGTGAATGTGGCGTAGAAATTGTGTTCTGAGTTGAACATGCCAAGGCAGTTCGGGCCGAGGATGCGCACGCCGGTTTCAGCCGCGATCTGGCTCAGTTCCGCCTGCATGACGGCGCCCCTTTCACTTTCTTCGGCAAAGCCTGAAGAAAATATGAGTACCGTCTTAGCCCCTTTCATGGCCGCTTCACGGGTAACGTCTACGACCAGCGGCGCAGGAACGGCGACCAGTACGAAATCAACCGCGCCCGGGATATCGGAGACTGTTGGATAGGCTTTCAGGCCCTGCACTTCATCGCGCTTCGGGTTCACGGGATAAATGTACCCCTCAAACCCGAAAGACTTGAGATAATTCAGCGGCCGGCCCCCAATACGCAGGGGGTCATCCGAGGCGCCAACCACGGCGACGGATGAGGGGCTCAGCAGGTCATCAAGTGTTGTCATTGAGTGTTCAACGCCAGACCCAGCCGCGCGCGCCGCTTCAACCACATCGTAGGTCTGTAGCGGTCTTCGCCGGTGATGGCCTGAAGCGCCTCCATTATTTCCAGGGTGTTCGATACGCCGAGGTCTTCGCCAAGATCGATCGGACCCAACGGATAGTTCAGGCCCAGCGTCATCGCGAGATCGATATCGGAGGGCGAGGCGAGCCCCACCTCAGCCATATATGTCCCGAGGTTGGCGATCATTGCGCACATACGCTGCGCCACAAAGCCCGGGCTGTCATTAATCGCCGTCACTTTCCGTCCAGAGGCTGTGATGGCGGCAGCCACGCCCGCCAGCGCATTCGGGTTCCCACCCGGCGCCATCATCGCTGTAACACGGACTGAGATGTCGCCCGTCAAGTCAAGGCAGACCAGCTGACGATAATCGGCGCCGGTTCGCAGCGCCATATGAGTGGCGTCCTCGCCCATCGGCGCACCGACAATCGGGCCATCGCCAGTCTCAATCACACTGATCCCAACCTGCGCGAGGAAGCTGCCAAGCACCTCAGATGGCTCAGAAATTCGAACCTCCTTGATCGGGTTCGCGTCTGTTTCATAGTCGGCTGAGGGGCGATCCAACGGTTTGCCGCCCTCATACCCAAACCAGCCCTGACCCGTCTTACGACCATAGAGGCCCGCATCGAACTGCGCCTCGTGATTGGGTGACGTGCGCAGGCGCTGATCCTGAAAATATCCGTTGTAGACGATGTTTGAGACGGGGAAGTTCACGTCGATGCCGGTCAGGTCCATCAGCTCAAACGGGCCCATGCGGAAATGGCGACAATCTCGCATGATCGCGTCAATCTGAGCTGGCGTCGCAACGCCTTCGTGGTTCATGCGTGCGCCTTCGGTCGTGAACGTGCGCCCCCCCATGTTTACGAGGAACCCGGGGCTGTCCTTCACCACAACAGGCACGCGGGTCATGCGTTTGCCGAGGATCGACAGGTTTTCGATGCAGGCGTCAGTAGTCTCAGCCGCCCGGATCACCTCCACCAGTTTCATCAGGGGCACCGGGTTGAAGAAATGCAGCCCCCCGACACGGCTCCGATTTTCGCAGGCCCGCGCCAGCGATGAGATCGGGATGGAGGATGTATTGGTGGCGATCAGACAATCGGGCGATACCACAGCCTCAATCGCCTTGAAGACATCGTGCTTGACCGTGATTTCCTCAAACACGGCCTCGACGACCGCGTCGCAGGCGACAAAGTCGCTCAGATCGCAGGGAACCAGCCGATCGATAGCCGCTTCGGCGTCTTCTTCGGACATCCGGCCCTTTTCCGCGAGACGGCGAATCCGACCTGCGATCGCCTCTTTAGCCTTGGCGGCTGCGCCTTCGCGGGCGTCATGCAGCAGCGTGCGCATGCCACCAGCGGCGGATACCTGCGCAATCCCCTGCCCCATCGCGCCGCAACCAACGACGCCTACCAGATAGTCGTCTGAATCAGGGTGTTTCATGGCGGCGTCTCCTCTTTCAAAGGAAAGGTAATATGGCTCTGACGCGCTTGGATACGGGTGACCCGGCGTCCCGATGGGTTAGATCGGATGGACGCCGCGATGAAAAGAGGCTCCACTACAAAAAGCGGGAGGATCAACCAATGAAGATGAAAGCCGCCGTTCTTTATGAACAGGGTTTGCCAGCGCCATACGCCCAATCAAAACCGTTGAAGGTGGAGGAGGTTGACCTCGCCCCACCGGGACCGGGCGAGTTGTTGATCAAGACCGGCGCGGCGGGGCTGTGCCATTCCGATCTTTCAATGATCCAGGGCGTGCTGCCCAAGGCCACACCAATGGTGCCCGGGCATGAGGCGGCCGGCGTCGTTGTTGAGGTTGGCGAGGGCGTCACCACCGCGAAACCGGGCGATCATATCGTGATGAGCTTTGTGCCCAGCTGCGGGTCCTGCGAGTATTGCGATGCGGGCCGGCCAAATATCTGCCAGACCGCCTGGGACCGGCGCACAACAGGCGCCCTGCTGACTGGCGAACACCGGATCAGCCGGAACGGCGGCAAGATCGACCACACAAATGGCGTCAGCTGCTATGCCGAATACATGGTCGCCGCCGAGGGGTCGGTGGTCGTGATCGACCCAGAGGTGCCAATGGTCGACGCCGCCCTGTTTGGCTGTGCGGTCGCGACTGGTGTCGGCGCGATCATCAACACCGCAAAGGTGCCAGCTGGCGCCTCCGTCGCCGTGATCGGGCTGGGCGGTGTGGGCCTTTCTGCGCTGCTCGGTGCGCAGGTGGCCGGTGCCGGGCGCATCATCGCAATCGATGTGGATGACAGTAAACTGGGGCTGAGCCGCCAGTTGGGCGCGACTGACACGTTCAACGCCAAGGACCCAGATTGCGCCCAACAGGTGATTGAAGCGACCAAGGGCGGCGTCGAATATGTCATTGAAATCGCGGGGGTAATTCAAGCGATGCAGACGGCGTTCGACATCACCCGGCGGGGTGGGACGCTGGTCAGCGCCAGCCTTTCGAACATCGAGCACAAGTGGGAGCTGCCACAGGCGCAAATGGTGCTGCAGGAAAAATCGATCCTCGGTTCAATGATGGGCGGCTGCGTCTTCAGCCGCGATGTGCCGCGTTACATCAACCTCTATCAGCAAGGTAAACTGCCGGTGGACCGGCTCAGATCTGGCGAGATTGGGCTAGAGGACCTGAATAAAGGTTTTGACAAGCTCGCCTCAGGCGCCGCGGTGCGGCAAATGCTGGTTATGCATGATGAGTTTCGACCCTGAATGCGCGGGCGGCGAAATCTGTCGCCAAACCGTCAATTCCGCCTGATAAAAGCCTCTGACCACAAAGTAGGAGAGTGCGAATGCGCCCAATCGCCTTTTCCAACCCCGGCCAGTTCTGGCGCGGCAACTTGCACACCCATTCCACCCGGTCCGACGGCGTGCTGGAACCGGCCGAGGTGTGCCGCCGATATCAGGCGGAGGGCTATGACTTTATCGCGCTGACAGACCATTTCATCGGCCTCTATGACTATCCCATTGTTGATACAACGGAATTTCGGTTGGACCAGTTTACAACGATCCTTGGGGCTGAGATTCATTCGGGCGCAATGCAGAATGGGGAGCTTTGGCACCTAGTCGCCATTGGCCTGCCAGCCGATTTCGCACCTTCAAACTCGCCGTTCTTCGTGCCGGTGGATGACCAGGAAACGGGCGCTGAGATCGCCCAGCGCGCCCGCGACGCTGGCGCCTTTGTCGCAATCGCGCATCCCGAATGGTCAGGCCTGACCGATGCAGACGCCTGGACAATCGACGCCGCCCACGCGGTTGAGATTTACAACCACGGCTGCGCCACCAGCTGTGATCGGCCGCATGGGTTCATGACGCTCGACCGAATGCTGGAAAAGGGCCGCAGGCTGGATCTGATCGCGACAGATGACGCGCATTTTTCCGAACCCGACCATTTTGGCGGCTGGGTGATGGTGAAAGCTACGGAAAACTCACCTGAAGCGTTGCTGCAGGCGTTGAAAGACGGGGCGATGTATTCGTCGACCGGCCCGGAACTTCGCGACATTCGGATTGAGGACAGGAAGATCATTGTAGAAAGTTCCGCGGTGTCAGCCATGATCGTCTCTGGCTATGGTTCCGCCGCCAAGGCGGTGCATGGCCATTCAATGACTCGGTCGGAAATGAAGCTGTCGCGGTTCAATGACAGCGACTGGATCCGCGTCACCGTGATCGACGCAGCCAGCAAACGGGCATGGTCCAATCCGATCTGGTGGAAAGCCACCTGATCGGTTCGTCCCATGCAATCGCAGAGCGCTAAAAAAGGACGCGCCACCTGGCGCGCCCTCTCATTTTTCCAATCTTCGTAGCTGATCTTACGGCAGACCGAGGTTGTCCAGCAGCGGTCCACCCAGCAGGTCGTTCAGATCTGCCTGGTTTTCGACCAGGTTGATGGAAGAACCCGTGTTGGAGATTGGTGTGTTGTCCAACTGCAGCAGATCATCATTCGGCTCACCCGTGTCTTTGTAGATGATCGTATCAATGACTGCGTCGTGATTGGCCATCAGGATCCCAAGCTCATCGTCGAGCGATGGATCGATGTTCGGGTCAATGTTGATAATCTCACCAACTTTCGAGTCGGACAGAACATAGACCAAGTTCACCGTTTCACCTGCCCCGTCAGAGTTGGCGTCAAAGAATTCATTCGCACCGCGAATAGCGGTGTTCCAGATAGCGGTGCCGCCGATAGGATCGATTGACTGGAACGCGGTGGATAGGTCGTCGCCAGCTCCAAACGTCACGCCACCATCGGCATTCTGCAACGGAATCGGCGATGCATTCGGCACGAAGAAATCGATCTGCGATGCAAAGGTAGATACGCCTACTTCGACATCAGCGCCCAGCTCGGACAGATTGGCCAGAGCGTCAACATATGCCTGAACCGTCGCGAGTTCTGCATCCAGAACGGTGCTGAAGTTGCCGTCACCATTCAGGTTCTGGTCATTGCCCAAGAACAGCCCGTGGGCAGATGACGGCTCAAGCCCGGACGAAAGATCAACCAGTAAGAAGATGTTGTATTCGACGCTTGGCACTTCGTCCGTCGACAACGAGGACATCGTCAATCCTTTTCACTGGGTTTGTCCAAAAAAGTTTGATGGCGATTTTCTTTCGTTGACTATTGATCTCACGTCTAACCAGAACAAAGGACCACCTTTTGGATCGTAGCCTTGTTTATGGCCCTGCCGTACACAGGTTTTATCCAGCCAGCGATATAGCTTGTCACCAACCCCCTTTTTTTCTGTGTCCCAACTGTCACTTCCGTCGCGACGGCTGATAGTCGTGAATAGCCGTTCGTTGATGTTAAGAGAACAGGTCGGAATTATGTGCATCCCGTCAACTTGCTTCATTGGGCCGAAACGAGGGCTTTCAAAGTGATGGGCTCCCGAATAGATCAGTCGCCTTAAATTAGGTAAATTTCGCGTTTTCTTCAACGCCTCACAGCTAGCAGCCATCGTGGAGTCATCTTCCCTGCCATTCGCCGCATATATAGCGACTTCGGTTCGCCATCCACTCTCAAAACTTTCCGGGCACAGCGCATTGACCATAATCGCTTTGTCAATCTTGATGAGATGAGGGTGGCGAATTCGGAGCTTTTCCCACGCGATTTTAAAGATACCGTAGGCACCTGTAGAGCTGCCAATTACAACAATTTGTTTGGGTTTTGGTAATTTCTCAGTGACAAGATCGAGCGTCGCGATTAAGTCCCGTAAGATCATCGAGCTGGTATAGCGAGAGGAAAACTTAGCTTTAAAGCGAGGTGCGGCACCATAAACAATAGCTGTTGCCAATCCAAACTCCCTCATTTTTTTAGCATAGTAGGCTTCATCATCCATATTTGGGGTGCTGGAAGGTACGATAATTGCCAAGCCTTTTTCCGAAATCTGTTGAAGGTTCTGAAGCTCGATATCAACTAAAACTTTCTCTCCCTTGTCAGTGATCAAATCGTTCTCGGTCATTGTGTTCTTACTTGATATTTGAATCGTGGTTTTGTCATTCGCATCTATTTGATCAGAAGTTTTGGTAGGTTTTGGCGCATTACCAATTCTTTTGAACTGGGCAACACAAGGGTGTCTGTTTTGGGAATGCCTAATATAGCCCGTTAACTCGCCAGAAAAATTATGCTTGGTCGAAGCAATTGAGAACTTGTCCTTCCGGTCCAGAAGGTTTCCATAAATCAGGAATTCACTTGTCTTTCGTTTACCCGTTATCGCAAGGTTGCCTTTGGCATCAATTTTAGCGACGCCTTCCAAATTATAGCGACCTGCCCCAGCACGATTGTTGCTGATTATTCCGCCCAAAATAACGAACTCGCTACCGTCGAACTTGGCCGACAACTCTTCATCATCATGACAATGATGCTTAAACGAGTACCTTCCATCAAAGTTTGAACTGGGCAGGCCAACCTCGGGTATCGTTTCGCAAGCAGGGATCAATGCTATCAAAAACGGTAAAGCTACTAGAGGAAACTTCACAACTTTTTCCTTGATCAACTGGCTTTTGCAAACTTCGTTGTTCGCTTGGCCAATATCGATAGTGCCATCAAAATTAAGCAAAATGATCTAGGAGTAGACATTTAATCAATGCGTGCCGACTGTATTGCCCTGTAAGGGGATGAGCTTGCTGCTTGGGTTAAGACCAGCCATAGCCTCATACCCAAGACGCCCGGCCCATGCCATTGGATGTCTTAGTGACAATTCGTCGCCATCGGTCAGCAAGCCAAAAACTTGATCTGATCGCTTTCTTGCTAATTCAGCCACCACCCCGGCCACGGCATTGGCGCGGTCGTCATGCGCGCCGCGCGCATGGTCGGTGATGTCCCGCTCACCGCGTATGGTCTTGCTCTCCAATGCTGCTAACTGCTGTTTCAAAACGTCGCAAGGTGGCAAATCCACCACACCTGAATTCAGCGCCGAGGCGAAACTGGCATACAGTTCGGGGAATTTGCCGATCAGGTCCGCGTTCGTTCCGGGATCAGCCCGCGAGGCGCAAACCTGAGTGCGGCCAAAAGGATCGCCCCCATCAGCACCATCCGCATGTGCGGCGCACTTTCCAGGAGGTGAAGCCGCAACGCGTTTCCATCATCCATTCCCGAGGTCACGACGTCGACCAGGAACAATCCCATCGGTTCCGCCTGGATCCAAACGGTCCAGATCAGGAATCCGCCAAAGACCGAGCCCCAGTTGTTGCCGGATCCGCCGACAATCACCATCACCCAGATCAGAAAGGTGAACCGAAGCGGGTTGTACGAGGTTGGCGTGAACTGCCCGTCCAGCGTCGTCAGCATTGCGCCAGCAATCCCAACAACAGCAGAGCCCAGGACAAAGATCTGCAAATGCCGCCCGGTAACGTCCTTGCCCATCGCCTCGGCCGACGTCTCATTATCGCGGATCGCGCGCATCATACGGCCCCAGGGGGAATTCAGCGCCCGCTCGGACAGCCAGAAAATGATCACTAGCACGATCAGGAAAAGGCCCGCATAGCAGAGCTTGACAAAAACGGATGAAGCTACGATTGGCGTCATCCCCATGCTGGTGGCCAGATCCAGGAACCATGGCGTCGCCTGCAAGTCGACCTCGTAGGGCACAGGGCGCGGGATGCCAGTGACGTTCTTGACGCCGCGGGTCAGCCAATCTTCGTTTTTAAGAACGGCGATGATGATCTCGGAAATCCCCAGTGTCGAAATCGCCAGATAGTCCGACCTGAGGCCTAGCGTGATCTTGCCAACAACCCAGGCCGCACCGGCGGCAAAGACGCCGCCCACGGCCCAGGCGAACACGATCGGCAAGCCGAGGCCGCCCAGATAGCCGGACAGCGCTGGATCAATCGCCTCAATCCCGTCAACCGATGGGTCAAAGAAGCTGCGGGCTATGAAATAGCCGACAACGACCGTCAGCAGGATCGCAAAGCTGCGCTGACGGCCCTTGGTCATGACCTTTCGCAGGTAGAGCGCTGCAACCGCCGTCACAGCGACGATCAGGCCCGATAGCGCGATGCCTAATGCGCCCGCCTCCCACGCCTCGCCGATGGGGGCCATAGACACGACAATGGCCGCCACGCCGCCCAGCGCGGCAAAGCCCATGATGCCCACGTTAAACAGACCCGCATAGCCCCACTGGATGTTCACACCCAGCGCCATGATCGACGAGATCAGACAAAGGTTCACAATGGCCAACGCCAGCTGCCAGCTTTGGAACTGGCCGATGATCACGATCACCACCGCCATGATGGTGAAAAGGTAGATGGGCTTTACGGTGCTCATATAACTTTCCCCCGAAACAGACCCGTTGGTTTGACCAGGAGCACTACCACAAGGATGATGAACGAGATCGCAAATTTGTAGTCAGTGCCCAGCAATTGGATCAGCCCGTCAGGCATCCAGTCCTCAGGCAACAGGTGCTTGAAGAAGCGCTTGAAGGCGTACGTGATGCCCAGTTCCGAAAAGGCGATCACAAAGCCACCCAGGATCGCCCCGATGGGCGAACCAATGCCGCCCACTATGGCCGCGGCGAACATGGGCAGGATCAGCTGGAAATAGACGAACGGCTTGAAAGATTTGTCGAGGCCATAAAGCGTGCCCGCAATGGTCGCGAGCGCGGCCACCAGGATCCAGCAGACCATGACGACACGGTCGGGGTTCACGCCCGATAGCAGCGCCAAGTCTTCATTATCCGAATAGGCCCGCATCGCCTTGCCCATCCGGGTTTTCTGGAGGAACCAGAACAGGACCGTCACCGCGAGCACCGCCACGATCAGCGTGATGCCTTGGGTGACCTTGATCGACAGCCCCTCCGCCAGCCCAGTCATTTCCTTGAAATCGCGGGCCTTGATGAAGAACCGCGCGCCATCATTAAACCGCTGGTCATCGACCCCGATGATAAAGCGGACAAGGCCGTTCATGATGAACATGACGCCGACCGAGGTAATCACGAAAATCACCCCCGGACTTCGCTGAGCACGGTAGAATTTGTAGACGTATTTGTCTGTCGTCAGCACCGCGAGCGCCGTCATCACGATGCCGAGCGGCATGATGAAAAGCGCCGTCGGGATCGGAGCGGTCGACATCCCAAGGCTTTGTGCGCCCCAGACGCCCAGAATCGTGAACATCGTGCCAAAGGCCATCGTGTCGCCATGGGCGAAGTTCGAAAAGCGCAGGACCGAATAGACCAGCGTGATCCCAACAGCGCCCAGCGCCAGCTGGCTGCCATAGGAGATGCCGGGCACGAGGACGAAGTTTGAAAGGACGACGAAGGCGTTAAGGAAAGATTCCACGATCAGCCCCCTAGGAAACTGCGGCGGACATCGGGGTTGGCCAACAGGGCCGCGCCGGTGTCGGTGTATCGGTTTTCACCCGTGACCAAGACGAAGCCCTTGTCGGCGATGTTCAACGCCTGACGGGCGTTCTGTTCGACCATCAGGATGGCGATGCCGGTTTTGCGGATCTCGAGAATGCGATCAAAGAGCTCATCCATCACGATGGGGGACACGCCAGCGGTGGGCTCATCCAGCATCAGGACGGTCGGCTTGGTCATCAACGCGCGGCCGACGGCGACCTGTTGGCGCTGACCACCCGAAAGCTCCCCCGCCATCTGGTTCTGCTTTTCGGCGAGGATGGGGAAGAGGCCAAAGACCTGCTCCATCGTCTCTTCAATACCCTCGGTGCGCAGATATGCGCCCATCTCAAGGTTTTCCTTCACCGTCATGCCGGTGAAGACGTTCTGGGTCTGGGGAACAAACGCCATCCCCTCTGGCACCCGGTCCTGCGGTTTCAGCGCGGTGATGTCCTTGCCGCCGAGCCGGACCGACCCTTCGCGTAGCGGCAGCATCCCAAAGACCGCCTTCATCGCGGTCGACTTGCCCGCGCCGTTCGGCCCAACGATCACAGCGATCTCGCCCTTTTCGACGGAGATGGTGCAGGATTTCAGTATATCCGCCCCGCCATACCCGCCCGTCATGGCGTCGCCGATGAGGAATGGTTCAGTCATGGGTTAAAGGCCTCTTCCAGCTTTTTGGGCGGTTTAAATGCAGCTAAGAGCCTAGAATAACCGACGTTTGGAAAGAGCGGATAGTCTGGATCAAGGCCAGCATATGTGAAGCTATAGGCTTCTCTATCGCAATGCGCGCCTATCACTGCCCTTTGTCGCAAGAGTCTTCTTTTGACAAGTTCATCGATTGTCCATGACGCTGTCCCAACTAAGGTCCGCCCTGAGCGCAACAGCTCATCTATATCCACGTCTTGTCCCTCAACATCATGTCTTTGCGCCATCTTCATAAATACCATTGTCCAGTATTCAACGATGACCTTGTCGTCGACACAGCAGAAGTCACCAACGCTCGAACTATTTATCTTTACAGCTTCAGGGGTATAGGTCACGAAGGCTGATTTCGTGCCATCTCTGCTCACAAAACCCAAGCCTGTCCCACAGAACTCTGCGAGTTCATCAATCACTTGGCAGTCGGGTGCCGCCTTCAGTTTCGCCCAGTAGTAGGCGAATTTACCAATTTTGGTCCAGTTTTCATAGGTCCAGCAACCAAAGACAAGACGAACAATGGCTAAGATGACAGGCATTGGAACCTCAAGCGCCCCGCAATGCACGCAACTTCACTCACCCTTCACCTGAAACGCCGCCACAGCAGCTTCATGCCGCGCCAGCAGCGCTTCACGGTTCACCGGCGGCTGGCCGGATGTGACCAGCGAATACCCGATCCCGTCGCTGATCAGGAAAGTTAGGCGAGACAGGTTCGCCTCCCCCCATTCCTTCACTGAAAATTCGTACTCCAACGAACGGCCGCCCAGACGCGCGCCCTCGGTGAACGTCACGTTTTCATAGCTGCCCCCGCCATATTTCAGCGCAAATGTAGCGACTTGCTCTTCGAAAATGACCTGATCGCTTTGATCTTGCCGCGCGACCGACCGCAGGCGGTGGAGGTGATACAACGTCGTCCCATCCGAAGCGAAGTGCAGCACGCCTTCCTCAACATAGCGCTGGAAGGTCCAGTCGGGATCGGCGCAGAACTCCGCCTCCGGACCAATCGACAGACAATCCGCCGCAACAGGCAAAGGTGCGGCGATCAGCGCCGCAAGTAAAAGTCGGCGCATCGCTCCAACACCTGACCTTTTTCTGTTTGCGGCAGAATTCATGACAAGCGCCATCTGCATCTCACTTTTAACACTCAATCCGAAAAGCTTAGGCTGCCAGTCACCTGACTGTGCAACAACCCATCCGACTCCCTCAGGTTATCTCCAAACGTATAGGTAAACACTTGGCCCGAACGATTCTCTTCGACCCAAAACGTATTAATGAAGACAAAGAAAACCCCCTGAAGTTTGGCCTGCATGGCGATTGTCCTAACCCTTTGTCCATAAAACTCGCCATCTTTAGTGTCAAAGATGGGAACATCCGCCGGCGTCACCCCCATTCCGTTAGCGAGATTTCCAACCACCCCCTTCGCCAACGCATCAAGCGTTATGCCTTCGGCGCGTCCAACCGGTTCCGAAACAAAAAAGGCGTAGTTCCGCCCGCCCTGTTCGAATGCGCCCGCAATTTGAGGAGGTTTGTTTGAAATGCGTCCCCAACCCGCGGGCTTCCCGCAAAAGTCCAAACCGGCTGTTACTAAAAAGCACGACTCAGCGAGACGATCTTCAAACTGCCAAGTGAAATCTTCAAGGATCTGGATCTTTTTACCGTTAACTACAGCGCTTCCAATAACATCCTGCGCAACGGCCGTGACAGGGCTAGAGAATGCGGCCGATGAGACCAGCGCCGCGATCAGTAGTCGGCGCATCAATCGTCTTCCTTGTTTTTAAGGCCGGTGCCGAGATAGGCCTCAATCACCCGCTCATCCGATTTCACTTTCTCCGCCGTGCCTTTGGTTAGCACCTGACCCTCGGCCATGACGATGACCGGGTCGCAGAGGCGTGTAATGAAATCCATATCGTGCTCGATCATGCAGAACGTGTAGCCGCGTTCCTTATTCAGGCGAATGATCGCGTCGCCGATGGTGTTCAGCAGCGTCCGATTCACCCCGGCGCCAACCTCATCCAGAAAGACGATCTTGGCGTCGACCATCATCGTGCGGCCAAGCTCCAAAAGCTTTTTCTGACCGCCAGAGAGGTTCCCGGCCTTTTCGTCCGCCACATGAGTGATGGAGAGGAACTCGATCACCTCATCCGCCTTCTTGCGAATGGCGCGTTCCTCTGCAGCCACCTTGGTTGGCTTGAACCAGGCGTCCCAGAGACGTTCGCCAGACTGGTCGCTAGGTACCATCATCAGGTTTTCGCGCACCGTAAGGGTCGCAAACTCATGCGCGATCTGGAAGGTGCGGAGCAGCCCTTTGCTGAACAATTCGTGCGGTTTGAGGCCGGTGATATCCTCACCGTCCAGATACACCGCGCCAGATGTCGGCGTGTAATGGCCCGCGATAACGTTGAAGAGTGTGGTCTTCCCCGCCCCGTTCGGGCCAATCAGGCCGGTAATGGTTCCCTCGGCGATCTCCAGAGAGGCGCCGTCGACAGCCCGCAGGCCGCCAAAATGCATGTGGAGATCATCGACGCGGATCATATGGAACCCCCCAAAAAACACGGCCCGGAGCCGTGAGCCCCGGGCCGTTTTAGTTCAATCGACGATTAGTGGAACCCAACCGTTTTCATCTTGCCGCCTTCAAAGACGATTTCCTTGTAGGCGCCGGCGGATTCGCCTGGGCCGATCAACTCAACCGCAGTTGCGCCGACATAGTCGATGTCTTTACCTTCTGCGACCAGCTTCAGACCTTTGGCCCGCTCACCTGGGAAGATCTGTTCGCCCGGCGCGTTGGCCAGATCCATCACATACCCGGCAAAATCCGTGGATTTGGTGGAGTTGGCGGCCTGCATCGCCAGCGCGATTAGCGCAGCAGCGTCGTAGCTTTCGCCAGCAAAGGCGGTCGCTTCGAAACCGGCGGCTTTCGCCATGTCGGCAAATGCAGCGGCGCCCGGGCTGTCAGTGCCCGGCAGTGCGCCGTAAGAACCATCCAGATCAGAACCGATGGCTTCACCCAGCGGGTCGCCAGTCATGCCGTCGGGCAGATAGAACGTATCGAACGCACCGGTGTCTAGCGCTGCGCGGATGATGCCCTGACCACCCTGGTCGAGATAGCCTGCGACAACGAGGATTTCGCCGCCAGCGGACGCCAGCGCGCCAACTTCTGCAGAATAGTCAGCTTTGCCGTCTTCATGCGGGGCGTTGATGGTCACGGAACCGCCAGCCGCCTTGAAGTTGGTTTCGATGCTGTCGGCCAGGCCTTTGCCATAGTCGTTGTTGGTGTACGAGATCGCGATCTCGCCAACGCCTTTGGACTGAAGGATCTTGGTCACGATCTGGCCCTGACGCGCATCCGATGGGGCGGTGCGGAAGAAGAGGCCATTGTCTTCGACGGTCGACAGCGCAGGCGACGTTGCGGATGGCGAGATCATCACGACGCCGTTGGCGACGGCGACGTTCGACAGAACCGCGGTGGTCACACCGGAGCAGTCAGCGCCCATGATGGCGGCAACGCCATCGGATGTGATCAGACGTTCTGCAGCGGCGGTTGCGGCCGCGGCGTCGATGCAGGTCGAGTCAGCGCGAACCGGAACCAGCGCCTTGCCGCCCAACAGACCCTTGGAGGCGGTGACTTCCGACATGGCCAGCTCAGCGCCGCTGCCCATGTTGGGGGTCATCGATTCAATCGGGCCGGTAAAGCCCAGCAGAACGCCGATTTTCACGGCGTGCGCAGCTGCGTGCGCGGAACCGGCCATGGCCAGCGATGCGACGGCTGCTGAAAGTAGCAGTTTTTTCATGTGTCTCTCCTGTTAGTCAGAGCATCTGACTTGTCTTGGGGTCAGACCCCAAGCTGCCGTTGATTAATTACATCAAATTTCGGAATGGCAACCGCCTCGGGTCATTTTTGCAAAGTGGATAAGCAGTTTTTGATCGGTTCAGGGTGGATACCCACTCAAATTAGGCAGACTTGCCTCACCGACCTGCTCGGATATCTATGACGGGGAGGAGATCAGCCCATGACCACCGTCACCCCCGGCTACACCGCCGAAATCCGCCTGCCGACCCTGAATTTGCATAACGACCTGCCGTTCTACGAAGGATTGGGGTTCAGGCTGGATCAGATATGGCCCGCCGACGATCCCGCCGTAGCCATCATCTCGGGCCACGGCCTGCGCATCCGGCTGGAGCGCGGCGCGGTTGAGGCGCCGGGCACGATCCGTCTGCTAGGCGACGAAGCACGAGAGCCACTGACCGCGCCAAGCGGCGTGCGGGTGGAGTTTGCGCCGCTGGTTGAGATGATGGAGCAGCCCGCGACCCAACACGCCTTCATGACCCGTCGCCTTACCGATCAGGCGCCCTGGGTGATCGGACGGGCTGGCATGAATTACCGCGATCTGATCCCAGATCGGTTGGGCGGCGCGATCATCGCATCGCACATCCGCATTCTGGATGAGGGGCCGGTGCC
Source organism: uncultured Pikeienuella sp. (assembly GCA_965659735.1). Taxonomy (GTDB): domain Bacteria; phylum Pseudomonadota; class Alphaproteobacteria; order Rhodobacterales; family Rhodobacteraceae; genus Pikeienuella. The sequence goes on from CBFHXH010000026.1 coordinate 29,069, forward strand.
AGACACGGTTCACTACCACACCGTCGGCTTTCAGCTAATCTTCTGCCACGCAGGCTGGGTCGATCTGGTCTATGAGGATCAGGGGCCGCAGTTCCGCCTGTCAGCGGGTGATTGTGTGATCCAGCCACCCCAGATCAGGCACCGTGTTCTTCACTCTTCAGAGAAACTTGAAGTCATTGAAATCGGCGTTCCCGCCGAACACGTGACGACGATCGATCATGAGATGGAGCTACCTACGCCTCATCACCGACCCGATCGTGAATTTGGGGGGCAAGTCTTTGTCCATCATAAGGAGGCGGAGACGTCTTGGGCGGACTGGCGCCTGCCCGGCTGGACCGCACGCGACACAGGCATTGGTGCCGGCACCCGCGGCGTCGCCGGTGTGACCGTGGCGCGGCCCGGCGGCGCGCCGATCTGGGCCAAGCACGATTGCGACATCCATTTCAGCTTTGTCCGATCTGGAACCATGGTGCTGGAGGTTGAAGACAAGGACCAGGCCAACCTCGGCCCCGGCGACGCCTTCGTGATCCCCCCCGGGATGGTTACGCGGTACGGCGAACCGTCAGATGATCTGGAAATCCTCGAAGTGTCTTTGGCGGCAGGGTTCGAGACGCGGGCCGTGTGAGGTGGCCGAGAGCGTTTTCCGATCAAATTGCGCCAACGGCGCCCGTATTAGTCTTCGAACAAGCTGATTCCGTTTGACCGGAAGCCGCCCTAAGCCTCTTGCCGCAGCACAAATCGCTGGATTTTCCCGCTCGGCGTCTTCGGCAACGCCTCTACAAACGTGATTTCCCGTGGATAGGCATGGGCGCCCAGACGACCCCGAACATGCAGGCGCAGCGTCTCTGACATATCGTCCGACGCCTCAAAGCCTTCTTTCAGCACGACAAACGCCTTCACGATATGCCCACGTTCCGCATCGGGCTTTCCGACGACGCCTGATTCCATTACCGCCTCATGCTCAATCAGGCAGCTTTCCACATCAAACGGCCCGATCCGATACCCGGCTGAGCTGATCAGGTCGTCATTTCGCCCGACAAAGCTGAAACTGCCGTCCTCGTTCTGCTCCACACTGTCGCCGGTCAGGTAATAGTCGCCAACCCAATCCTGGCCTTCGCGCCCGGCATACCCCTTGAAATAGAACAGCGAGGACTTGGACCGGCTGACCGCCAGCACGCCCTGTTCGCCCTGCGGCAGCTCATTTCCCTGTTCATCACAGACCGCCAGCGCGTATCCCGGCATCGGGAAACCCGCGCTGCCGGGGCGCACGTCATGCGCCAGCGCGTGATGGTTCATCAGCACCATCGCAACCTCCGTCTGCCCATAGTGATCATTCAGCGGACAATCCAGGTTGTCGGCGAACCAGCGCGAAACCTCGGGGTTCAGCGGCTCACCCGCGCTGGAGGCGACGCGCAGTTGGCCCCGGATGGCGCCGGGGGCGCGGTCGCCCTCGGCGATCATCATCCGGTACGCGGTCGGTGCCCCGGCGAAGTTCGTGATCTTGCGCCGCTGAACAATGTCGATGATCCGATCGACCGAAAACGGCCCGTCGACCAGTGTCGTTTTCCGCCCCATCGCAAGCGGCCCGACGATCATGTAGTAGAGGCCATAGGCCCAGCCGGGATCAGCGATATTCCAGAATTCGTCATCTTCGCGCAGATCGATCCCATAGGTCATGTAGGCGACGAAACTCGGCAGCGCCGAATAGGGAATATCTACCCCCTTGGGCGCCCCAGTGGTGCCAGAGGTGAACATCATCAACAGCTGATCATCGCCAGTGCGCATCACGGGTGCGAAGTCAGCGGGCTGTTCCGACAGCGCCGTATGGAATTCCAGGTCACCCGGCGCAGGATCGGCGATGGTGACAATGGTGACGCCATCAACCCCGTCCAGCTTGGACCTGTTGGCGGCGTCCGTGAACACGACCTTGGCCTTGGACCCAGCCAACCGCTGTTCAATCGCTTTGGGACCGAATGCTGTGAACAGCGGCTGATAGACGGCGCCTGCGCGAAAAACGCCCAGAATGGCGGCGACCAGTTCGGGTATCTTGGGCAGCAGCGCCGCAACCTTGTCACCCTGCCGAACGCCATTAGCCTCCAGAAGGTTGGCGATGCGGGCGGACTGGTCCTTCAGTTCAGCAAAGGTGACCTCACCGCTGGTTCCATCGGCAGCCTCCCACTGCAGGGCAACGCGCCCCGGCGCAGCCCAGCGGTCGCAGCATTCAACGCAGGCGTTGATGCCCAAGGCGAACGATCCTTCAAAGCCTTGTTCCAGCACCGCAGGTTCAAAAGCCGCATAGAATTCGTCGTAGTCTGGCCGAGCGTCAGTGGTCACGCCGCATCCTCCCCTTGTTCGTTTTGGGGAAGGCTAGCGGGTTGGGTGGATTGGGGGAATAGCGGTTTGCCCTCCAACCGCCGAGAACAAGGGATGAGCCGGGCAAGCGCCTGCCCGTGGGGTGGCGCTGCAACGCCTCCGCTGCTTGATCGATGCCAGCAACCAACATCCTTGGCCGGAGCCTTGCACCAACTTAACCAAAGCGCTGGCCCGTCGGGACGGGCAGGCGCTGGACCGGCTGCTTTGCCTTGGTTCCGGGCATGCGCGTAACGGTATCGCCGAGGTATGGAGCCAGCCGGGCAACATTATGTCTAGCTACCAAAGCAATCGCGGTAGGGATTGGAACAGCCCATTCACTTGATTGTTCCCTAAAACCAGCGGTCTTTGAGTTTCCAGCAATGCAAAGGGCGTTTGCAGAGCGACTGCTTGGGATCTGTTCTGCGGCAAAGTTGTTGAGAGCTTGGGACCAGGAAGCCCGCTTAACCATTCAGAGCTCAATACGTCGGATGAAACGTCCCGGCGGGCGACACGGTAAACAACTCACACCCATCCGCCGTCACACCGATCGAGTGTTCGAACTGCGCCGACAATGACTTGTCGCGGGTCACGGCGGTCCAGCCGTCTGACAGAATCTTGGTGTCGGGGCGTCCAAGGTTAACCATAGGCTCAATGGTAAAGAACATGCCTTCGCGCAGCGTCGCGCCACCACCCGGGCGGCCATAATGCAGAACGTTCGGCGCGTCATGGAACACCCGGCCCAGGCCGTGACCACAGAAATCGCGGACAACGCCGCAGCGCTCGCGTTCGACGAACCGCTGGATCGCATAGCCAATGTCGCCAAAGGTGTTGCCGGGCTTCACCTGTTCGATCCCGCGCATCAG
>CBFHXH010000027.1:0-31901 GCA_965659735.1 uncultured Pikeienuella sp.
CTCCAGCGTGACGCTTGACCTCGCCACCTTTATCGAATGCTCTGACTGCCCCGAAATGATCGCGCTGCCAGCGGGCGAATACATGATGGGGTCAGCGCCCGACGATCCCTATCGCGGCGATAGCAAAGGCCGCAGCGGCGCATGACCATCCCGTGGTTCGCCCTCGCCAAAACCGAACTGACCCGTTTGGCCTATGACGCCTGCGCAGATGCTGGCGGCTGCCCGGCCCTGCCCCGGCACGGCCCAACGAAACCCGGCGATCCGGCGACCCATGTCAGATGGGTGGACGCCCAGGCTTATGTCGCATGGCTGAACAAGCGCGTCCCCGGCGATCCTTATCGGTTGCCGAGCGAATCCGAATGGGAATACGCCGTCCGCGCCGGAACGACGACCGTCTTTCCCTGGGGCGATACGCCTGACCGTGCCTACGCCAATCTGGGCCGCGAGGTATGCTGCATCGGATCCGCAGAGGGCCCCAACCTTTGGAAAGGCGCAGCGCCCGTCGCCCAGTTGTGCCCCAATCAGTGAGGCTTTCACGATATGGCGGGGAATATGTCTGAGTGGGTTCAGGACGTCTATGAAAGCGACCTGTCGGACGGCCCAACCAATGGCGAGCCCTACTTCTGGGAGGGCGACAATCGGTGGGCCCGTCGGCATGTTTTGAAAGGCGGCAATTACAGCGACCGCCCCTGGCAAACCCGCCCAGCAGCGCGCCAGTCGAATGATCGCGAATGGGTGCTGGGCAGTTACGGCATGCGCATCGCCCGTGATTTGGCCCCACGCTGAGCGAATACAGGGAACGAAGGGCTATTGCGACGTGGCCAGCGCCCGATGAATTTCAGCTTCGGGTTCATCCGATGGCGGCTGCGCCCCATTTTCCAAGCCTGTCAAAGCCACATTGTGATCGGTTGAATCGATGATGGCGTATTGGCTGTGCCGGATCCGCCAATCATCCCCATCCGCCACAATTATCGACATCACCGCGAAGGGCTGCTGGATCAGTTGGTCACCCGCAAGCAGGCGCGCTTCATGGGTTGATACGATGGTAGAGGGGGTTCGAAATTCCGCATCAACAACGTGGCGGACCATGCCGGTGACGCCTGCTTTGGCGTAGTAGTCGCAGACTTCACGGAACGCCGTCTCAAGTTCTTCAATACTATGCAGGACCCGGCGGCCTTCGAATGTCTCCATCTCTTTAGGAATGGTGAAACATGTGGCGAAGAGATCGGCGTCGCCGGTTTCAAGCGCATGGCCGCTACGCTCCAACAGCTTTGCAGCAATATCGCGCGCTGTCTTCGTCACATTATACTCCCTCGACACGTATGCGCACCCGCGTATCACATCATTGGGCACAGTGAGGGAATGGAACTACAGATTGCACGACGCAACATAATTTCTACTGAGAGTGATCTATCTCACAAACTGGCTTAGCGCAGGTTGACCCGCAACGCCGCCGCCGCTGCGAAGGGGGTGATCGCCAGCGCGCCCAGCGTCACCGCGCCCTGCAGCGCCAATGGCGAGAGATAGTCGAGGTCCAGCGAGGCCCGCTCAACCGCACGGGCGCCGAACACCATCGTCGGCAGGTAAAGCGGCATGACCAAAAGCGACAGCAACAGCCCCCCTCGCCGCACGCCAACTGTCAACGCCGCCCCAATTGCGCCAATTAATGATAACGCCGGCGTCCCCACAGCAAGCGACGCCATAAGCGCGACATACGCCCCAGGGGCCAGGTTCAGCGAGATCGCAAGCGCCGGCGCTACAATCATCAGAGGCAGCCCCGTCGTCACCCAATGCGCGGCGGCCTTCGCCAGCACGGACAGCTCCAAAGGCGCCGGCGCCAGCATGACCTGATCCAGCGAGCCATCTTCGTAATCCGCCTGAAACAGCCGATCGAGGCTGAGGAGACAGGCGAGAAGCGCCGACACCCACAAAACACCGCCCGCAACGCGTGTCATAACTTCGGGTGAGCCGCCAGCGCCGATTGGCACCATCGAAACGGCCATGACAAAGAACACCGCCGCCATCAAGCCGCCACCGCCAATGCGGTAAGCGAGCTTCAGATCCCGGCGAAACAACGACAGCCCGCTCATGCCCAGGCGCCTGTCAGGAAGGGATCGCCTTCATCCGCCTCACGGGCGGTCGGGGGTGATATGTCGATGCGCGGGCCATCAGGGAGGCCAATATCGATATGGGTCGCAGCCAGCACAATGCCGCCAGAGGCGCAATGATCTGAAACCGCCGCCGCGAAATCTGTGACAGACCCGGTGTCCAGCGAAACCGTCGGTTCATCCAACAACCAGACGGGCCGGTTCACGACCAATAGACGCGCAAGGCCAAGACGCCGCTTCTGACCGGCGGAACAGTACCCTGCCGGCGTGTCGGCAATTGAAGTGAGCTTGAAAACATCCAGCGCCCGATCAGCCCCTTCAGGATCTGTCGCATATATCGACGCCCACGACGCCAGATTTTCCAGCACCGTCAACGCGGGTTTCACAGCGTCGAGGTGACCGGCATAGGCGATCAGATTGGCGAAATCTTCGCGATCCCGGGCCAGGCTGACACCGCTGCAACGGGCGTCGCCGACAGTCAGGCCCACCAACCCCGCCAGGGCCCGCAACAGGGTCGACTTGCCCGCGCCGTTTGGCCCACGCAGCACTGCAGCCTGGCCTGTGGCGACCTCAAAAGCTGGCGCGGTCAGGGCCAGCCTGCCGCCGCGTTCAACTTCGATCTGGTCCGCCTGCAAAAACATCGCTTCTGTTTATCGGGTTCCCGGGCGGGGTCAAACCGCATTGCCGGTCTGGCTGGCGCAAAGATCGCGAAAGATCCAAAACTGGTCGCAGCGTCGCCCTATTCCCACGTAAGACAAGGCAGACGGCAAAAAGGACGGCATCCATGTTTCACATGTTCGGCGCAATCATCATCGGCGCCCTGACCGGCTACGGGTCGGAGCGGCTGAACCTGACCCGCAACGGCGTCATCGTCTCGGTCGCCCTTGGCGTTGGCGGCGCCATCATCTTGTGGTTTGCTCAGGGCTTTATGGGCATTGGGCTGAGTCTTGGCCGCGCCATGACGTCATTCGTCGGGGCTGCGGGATCGTTGTTCATCAATTCAATGCGCAGATGACATTATCCCATCTGGCGACTATCTGATCTGCAATCACAGTTCCGGAGAATCTCTTGTCCGTGTTATTTTTAGTCGTTGTCGGCGTGGCGGCGGGGTTCATCGCATCAAAGGTGATGAAAACTGATCTTTCGCTGGTCGAAACCAGCGCAATAGGCGTGCTCGGCGCCATCGTCGGCGGCTTTGTTTTGCGGGCGCTGGTCGCGGCTGGCAGCGTGATTTTTGGCCTTGTCGGGGCGGTCGTTGGGGCCTGCATCCTGATTTTGCTGTACCAAAGGTTCCTGAAAGGCCGGTTCTAAAGCCGCAACAGCCGCGAATCCACTTGACCTGAAAGCGATCCGCAGGTTCAACGCCCCGAACTGAAAACGGTAGATATTCCGCAGGAGCTCGTGATGAACGACCAGAAGAATATGATCATGGCTGCGGTGCTCAGCTTTCTTGTGATCGTGCTCTGGACCTTCTATTTCGCTCCCCCGCCGCCAGAGCCGGGAACAGAGCAGACTCAGTTCGAAACGCCTGCACCCGGCGTTGTCGCTGGCGCAGGCCAGTCCACGGCGACGACCAGCGGTGAAACTGGCGACGCAGGCGGGACCGATGAAGTTGGCTTTGTCGAAATTGACACGCCGTCGCTGTCAGGCTCCTTCTCGTTGAAAGGCGGCCGGATCGATAACATCCATCTGCTGAATTACCGCGAAACGCTGGACGAAGGGTCGGACACCGTCATTCAGCTGGCGCCAGTTGGAACGACTCACCCCTATTTTGCCGCTTATGGCTGGCTGCCCAGCCAGGGCACATCTGCGAAAACACCCGATCCAAACACGATCTGGACCGTTGAAAGCGGTGACAAGCTGTCCGTCGACGCGCCAGTGGTGCTGCGCTGGGACAATGGCGGCGGCCTGATCTTCCGCAGGACGCTGTCGGTCGACGACCGCTACATGTTCAACGTGACCCAGTCGGTTGAGAACACGACGGGCGAAATGGTTCAACTGTCGCCCTATGGCTATATCGCACGGCGTAACCAGCCCGACACAATCAATTTCTTCATCCTGCACGAGGGTGCCGTTGGCGTGTTCGACGGTGAGCTGAAGGAAATGGACTATGACGACATGGCCGACCTGCCGCCAGATGCTGGCGGCCAACAGGCGGAACGCATCGCTGTTCAGCAGGACGGCTTTATCGGCTTTACCGACAAATACTGGATGACCGCAATTGCGCCAGGTCCAAACACGGCGTTCACTGCGGTCTACAAATACACCCAACGTTCAACAGGCCCGGAATACCGGACCGAGGCGCTGATGCCCGTCTATGACGTGCCCGCCGGTGGCGCGGTGGACGTACAGACATACCTTTTCTCAGGCGCCAAGGCTTATGACGCGATCACCAGCTACGAGTCAGATCTGGGCATCGCCGGCTTTGTCGACAGCATTGATTGGGGTTGGTTCTTCTTCCTGACGAAACCGATTTTCCAGCTGCTGTTGTGGGTCAAGGGCTTCATTGGCAACATGGGGTGGTCGATCATCGTTCTGACCTTGATCATCAAGGCGGCGTTGTTCCCACTGGCGTATAAATCCTACGTCTCCATGTCCAAGATGAAAAAGCTCCAACCCGAGATGGAGAAAATCAAGGAACGCGTCGGCGACGACAAGCAGAAGATGCAGCAGGAAATGATGGCGCTCTACAAGCGGGAAAAGGCAAACCCAGCTGCGGGCTGTCTGCCGATCCTGTTGCAGATCCCGATCTTCTTCTCGCTCTACAAGGTGCTGTTCGTCACGATCGAGATGCGCCATGCGCCCTTCATCGGCTGGATCACCGATCTTTCCGCGCCAGACCCGACATCCTGGATGAACCTATTCGGCGCACTGCCCTATGATGTGCCTGCGCCTGGTGTTGGCATCCTCGGCCTCTTTTCCATCGGCGTGTTCCCGATCCTGATGGGCATCACGATGTGGATGCAGCAAAAGTTGAACCCGGCACCCACAGACAAGATGCAGCAGCAGATCTTTGCGATCATGCCATGGATGTTCATGTTCATGCTGGGCACATTCTCCTCCGGTCTGGTGATCTACTGGGTTGCGAACAACACCATCACCTTCATCCAGCAGTATTCGATCATGCGCAGTCAGGGCGTGAAGGTCGACTTCTTTGGCAACGTGATGAAGTCGTTCAAGAAAAAGCCGAAGGAAAGCTGACATGATCCGGCTTGAAGACATCCGCCGCAGCCCGATCAAAAGCCTCGGACAGGAACGTCTTCAAACCACACGCCTGACGCCGGCCCGACCCATCGGCTGGGATCGCGTGTGGGCGGTGACACATGGGAAGTCGGACTTTAATGATGACAATCCTATCTGGGTCCGGTCGCGCAACCACGTGATCCAGTCGACAAATCCGGCGATGGCACAAGTCACATGCCGCTATAACGACATCTCTGGCGAGATGACCGTTGCGCATCCGGAACTTGGCGAGATCACGGAAAGCCCCGCCATCAATGGCCAACGTATCGCTGACTGGCTAGCGCCAATCGCAGAGCCGTCTGGCCCTCCGCCTTATCGCCTCGTCTCGATCCCAGGCGGCAACCTTCATGACTTTGAAGACACCCATATCTCCATCGGCAACCTCTCATCGCTGCGTGCGCTCGAAGAAATGGCAGGCCGGCAACTTGACCGCATCCGATTTCGCATGAACCTCTGGATCGACGGTGCCGCTCCGTGGGAGGAGCTCGACTGGAACCACGGCGAGGTTTCCATAGGCCCCACGCGACTGAAGTTCATCGGCCGCGTCAAACGATGCAACGCAACGAACGCCGATCCAAAGACCGGCGCGCGGAATACCGAGATTACGAAACTGCTTCACGGCAGGTTTGGCCATATGGACTTTGGCGTCTACGCCCAAGTGATCGAAGGCGGTGACATCGCCATCGGCGACGAAGTCCGCCCATGAAAATCGATTTTACCATCGCGCCAACACCTGAGCCCTTCGCGGCGGAAGCTGGCCGCAAGCTGTTCGCCGGCAAATGCGATTTCGTCAAAGGCGTCGTCCATATGGACGGCCTGCCACCAGCCGATCGCCCAGAGGTTTGCTTTGCCGGAAGGTCCAATGTCGGAAAATCCAGCCTGATCAACGCGCTTACCGGGCGCAAAGGCCTCGCCCGCGCCTCAAACACGCCGGGCCGTACGCAAGAGATTAACTATTTCGACCTCGCCGACCGCCTCTGGCTCGTCGATCTGCCCGGCTACGGCTACGCCGAGGCGCCTGTGGACATCGTCGCAAAGTGGCAGCGGCTGCTGAAACAGTACCTGACAGGCCGCGCCACGCTGCGCCGCGCGTTTGTTCTGATCGACAGCCGCCATGGGGTGAAAAAGGTCGATCATGAGATTATGACGCTGCTCGACACCGCCGCGGTCAATTTTCAGGTGGTGCTGACCAAAACGGACAAACCCAAACCCGGCGCGCTCGTCAAGGTGAATTCCGGGATTTCACACGATCTGCAAAAGCACCCCGCCGCCTATCCCGAAGTGATCATGACGTCCTCGGAAAAATCCGAAGGCCTTCCAACCTTGCGGTCAGTGATCCACTCACTCAGTGCCTGACACAATCTATGTGTCAAAAATATCCCCAGCTGAGCGACGCCTGAAGGCCGCGAGGCCTGAGGTAATCTCGTGGCGCGCAGCGCCGCCTTCATCTCACTTCAAGGACTTCAGAACCTTAGCCGCGCTGCTGAGGTAATCGGCCTTCTTGCCCTCACCCATCCGATCCCAGGTCGAATAGGCTCGGCCAATCCGGGGGTTCCCACCAAGTTTGTCCCGGTTTCGGACAAGAAAATCCCAATAGAGTGGGTTAAAAGGGCAGGCCCCGTCGCCCGTCTTCTTCTTCACGTCGAATTTGCAGCCCCCACAATAATCCGACATTCGGTCAATATAGGCGCCCGAAGACGCGTAGGGTTTGGAGCCGAGCACACCGCCATCGGCAAATTGGCTCATCCCCACAGTGTTGGGCACCTCAACCCATTCGAACGCGTCGGCATAGACAGCAAGATACCATTCATGCACCTCATGCGGATCGACGCCCACCAGCATCGCGAAATTACCCGTGACCATCAGGCGCTGGATGTGATGGGCGTAGGCTTCGGTTCTGGTCTGACCGATTGCAGCCGCCAGACAGGCCATGTCCGTCTCGCCAGTCCAATAGAACTCTGGCAGCGGGCGGTCATTGCCGAAGAAGTTTTCGGAAACGTAATCCGGTCCCTTCAAGAAATAGATTCCCCGCACGTATTCCCGCCAGCCAATGACCTGGCGAATATACCCCTCGACCGCGTTCAACGGCGCTGCGCCGGCGAGATATGCGGCTTCCACCCTGCGGCAGGCGCTAAGCGGATCCAGCAGACCGATGTTCAAATACATCGAGATCAGCGAGTGGTACAGAAACGGCTCGCCCACCAGCATTGCATCCTGATAATCGCCAAAGCTCGGTAACGCAGCCTCGATAAAGGCGTCCAGCGCCTGTTCCGCATGATCTGCTGTGACGCCAAACCAAAAGGGCTCAAGGTCGCCGAAGTTACCGGCAAAACGGTCCGCAACGAGCGCCAGCACATCATTGGTAATTTCATCAGGTTCGAACCTGGGCGGATGCGGCTTAAACAGATCCGCTTTGGCCGGTTTGCGGTTTTCGGCGTCATAATTCCATTTTCCGCCTGCCGGTTCGCCGCCTTCAATCAAAAGCCCAGTTTTGCGGCGCATATCGCGATAGAAATACTCCATCCGCAGCTGCTTGCGCCCTTCCGCCCAATCGGCGAACTCCTGGGCTGAAGTGATGAAGCGGTCGTCAGCAAGGATGCGCGCATTATTCCAACCAGCAATTTCAGAGCGCAGCCTATGTTCGCCCGCTTCGGTGACGATCACCTCATCCATGTCATGCCGGGCCAATGCACGCCACACTTCGCCGCCGAGGTCGCCGGAGTTTTCCGCGTCATCCAGCTTCACATATTCGACAGTCCACCCTTCGCTGCGCAGCGTCTCAGCGAAGTGGCGCATGGCGGAAAAGATCAGCGCGATCTTCTTTTTGTGGTGTTTGACATAGGTCGCCTCGGCCATCACTTCCGCCATCAAGACGACGTCGCGCGATCCATCGCCTGCGTTCAAAGAGGACAGATTGCGCGACAGCTGGTCGCCGAGAACGAGAATGATAGCCATTGTCAGCCATGTGGCCCGCACGTTCCAAAGTTCAATCGACAAAAGCCGCTTGTTTGGCCATCCTGTAGGGAAGAGTGTCCATCGACGCACCGCCGAAGGCCCCAAAAGAGGCCACGACAAAAGGGAGACTGAGTATGAACGTCATGACCCTCGACGCCGTTCGCGCCCACGCGGCGGAGGTACCACTTTCTGAAATCGACGTATCGCGCCCTGAACTTTACGCTGCTAACGCTCATTAGCCGCTATTAGATCGCCTGCGCAAGGAAGACCCGGTCCACTACCTGGCGGATAGCGAGTTTGGCCCTTTTTGGTCGATCACCCGCTGGGATGACATCATGAAGGTTGAGACAAATCCCAAGGTGTTCTCCTCCTCCGGCGGCATCTTCATGGGCGACCGCGCGCCAGATTTCGCCCCCCGCACCTTCATTGGGGAAGATGACCCCCTTCATTCCAATTGGCGCAAGCCGGTCATGCCCGAGGGTTGGCGGCAAACGGCTTGATGAGCTTGAAACGCTGATCCGCCAGCGCGTCATCAACATCCTCGACGATCTTGCGCGAGGGGAACATTCGCTTCGATATTACATTGTGCCCATTTCGCCAGGGCATCCAACGCTGGTTCAAGAGCGATTGCGCGCTGTGTTCGAATATAATCCACCTGATCCGTCGCCGGATTTTCGACACGTTCAATTAGTCCGTTAGCTTCCAATTCTTTCAGGCGCTTCGACAAAAGCGCCGGAGATAAGTTTCCGACCCCTCAACGTATGTCATTGAATCGTAAGGACCCTCCCCACATTTCGGAAAGGATGGTGATTGTCCAACGCGGCTCTAGGATGTTGCACGCATGGGTGATCGGCAAACGACACCATACGGCTTCGGCTTCATGTTCTGTCCTCCTAGTCGCGACGATAGTTGTCGCACATCGGCCGGGCTAGTTCACAAAGTGTACCGGACCCACTTCACTTTCTTCTCTACCCCGTACTTACTCCCGTTCGTCATGTTGCTTTCACCGAAACAAACACGCAAAGGGAGAAAGGTCATGGCCATTTTTGAAGAGACGCAGTTTGAGAAACCGACCTTTCGGGAAAGGGCAAGTCAATCGCTGTCGCGGCTGCTTGGAAATTTGAAACGGGCCAGAAAAGACGATCAGATCAAAGATAAGCCGCCGCGTTTCCGTCACCATAACATTCAACAAGTACAGACACATCAAGTTGTGACCGATCTGAGTATTCGAGCCGGATGTACGACGGGACCTTGGTAGGCAAACGCGCTGTGGCCGCTTCACTGACTTTGGCGCGAAAAATACCGCCACAAAAAAGAAGGTAACGCAGTTTGGAAGTTTCCACTCAGCAAAAGTTCATTTGCGCAAAACTTAGGATTCGTGCGTCAAACTGGAAATCTCAACTGGATCAAACTTCAAACTGGCGTGCACATTCGGTGCAAACAGCATCGTTGGGCGGGACTGCCGCAATCGATTCAAACCGGCACGCCCCGGCGCCGTCCCAACCGCTGAAGTACAATATCCGACCGCACCTGGCTCACCTTCGGATGGGGCAGCAGCCGCCGGTGCACAAAGGTCGCCAGTTCGTCCAGCGATCGCACGTGGACATGGATCAGGTAGTCCGCGTCACCGGTGAGGGTGTAGACCATCTGCACCTCCTCCAGCCTATTGAAGAACCGGGCGATATCGTCCGCTGTCGTGGCCGCCTGCGCCTCCAGCGTCACGCGGGTGAACGCCTCCACCCCATAACCCAGCTTTGCTGCGTTCAGTTCCGCACGGTAGCCGGTAATGTATCCCTCCTCCTCCAACGCGATCCGCCGGCGGGAGCATTGAGGGGGGGAAAGATTCACAACCTCCGCCAGCGCTGCGTTCGTCAGGCTGGCGTCGTCCTGCAGGCAGGACAGGATCTTGAAGTCAAATCCATCAAGCGTCATTTTGTGCGGGTTTTCTCTGCTTCATGCATTTTATGTGCATCTCTTAGCGCCTGACTGCCTATTTCGCACGAACATTTAGCATGATCCTCCCTATGTCTGCGTGAAATCACCACCCAAGCTTAGGAGAGCGTACCATGGGCCCCTTCCCACACGACGCAGCCCCCGCCGAGATCAGCACGCACAACCCCGCCGGCACCGACGGGTTCGAGTTCGTCGAGTTCGCGCATCCTGAGCCGGAAGAGCTGGACAAGCTATTCCGCCAGATGGGCTACACTCAGGTCGCCAAGCATAAGACCAAGGACGTGTTTCTCTATCGTCAGGGCTCAGTGAACTACATCATGAACGCCGAGGCGAAGGACTTCGCTGCCGATTTTGTGAAGGAGCATGGTCCCTGCGCATCCTCGATGGCGTGGCGCGTGGTCGACCCGCAGCAGGCCTACGAGCATGCAGTTGCGAACGGCGCGAAGGGTTACGACGGCGACAACAAAGTCATCGATGCGCCGGCCATTCTGGGCATTGGCGGCTCGCTCCTCTACTTCATCGAACGCGACGGCGGCTCGCCCTACATGAACGATTACGACTGGACGGGCGAGATTGATCCGCAGCCAGAGGGCCTCGGGTTCTTCTACATCGACCACCTGACCCACAACGTCCATCGCGGCAACATGGATAAGTGGTACGGCTTCTATTCCGGGATCTTCAACTTTAAGGAAATCCGGTTCTTCGACATCAAGGGCAAGGTCACCGGGTTGCTCTCCCGCGCCCTGACATCGCCCTGCGGCAAAATCCGCATTCCGATCAACGAAAGCGCTGATGAGAACAGCCAAATTGAGGAATACCTTCGCGAGTATAATGGCGAAGGCATCCAGCACATTGCTGTCGCGACGAACGACATCTACGCTTCGGTTGATGGCCTCGCCGCCAACGGCCTCGAATTTATGCCGCCGCCACCGGACGTCTACTACGACATGAGCCGCAAGCGCGTGCAGGGCCATAAAGAGCCGATTGAGCGGATGAAGCAGCAAGGCATCCTGATCGACGGCGAAGGCGTGGTGGATGGTGGCATGACCCGCGTCCTACTCCAGATCTTTTCTAAAACGGTCGTCGGGCCGATCTTCTTTGAATTCATCCAGCGCAAGGGCGATGACGGGTTTGGCGAGGGCAACTTCAAGGCCCTGTTTGAGTCCATCGAGATGGATCAGATCAATCGCGGTGTCATCGCAGCCGAGTAACTCTCCGGGTTCTCGTCACAAAATCGCAAGGTCGCCCTTTTCACGGGCGGCCTTTTTCTTTTCAATCGGCGCAACCACACCATCGGCGCAAAAGGGCGAAACATGATCATCGACGTTTGGGCGCAGCATCCCACGCTGCGCCATTCCCAAGATCCGATATTCGAAAGCCTCCGCCGTTGGACGAAGACGCCTGCGCCTGAGATACAGATCCCGGTTTCAGCAACCATCGCTTCGATGGATGCGGGCAGTGTCGATAAGGCGCTAATCTGCGCATGGCAAGCGCCGCATCGGGACATGATCACGAATGATGAGGTCGCCGCCTTCGTGGCGGAGGCACCGGGTCGTCTGATTGGCGTCGGCTCCGTCGACATCTCCAAACCGATGGAAGCGATGCGCGAGGTCCGCCGCTGTGTCGAAGAACTCGGCTTCAAAGCGATCCGCGTCCTGCCCTGGCTATGCGACTTGCCGCCGAAGGACCGACTGTTCTATCCATTCTACGCCGCATGCTGCGAGGCGGGCGTCCCGCTCTGCACGCAGATCGGCCACACCGGCCCGCTGATGTCTTCCGAAGTTGGCCGCCCGATCTATCTGGATCGCGTCGCTCTGGATTTCCCGGAGCTCGTCATTGTTGGCGGTCAAATCGGTTGTCCTTGGACGGAAGAAGCGATCAAAGTCGCAACTAAGCATGAGAGCGTCTATATCGACACATCCGCATACACGGCGAAACGCTACCTGCCAGAACTGGTGCGTTACCTGAAAGGCCATGGACGCGGCAAAGTCATGTTCGGGACAAATTATCCGATGTTCAGCCACGCCAAGGCGTTGGAAGGACTGAAGGCGCTGGCATTGGATGACGAGGCTCAGACGATGTTTCTACACGGAAACGCCCAGCGCGTGTTTGGCTTGGCTTGACGACAGGCGCCGACAGGGCGCCTAGTTGCGACAGGCAGCAATGAGACGCGGCATGAAAACCACCAAAGTCACCTCCAGCCACTGGGGCGCATTCGAAGTCACGGTTGAAGACGGCCGGATCGTAAGCACAGCCCCGTTCGGCCCCGACCCTGACCCTTCCCCGATCGCTCAAGTCATCCCGAAAGCCGTTTATCACAAGACCCGCGTCACCCGCCCTTCGATCCGCAAGGGATGGTTGGAAAAACGCGACAAGGACCGTCATGGCGGGGCGGAGTTTGTTGAGCTGCCCTGGGACGAAGCGCTGGACATCGCCGCTGAAGAAATCGGCCGGGTGCGGCGCGAACATGGCAACGGAGCGATCTTTGGCGGCTCTTACGGCTGGTCTTCAGCTGGGCGTTTCCACCATGCGCAGAGCCAAGTGCACCGGTTCCTGAACTCCATCGGCGGTTACGTGTCGAGTTACGGCAACTATTCCTTCGCAGCGGCGATGGCGATCATGCCCCATGTGATCGGCATGAACTTTCGCCAATACGCATATGGCTACCAGAATTCTTGGGCGACGATCCGCGACAACACGGAAACATTGGTGATGTTCGGCGGGATTAACCCTAAGAACTCCCAAGTTTCCATGGGCGGCATCACACGACATGAAACAAAGGGCTGGTGCGAAGCGTTTGCTGAGAAGGGGATGAGGCTGATCAATATCGGTCCGCAGCGGGGCGATGCGCCGCCGGGATCCGAATGGATGCCGGTGCGCCCGGGTTCCGACACCGCGCTGATGCTGGCGCTGGCTTATGTGTTGGAAGACGAAGGCTTGGCTGATCATGCGCATCTGGCGAAATACGCGACCGGCTACGAAAAATTCCGCCCCTATTTGATGGGCGAAACCGATGGTGTTCCAAAGACGCCGGAATGGGCGGCCGAACTGACGGGTGGCGACGTCAGCGAAATCCGCGGCCTCGCCAGACACATGGCCAAGTCCCGCACACTGATCACCATCGCCTTTGCCCTGCAACGGGGGCAGCATGGCGAGCAACCCTATTGGATGGCGGCGGTTCTTGCGGCGATGTTGGGCCAGATCGGTCTGCCTGGCGGCGGCGTCGGCTACGGCTACGGCGCTTTGGGCGGCGTCGGTGTTTCGATCCGCGCAGTGCCGGGGCTTGCGCTGCCTCAGGGCGACAATCCAGTGAAGGATTTCATCCCCGTCGCTCGCATCGCCGACGCGCTGCTGCATCCGGGCGAGCCATACGATTTCAACGGCCGCAACGCGCCCTACCCAGACATAAAGTTGGTCTATTGGGCTGGAGGTAACCCGTTTCACCACCACCAGGACCTGAACCGGTTTGAGGAAGCCTGGCGCCGCCCTGAAACCGTCATCGTAAACGAGCCTTTCTGGACAGCGACCGCCAAGCGGGCCGACATCGTATTTCCCGTCACGACGCCATACGAGCGGGAGGATATAGGTCGATCTTTCCTGGATCCGTTCCTTTTCCATATGCCACAGCTGATCGAGCCTGAAGCTGAGGCGCGTGACGATTACGACATTTTCGCGGATCTCGCGGCGCGGTTGGACGACAGCAAAACATTTACCGAAGGGCGTTCCTCGGATGGCTGGCTGCGTCATCTATATGGCCAGTTCAGACAGATCACCGCAGCGGATAATATCCCGACGCCCGACTACGATGAGCTGAAAGAGAAGAACTGGGTAGAGCTGCCCATTTGGGGGGATGAGCATGCGGTCACCCCCTTTGACAAATTCCGCGAAGATCCAACGGCGCATCCAATGCAAACGCCGTCCGGCAAACTAGAAATCTTCTCAGAGACAATCGCCGGCTTTGACTACGATGATTGCCCCGGCCATCCTGTCTGGATTCCACCACACGAGTGGCTTGGCGCCGCTCAAAAGGCGGCCCCCCTCCACATGGTGTCCCCTCAACCTGGGGACAAACTGCACAGCCAAATGGAGTCCGCGATCGCGGACGAGCCGGCGGCCCGCCCCGTACAACTGGAAATCCACCCAAAAGACGCTGCCGCGCGCGGGATAGCCGATGGTGAAGTCGTGCGAGTGAAGAACAATCGCGGTGCATGCCTGGCCCGTGCGGCCTTCAACGATGGTGTGCTCGAAGGCGTGGTCGCCCTACCAACTGGTGCTTGGCTGGCGGACAGCGGCGGCGATGATCCCCATGGCAATCCGAATGTTCTGACCCGTGACATTGGCACCTCGCGACTGGGTCAGGGAACCAGCGCGCATACCGCCATGGTGGAGATCGAAGCGCTCTAGCGGTTCCTCCTTTGGAGGAATGCTGCGCAGTGGATATTTGGAACACATAGATAAGGCGCGTCCCATCACCATCTATGTGTCAAAAATATCCATGACACAGTCACAGAGGTCTATTCCGCGGCTGCAATTTCCTCGACGCCAATGAAGCCGCCAGATTGCCGGTTCCAGAACATTGCGTACAAGCAGCCTTTGGCGAGCAGTTCGCTATGCGTGCCCACCTCGGCGACGCGGCCAGCCTCCATCACCACAATACGGTCCATACGGGCAATCGTAGACAGACGATGGGCGATGGCGATCACTGTTTTGCCTTCCATCAAGCGGTCTAGCGAGGATTGAATCGCGGCTTCGACTTCGCTGTCGAGCGCTGAGGTCGCCTCGTCAAGCGCCAGAACAGGCGCATCTTTCAGGATGGCGCGGGCGAGCGCGATGCGCTGGCGCTGACCGCCTGAAAGTTTGACGCCCCGCTCGCCGAGATAGGCGTCATACCCCTCGCGGCCTTTGAGATCCTCAAGCTCAATAATGAAGTCATGCGCCTCCGCCTCAGCCGTCGCTTGCAGCATCTCTTCTTCAGTCGCTTCGGGTCGCCCATAGAGAATGTTGTCACGGGCGGAACGGTTGAACATCGCCGTTTCCTGACGGACCATCGCAATCTGGCGACGCAGGGCGTCTTGTGTCAGATCGCGGACATCCCGCTGGCCAAGTCGGATGGTGCCGCCTTCGACATCATAGAGGCGAAGGAGGAGCGACAAGACCGTCGTCTTACCCGCGCCAGATCGCCCGACAAGCGCGATCTTCTCCCCGGGTTTGATGTGCAGATCAAAGCCATCGAGGCCGCCACCAGTATCTTTGCCGTAGTGATAGGTGACCTTGTCGAAATGGATTGATCCATCCGCATCCTCAATCGCGGCAGCGTTCGGCCTGTCGGCCAGGTCGTGACCTCGGGCGAGCGTGCGCATGCCATCTTCAGCCTCGCCGATATTGGCGAAGATGCCCATCATCGTGAAACTGAACCAGCCTGACATCTGGGCAATGCGGGTGGACAAGACGCCCGCAACGGCAATATCGCCTGGCGTGGCTGTACCCGCTTGCCAGAAAACAAGCGCAGCGCCGATCAACATGACCGGCAAAGCGCCAGCTAGCAGCATCAAAAGCGCGCGGAAAGTTGCGGCCATCACGCCAAAGTCCAGCGCCTTTTCGCGAAAGATGGTCACCGATTGTTCGGTTGCGCGTTCCTCGCGACCGACTTGAGCGAACAACTTTACTGTCGCCATATTCGACAGCGTGTCGACAATCTGACCGGTAACATTCGCACGCGCCTCTGCCCGCGCCCGCGACAAACGGCGAATGCGGGGTAGGTACCAGCGGATGAAGAAACCATAACCAACCAGCCACACGGCCAGCAGCAGCGAAAGCCGCCAATCAACCGCGCCAAGGACCAACGTGGCGCCAATGACCGTGGCGATGCAGAAGGCGATGGAGTTTGTACTTTCAAGGATCACTTCGGTGATCGCATGGCCGGATTGGATGTGTTTCTGCGCCAGCCGGCCCGCGAAATCATCGTCAAAGAACCGGATTGAGTGGCCCAGCGTGTGCCGCTTCAGGCGCATCACAACTTGCGGAAACAAATTGGGCCCCAACGATATGGAGTTCACGGCAGCAGATAGCCCCATCGCGGCCGGACGGATGACGATGAAAAACATCGCCGTCAGCACCACCAACCACCAGTTCGCCTCAAAATAAGCAGCAGGATCCTGCGCAACGACAGCTTCGTCGATTACCCAACCAATGAATAGCGCGCCAAAGCTTTCCAGTACGCCGACCAGCGAGCCCATGAAAGCGCCAAACCAGATCGCCGGCCAGGCGCCTGACAGCGACCATCGAACGAACGCCCAAAGTGTCTGCGGCGGTGGGCCTTCAGCCGCCTTGAACGGCTTGATGAAACTGGAAAAGAACGCCCTCATTCAGCAGCCTCAACGCTTTCAACATCGATGAAACCACCAGACTGGCGGTTCCAGAACCCGGCGTAGAGGCCGCCTTTCGCCAGTAGTTCAGCATGCGTGCCGTCTTCGGCCACAGCGCCGCCTTCAAGCACAACGATGCGATCCATCTGGGCGATTGTCGACAAGCGGTGGGCGATGGCGATCACGGTCTTTCCTTCCATCAAGCCGTAAAGGCTTTCCTGAATGGCGGCCTCAACTTCGCTGTCGAGCGCTGAGGTCGCCTCGTCCAAAACCAATATAGGCGCGTCTTTCAAAACAACACGCGCCAGAGCGATCCTTTGACGTTGGCCACCCGAAAGTTTGACGCCACGTTCCCCGACATGGGCGTCATAGCCTGATCGGCCCTTCGGATCCTCCAATTCGGGAATGAAGTCATGCGCCGCGACTTTGCGGGCGGCTTCAAACATCGCCTCGTCCGACGCTTCTGGGCTGCCATAAAGGATATTTTCGCGTACAGCCCTGTGCAGCAGAGACGTATCCTGCGTGACCATACCGATATGCGTGCGCAGGCTGTCCTGCGTAACTTCGCCCACAGATTGACCGTCAATCAGAATGCGCCCAGTTTCGACATCGTGAAACCGGAGGAGGAGATTGACCATTGATGATTTGCCTGCGCCTGAACGGCCGACGAGACCCACCCTCTCGCCTGGGCGAATGGTCAGGTTCAGGTGGTTCAAACCACCCTTTTCCTTGCCATAGTGATGGCTAACATCGTCAAAGCGAATCTCACCGCCTGCCACGACCAGCGGTTTCGCGGCAGCTTTATCTTGCAGTTCAATCGGGGCGGCGATCGTCTCCATCCCTTCGGCAACCACGCCCAGGTTCTGGAATAGCGAGGATAGCGCCCACATGATCCACATCGTCATCGAATTCAGACGCAGAACCAGTGCGGACGCAGCAGCGACAGCGCCGAGCGAACCGACATCAATCGACCAGAGCCAGATCGCGTAGCCAACAACGCTCACCATGAGGAACCCGTTTACAGTCATCAATGCCACGTCCATCCAGGTGATGATCCGCATCTCAGCAGCAAACGTCCGGCGGCCTTCCTCGATAGCTTCATACGCGAACCGTTCTTCGCGGTCCGTATGGGCGAACAGTTTGACCGTCTGGATATTAGTGTAGCTGTCGACAATCCGACCCGTGATGGCGGATCTTGCGTCAGCGAACGCCTTCGACGCCTTACCAACTTTCGGAACGAAGTAGATGATCAGTCCGATGTAGGCGATCAACCATAGCAGCAGCGGAACCGCTAGCCGGATGTCGATGTCAGACAGAAGGATGACCGCGCCAATGACATAGAGCGAAGCGTAGGCGAGCGCATCGAACGTCTGAAACGACGCCTCGCCCACTGCGGGCGCTGTCTGCATGACGCGATTGGCGATGCGGCCGGCGAAATCTTCTTGGAACCAGCCAACAGACTGCCCCAGCACACGTTTATGCGACCGCCAGCGCACCATCGTTCCGATGTTCGGCATCAGCGATTGGTTGATGAAAGCGACGTCGACCATCGTCAGCAACGGCCTGGCGATCAGCAGGGCCAGCGCGATAAGGATCAGTTCGGTTGCGTATACATTCCACACCTCGGCCGGGCCAACCTCAGCCAGCGAATCGACGAGGCGACCTGCATACCAGATCATCCCAATCTCCATCGCCGCGACAATCGCGGTGAAAAAGACGATCAGAAAGGCGACCCTTCGGAAAGGGCGCAGGTATTCCAGCAGGAACGGGAAAAGCTTGTCCGGTACCGGCCGGTCAGCATCAGTTTCTGAATAGGGGTCGACGAGTTTTTCAAAGAAGCGGAGCATGGATCAGCCCTTTCGGCGGGCAGCATAGTGCAAGGGGAAGCGATGGGGAACGGCCGCGGACGGCCAGTTCAGGCCTGTCAGCTGGTCGCTGGTAGAAGGGTCCTAAACATTTCCATCGTTTGATCCTTTGATCCCGGTGTCTAATCTGCTTTACGTCTGAGTTGACCCAAGTCAAAGTGACGATGCTTGAAACCCGGTACATAGGGGCGGAAAAGCAACCAACCGATGCAGACGGGACACAGTAGAATGACCGAAGACGCCTTCGCCGCCGAAAAACAACGCGCCTCTGACTGGTTTCGCGAACTCCGCGATCAAATTTGCGCAGCGTTTGAACATTTGGAGGATACGCAAACGACTGGCCCACATGCTGATCTGCCGCCAGGGCGGTTTGAACGCAAGGAAACCCATCGCGCGGGCGAAGGCAAAGAAGACGCTGGGGGCGGGGTGATGAGCGTCATGCGCGGCGGGCGCGTGTTCGAAAAGGTAGGGGTCAACATCTCTACCGTGTACGGCACGCTGGGTGACATGGCGCAACGGTCACTGACAGCGCGCAAGGAAATCAACGGCCTTTCTGATGACCCCCGGTTCTGGGCGTCGGGCATTTCGCTTGTCGCGCACATGCGGAGCCCCAAAACGCCGGCCATTCACATGAACACCCGGATGTTCTGGACCCCGTTCTGCTGGTGGTTCGGCGGCGGCACCGACCTTAACCCGATGGTGGAGGTCGACGAAGACACCGCTTTTTTCCACGATGTGCTGAAACAGGCCTGCGACAAGCATTCGGCGGACTATTACCCGGCGCACAAGGCGTGGGCCGATGAGTATTTTATGATCAAACACTGGAACGAACCGCGTGGGGTGGGCGGCATCTTTTACGATGACCTCTGCACCAGTGATTGGGAGGCAGACTTCGCCTACACTCAGGACGTGGGGCGCGCCTTTCTCGACAGCTATCTGCCCATTACCAAAAAACGCCGCGACGAAAGCTGGACCGCTGAAGATCGCGAATGGCAGTTGGTGAAACGTGGCCGTTATGCGGAATTCAACCTCGTCTACGATCGTGGAACCAAGTTTGGATTGGAAACCGGCCATAACCCGGAGGCCGTGTTGATGAGCCTGCCGCCAGAGGCGAAGTGGCCCTGAAACCAACCAAGGGCCCGGCTGACGCGCGGCGGTTCAACAAACTTACGCTCAGGTTTGACGACCCGGCGCTGGAAAGCATTTTCATACGGGAACACAATCGTCTGGCGGTCAAACCGATCGGGTCGTGGTCGTCATCCTCGCTAGCGTTGTGTGGTTGCAGGCGGGCATGGAGTTCCATGGCTTCCTTGGCTCCAGCTGGGATGGCTATGACCTTTGGTTGAAGACGCTGCCTTTACGATTGATCGACATCGCCATTCTATTTGTCGGGCTGGGGCTTTCGTATTTCTCTCCCTTCGTTCGGTACGGGCAACTCGTCGTCGGTGTGTTCTTGGTAGCGCTGTACATTCTATTTATGCTCGGGGCGGATATTGGCGGTCCTTGGATTGAGCGGACAACATCGCTTTTCAACTACGCGCTGACGCTGACGCTCGTCGCGATGGGTTTGATGATCCGGTTGCGGCGCCGATGGTCTTTCTTATGACTTGTGGGTTCGCGCCGCTGATCACCAAGTGGTCGCCTGAACCGGCGGCTTTGCTGTTCATCACATTTGCAACTCTCTTCACGATGATCTGGGTGGCGCATGCAATCGAAAAGGCGCGGCGTGAAGCTTGGCCCGCATCGCAGGCGTTGCAGAAGGAGAAGGCGCGTTCCGAAGGCCTGCTGTTGAACGTTTTCCCCCCTCAATCGCCGACAGGATGCAGGCAGGTGAGACCCTGATCGCCGACAGTCATCCAGAGGCGACGATCGTCTTCGCTGACATCGTGAACTTTACCCCCTTGTCAGCAGGAATGACGCCTGAAGAATTGGTCAGCATTCTGGATGAGATTTTAGCAGCCTTTGACAAAATTGCAGAGGTGCATGATCTGGAAAAGATCAAAACCATCGGCAATGCGTACATGATGGCTGCAGGCCTGCCCACGGAACGCTCGCCCGACCCTGGCAACGCGCTCGATGCGACGCTTTCGATGCGCAAAGAACTGGTGCGGATCGCCGACCATCGCGGCATCGAAATCTCGATGCGCGCCGGCGTTCATATCGGCCCGGTGGTCGCCGGCGTCATCGGCCGGTCCAAATTTGTCTATGACTTGTGGGGCGACAGCGTAAACATCGCCAGTCGTATGGAATCTTCCGCCCCGCCGGGTGAAATTCAGGTGACTTAGGCGGTTCAGGCGCGTATGTCATCAGCGTTCGCCTTCGCTTCGCGCGGCGAGATTGAGGTCAAGGGTAAGGGTCGAATGCGCGTATGGCTGTTGGAAGAACGCCTTCAGGCCTGATTCTGGCCGCTCTGATCGCCGCATTCGCATTCACGGCGCGGGCGGATGAGGCGAAACCAGATTACTCCAAAGCCGGCGATATTTGCCAACTGATCGATACAGCGGCAGAGGCGTTTGGCCTGCCAAAACCGTTCTTTGCCCGTCTGATCTGGAAAGAAAGCCGGTTCGACATCAAGGCTATCAGCCCGGTCGGCGCGCAAGGCGTCGCACAGTTCATGCCAGCGACAGCCAAGATCAGGGGGCTCGTCGATCCGTTCGACCCTGAACAGGCTATCCCTGCGTCAGCAAAATACCTTGCTGAGCTGAAGGCAATCTACGGCAATTTCGGCCTCGCCGCCGCCGCCTACAACGCGGGCGAAGGGCGGGTGAACAAATGGCGCGCCGGGCGCAGTGGCCTGCCAGGCGAAACGCGGGGCTATGTCTTCGACATCACCAGCCGTCCCGCTGAGTGGTTCCGCGAACCCGGGCGGGAAGTTGAGGCACGGCCTCTAAAAAAGGGGGAGAGCTTCACCAAATCCTGTCCCCAGATGCCAGTTATCGCCACCCGCGCTAAACCGCGGCCTGCTTGGGGCGTGGTTGTTGCTGGCGGGCGCAGCCACCGCGCGGCCCTGATCGCGTTCGAACGCGCGCGGCGTAAGATGCCATCGCTCATTTCGAATTCTCGTCTGGTTGTTCTGAAAAAACGAAAACGCGCTTCGGGACCGGTCTATACGGCCCGTCAGGGCGCGGGCAGCAAGGGAGAGGCGACACGCATGTGCCTGCGCATTCGCAAGGCTGGCGGATCGTGTTACGTCCGGCGGAACTGACGCACTTTCACCTTTCGGCATCGCGCCCTACATAGGTCCGAACGCCCAGCATCGCGCGCAAGGCGTCCGTCCTTCTCAAACTACAGGAACACCCCGATGCAGAACGCACGCAATTTCTACATCAATGGCCAGTGGGTTGCCCCGCAATCCGGCGTTGACTTCGCTGTCATCGATCCATCCACCGAACAGGCGTATGAGACCATCATGCTGGGCGGTGAGGCAGACACCAACGCAGCCGTCGCAGCCGCCAAGGCGGCGTTTCCGCAATGGCGAACGTCCTCCAAAGCCGAACGGCTAGAGCTGATGGAGAGCATCCTTGAAGTCTACAAGCAACGCTCCGACGAGATGGGCGCCGTTATCAGCCAGGAAATGGGCGCTCCTATCGACATGGCGAAGACCCAGCAATCGGGCACGGGCAGCTACCACATGCAGGCGTTCATCGACGCGTTCAAAGGTTTTGAATTTGAGCGTGGCCTGCGCGACGACGCGCCCAATGATCGGATCATCTATGAGCCGATCGGCGTGTGCGCCCTGATCACGCCCTGGAACTGGCCAATGAATCAGATCACGTTGAAGGTTATGCCGGCGCTGGCCACTGGTTGCACCATGATCTTGAAACCATCTGAACAGTCGCCTTTGTCCGGTGTCCTGTTCACCGAAATCATGCACGAAGCGGGCGCACCAGCAGGTGTTTACAATATGCTGAACGGTGATGGGCCCGGCGTGGGTAGCCAATTGTCCTCGCATCCCGATGTCGACATGGTCAGCTTCACAGGCTCAACCCGCGCTGGCCGCGCAATCACCGTGGCAGGCGCCGAAACCATCAAGCGCGTCAGCCTGGAACTTGGCGGCAAAGGCGCCAACATCGTCTTCGCCGATGCTGACCCAAAAGCCGTCCGGCAGGGCATCGCCCGGTGTTTCAACAACACAGGTCAGTCCTGCAACGCCCCAACACGCATGCTTGTGGAACGGTCTCGGTATGATCAGGCGGTCGAGGAGGCGCAGACTGCAGCAGAAACGACCACTGTGAACGCTGCGGCAAACACGGGCCGCCATATCGGCCCGCTGGTGTCGGAAATGCAGTTCAACAAGGTGCAGGACCTGATCCAGGTCGGCATCGACGAAGGCGCGCGGTTGGTCACAGGCGGCGTCGGTCGGCCTGAAGGCCTTAACCGCGGTTTCTTTGTGCGGCCCAGCGTGTTTGCCGACTGCAACAACGACATGCGGATCATGCGTGAAGAGATTTTCGGACCTGTTCTCGCCATGATGCCTTTTGACACCGAGGAAGAGGCGATCGCCATTGCTAACGATACCGAATACGGCCTCACAAACTATATTCAGACCACCGACAGCGCCCGCGCCCGGCGTGTGGCCCGCGAAGTACGTTCGGGTATGGTCGACATCAATGGCCTTGGCCGCAGCGCGGGCGCGCCCTTTGGTGGCATGAAGCAATCCGGAAATGGCCGCGAGGGCGGTGTTTGGGGCCTTGAAGAGTTCCTTGAGGTCCGCGCAATTGGCGGCTGGTTCTAAGAACTCGCTGTTAAATGCGGCGCCGCCAGATCGAACCTGGCGGCGCTTTAGATCGAAGAGGTTTCAGGTTTGCATGGCCCAACGAAACACTGAACTTCTCGCACCAGATGTAAACCTGATCGTAGTCGCCAATATCCAACCCCTCGGCCAGCGCATAGCTTTGCGATCCCTTCAGGTTTTTCAGCTCGCCCAGAATGGTTCCTTTGACGTATATACCGCCTGACCCCAACACGACCTTTGGATCGGGCGCGCCATCTAAGGTGAAACCGTCATCCAAGGTAATCAACCACTGCCCATCAACCCGACTGACGATGGCGTTTCCAGTGACGACGTGATCATTGTCGCCCGTAAAGCCGCCTTTGGCTGTGACGACGGTTGAAGTTTGCGCCTTCTGGCTGGCGACCAGCGTTGGCGCATTCGCGCAGGCCGTCAAGGCCAGCGCCCCTGTCAAAGCAATGGCGGCGGAAGAGAGTTTGATTTTCATAGCCATGCGCCTTTCCTGTTTGTTGTGGCGCTGTCTTTTGATCGCCGAAAACCCCAGACCGCAACAGAAAGCCGCAGAGTGCACAGAGCGCTGAGAACGCTTGAGTTTTCCATCTCGTCCCAGTGAACGAATGCGTGAACCAAGAACGCTGAAATCACGAAAACGCTCACGAAACTGGTAGCGGCGCCCCATAATCCTGCGATAGATGGGATATCGAAGGGGGCCGTCATGACCACACGCATCGCACTTGTAACCGGCGCATCCGCAGGCATCGGGGCCGCAACTGCCCGGGCGCTGGCGGCGGATAGCTGGTCCGTTCATGCAACAGCGCGCAGAGCGGGACCACTAAAGGCGCTGGATGCCGTCGACGGGATTACAACCCACCAGGTCGACGCGACGGATCACCCTGCGATGACCAACCTTATTACAACTGTCAAACCTGATCTCTTTGTCGCCAATGCAGGGCGTGGCGCCGCGATGACCGGGCTGGCGGGCGCAGACCCGGCCGAAATTGAGGCCGTCGTGCAAACGAACGTCACCGCGCTGATCCTGACAACCCAGTCCGCCTTGGCGGGTATGAAGCAGCGGGGGCGTGGACATGTCATAACCGTTGGATCTGTTTCAGGCCTCTACGCAACCGGTGCCGCCCTTTACGGCGCAACGAAGTTTGCGGTTTGTGGATTTGTCCGCAACATGCGGCTCGATCCGGGCGCTGCAGGCATAAGATTCACTGACATCCAACCGGGCAGGGTTGCGACGGAATTCTATGATGTCGCAGTCGCCAATGACGCAGTCCGCGATCAGATAAAAGACACCGGCATCGAAGAGTTGTCGCCTGAAGACGTGGCGGAAGCGATACGTTGGGCAGCCGCCCAACCCTCGCATGTAAACATCAGCGCGCTAGAGATTACCCCACGGGACCAAGCCTATGGCGGGGTGAAGTTCACGACATAATGGGATGGCGTTTGGGTGTCAGATCAGCTTAGCGCTTTTGAAGCCGGATCACGATGTCGATCTTCGAGATTTCCATCCCCTCCGGTGCGTCAGGGATCTTTGCAAATTCAACTGCGTCCGCCGGGGCGTCTGTCAGCCGATTTTCATCTTCCCAATAGAAATGCGGGTGATCTTCGGTACGGGTGTCAAAATAGCTGCGCGCGCCGTCGACCGCGATCTCAGTCAACAATCCAGCCTCTGTGAAGGTTTTCAGCGTGTTGTAAACCGTCGCCAGGGACACTGAAACACCGGCGTCCTGCGCGGCGTCGAACAGGCGCTCCGCCGTTACATGCCGATTGCGACCGTCGCCAACCAACAGTTCAGCAAGCGCCTTGCGTTGTCGGGTCGGGCGCAGACGCGCGCCATTCAGCCAGGTATTGGCTCGGCCCGCGCGCATGTTCGTCTCGGCAGTGTGGCCCATCTGTAAGACTCGCTTTTCCAGTCACTCGGTTAGAACATCGCATAATTTCTAATCATTGGCCATACCGCGCGACACGCCTGCGCCTTGTCTGCGACAAAGGCGAGTGCTAGGGACGACCAAGTATCCGGGGGCCAAAGCCCTGACAAAACCTACGACGGGAGACGCCGATTTGTCTGAACGCGCAACAAGCTATGATTTCGACGGCCTTATGGCTTGCGCGCGGGGGGAGTTATTTGGCCCCGGCAATGCGCAGCTGCCCGCACCCCCCATGCTGATGATGGACCGCATCACCTCGATCGTGGAAGACGGCGGCGAACATGGTAAGGGAAAGATCGTCGCCGAATTCGACGTCAAGCCGGACAATTGGTTCTTCCAATGTCACTTTTTGGGCGATCCGGTCATGCCCGGATGCCTCGGCCTGGATGCGCTTTGGCAGATGACCGGCTTCTTCCTTGGCTGGAAGGGGATGGAAGGCAAAGGTCGCGCACTTGGCGTTGGCGAGGTCAAGTTCACTGGCATGGTCACGCCTGCAGTGAAGCTGATTACCTACACCGTCGAATTCAAACGGATCATTGATCGCAAACTGAAGCTGGGCATAGCCAACGGCACTATGATGGCGGATGGCGAAGTGGTCTATAACGTGTCTGACATGCGCGTAGGGTTGTTTCAGGACGAAGCCGTCACCTAATAGGCGACATCAACAAATTTGGAGGAGGCGGCATGCGTCGCGTCGTTATCACTGGTTTTGGCGTCGTATCGTCCATCGGTACGTCGGCGCAGGAAGTCACCGCGTCCTTGCGGGACAGTAAGTCTGGCATCAGCTTTGCCGACGATTATGCGGAACACGGGTTCCGCAGTCGTGTCCACGGCCGCCCCGACATCGACCTGGCCGAACGGATCGACAAGCGACAGTTGCGCTTCATGGGCGACGGCGCCGCCTACAACTACATCGCGATGGAACAGGCCATTGCTGACAGCGGTCTGGAAGAAGGCGACATTTCCAACGAACGCACCGGGTTGGTGATGGGATCAGGAGGTCCGTCAACCAAGAACCTGTTCAACGCGCATCAGATCGTTATCGAAAAAGGCTCACCCAAACGGATGGGGCCCTTCATGGTCACGCGCGGCATGTCTTCGACGAACTCAGCCTGTCTTGCGACGCCATTCAAGATTAAGGGCGTAAACTATTCCATCACCTCCGCCTGTTCGACGTCGGCGCATTGCGTCGGCAATGGCGTGGAACAGATCCAGTTTGGCAAGCAGGACATCGTCTTTGCTGGCGGCGGCGAGGAATTGGACTGGACGTTGAGCTGCCTGTTCGATGCGATGGGGGCGATGTCTTCGAAGTATAATGACGACCCAACCACTGCATCCCGCGCCTTCGACGCGACCCGCGACGGCTTCGTTATTGCAGGCGGCGGTGGCGTCGTTGTTTTGGAGGAGCTTGAGCACGCAAAGGCCCGCGGCGCAAAGATTTACGCTGAAGTCACCGGTTACGGCGCCACATCAGACGGTCATGACATGGTTGCGCCGTCCGGTGAAGGCGCTGAACGGTGCATGAAACTGGCGATGTCGACCTTGGGCGACCGCGAGGTCAACTACATCAACGCGCACGGCACCTCGACCCCTGCAGGCGACGTTACGGAGGTTGAAGCAGTGCGCAGGGTGTTTGCCGGACAAACGCAGCCGGTCATCTCCTCCACCAAGTCGCTGACGGGACACAGCTTGGGTGCGACGGGCGTGCAGGAAGCCATTTATTGCCTCCTGATGCTGGAAAATGACTTTGTCGCCGCCTCCGCCCACGTAACTGAGTTGGACCCCGCATTGCAGCCATCGGAAATCGCGACTTCGCGCGTCGACAATGCCGGCCTGGATACAGTGCTTTCCAACAGCTTTGGCTTTGGCGGCACCAACGCGACGCTGGCGCTCAGCCGCTATTACGATTGATTGGGGAATGGCATGGCTGATTTAATGAAGGGCAAACGTGGGCTGGTCATGGGCGTCGCCAATGACCATTCTATCGCCTGGGGCATCGCCCGCACGCTGGCCGCCGAAGGCGCTGAGCTTGCCTTCAGTTATCAGGGGGAGGCCTTTGGCCGCCGCGTCGCGCCCCTGGCGGAAAGCGTGGGTTCGTCTTTCATGGTAGACGTCGACGTGACAGACGAAGCGTCGATGGACGCCGCGTTCGCCAAGTTGGCCGATGAGTGGGGATCCCTGGATTTCGTGGTTCATGCGATCGCCTATTCCGACAAAAATGAGCTATCTGGCCGGTATGCTGACACCAGCCGTCAGAATTTTCTGAATTCGATGGAAATAAGCTGCTATTCATTGGTCGATGTGGCGCGCCGCGCTGCGCCGCTTATGAAAAATGGCGGCTCTATCATCACGATGACATATCTTGGCGCCCAAAGGGTCATGCCGAATTACAACGTGATGGGCGTTGCGAAAGCGGCGCTGGAAGCATCGGTTCGCTATCTCGCGAACGATCTCGGGCCAGACGGTGTGCGGGTGAACGCTGTGAGCCCTGGTCCGATGCGCACGCTTGCCGGGTCGGCGATTGGCGGCGCGCGGAAGGTCTACAAAAGCACCGAAGCGAATGCACCCCTGCGCAGGAATGCGACTCTTGATAATGTCGGCGGGGCCGCCTTATACCTCTGCTCAGACATTGGCGCGAGCACAACTGGCGAGATCATCTTTGTGGATGGTGGCTATCACGCCATCGGCATGGCTCAGCCCGCCAATCTGTAACGGCGCAGATCAAATTCTCGGGGCGGAGGATGCCCAGAACCGGCCGTTCCCACCTCTGATGGATGGCATGCGCGCTGATCGCCAGCATGGGCGGCGCGATCAACAGCATCATGATTGAACCGACCGCCTTATCAATGATTTAAATCAACGGCAGATGGATAAGGTACAGCGCATAACTCGCGTCCACCTGCTCCCTTATGCAGCCAGCGCGCACTGCACCGCCCGCCCGTTCCCATGCGACGGCACCACTGATGATCAGCACCGCCGGAGCGCCAAAAAAAACAGTCCGCCAGATGGCACCATCACCGCCGGGCGTGATCAAATCACCTGTTGTCGCGACCTCAGCCATCATGAGCCCACCCCCAAACAACGCCGGGACGCCAACCGCAAAAAGCGCCGGGCCAAAACGCACGAGAAGCAATGATCATGCCAGCTGCGAATTCCAACAGAATCGGCAAAGTGTAGAACCGAACCACAAACCCTTCACTATTGACTGCGCCCAATGCGACAAGGCCTGCCAGCGCGAGCGGCAAGGCAGGCATGATCGGCGCGCCCAGAAACAGTGCCGCACCAATCAGGGCGTAAAAGAACGCCTCATATGCCAGTGTCCAGCTGACGCCCAGCAAAGGACCAGCGTAACCATCCGATCGCTCTGCGCCGACCAAAAGGAAGGATTGTGCGACGTCTGCCCAGGTCCATGAGCTTATGCCGATCGGATGCAAGCCAAAGATTAGCGTTGTGGTTATGGCCAGCGTGACAGCCCAATAGAGCGGCAGAATTCGCACTGCCCGTCGGCGCAAAAACTCCATTTCTGAGCGCGAGCTACGCGTGCAGACGACCATCACATAGCCCGACAACACAAAGAAAATATCAACGCCTGCGGCGAAGATAAGTGCGCCGGCCAGTAAGTAAGTTTGCAGCGCAGGGATGAGCATGCGCTGGTTTTCACCGATCAACCTTAACGCAACGTGAATTATATCGCGCTTCACTTTACGCTTGCGTCAAGCAGGCGCTTACCTGACAAACCTCAGGATCAAATCAGATTGTGGAATCGCAGCGCGAGGGAGCCCCCGAATGAGCACTTTTCCAGAGACCCGCACCGTCGAAGAATTCCGCGAGATGGTCGGCCAGGAATATGGCGTATCCAGTTGGATGGACGTCACCCAAGACATGATCGACCAGTTTGCTGACGTCACACAGGACCATCAGTTCATTCACGTGGACCCCGAAAAGGCCAAGATGACCCCATTTGGCAGCACCATTGCGCACGGCTTTCTGACGCTGTCGCTTATGTCCGCCATGACATACGAAGCCGGTCCGCAGCTTAAGGGCGTGGCGATGGGTGTGAACTATGGCATGGACAAGATGCGTTTCCTTTCACCCGTTCCCGCTGGTTCACGCGTGCGCGGTCGGTTTACCCTGATGGAGCTAAACGAAAGCAAACCAAGCGAAGTCACCTACAAGAACGCCGTAACGGTTGAGATTGAAGGGTCCAAGACGCCCGCGATCTACGCCGAATGGATCGGCAGAGCCTATTTCGGAGCTTAACACGTGAGTATCTCTTTCAACGAGCAGGTTGTCATCGTCACCGGCGCGGGCGCTGGTTTGGGCCGCAGCCACGCGCTGGACTTCGCCCACCGGGGCGCCAAGGTCGTGGTCAATGACTTTGGCGGCGCGACTGACGGCACTGGCGGGTCGACCGCCGCGTCTGAGGCTGTGGTCGCGGAGATCAAGGCCGCCGGCGGCGAGGCCATCGCCAATGGCGCAGACGTGTCGGACGAGGCGCAGGTTCAGGCGATGGTCGATCAGGCCATGGCGGAATGGGGCCGTGTCGATGTAGTTGTCGCAAACGCAGGCATTCTGCGGGACAAGACCTTCATCAAGATGGAAATGTCCGATTTTCGCAAAGTCCTCGACGTTCACCTGATGGGCACCGTGCATTGCGCCAAGGCCGTCTGGGCGATCATGCGGGAACAGGGCTATGGCCGTCTGGTCTTCACCACGTCCTCTTCCGGCATGTACGGCAACTTTGGCCAGTCGAACTATGGCGCGGCCAAGATGGGCATTGTCGGCCTTATGAATGTGCTGACGCAGGAAGGTGCAAAGTACAACATTCACGTTAACACAATCTCGCCCACAGCCTCCACCCGCATGACGGAAGAGCTGTTCGACGAGGCCACAAACGAGATCCTGACGCCGGAAACGATCACCCCTGCGGTGGTCTACCTCGCCTCAAAAGACGCGCCGTCAAAAACCATACTCTGCGCAGGTGGCGGATGCGTGGCGCGCACTTATGTGCATGAGACAGAGGGCGTCTATTTCGGCCAGGACATCACCGCCGAAAACGTCGCCGAACAGATCGATCAGATCAGTAACACAGCGAAACAGGAGGCGCTGCCAGGCGCCTTTGACCAGACGAAGAAATACGTAGAAATGGCGCTCGCCGCGAAGGCCGGCGAATAAGGAGGATTATCCATGAGAGAAGCACTTATCGTCTCAACCGCCCGCACGCCGATCGGCAAAGCCTATCGCGGCGCGTTCAACGCAACCGGCGGTCAGGCCCTTGGCGGTCACGCAATCAAACACGCTGTTGAGCGCGCTGGCATCGAACGCGGCGCTGTCGAAGACGTCTATATGGGCACCGCGCTCATCCAGGGTTCGACCGGCATGAACTTTGGCCGCCAGGCCGCGATGAAAGCGGGCCTGCCTGTATCGGTTCCCGGCATGTCGCTGGACCGCCAGTGTTCGTCCGGCATGATGGCCATCGCTTCTGCGGCAAAAGCCGTCATCACCGACGGCCTGAACATAGCTGTTGGCGGCGGGGGCGAGTCAATCTCCACCGTTCAGAACGAAAACCAGCGCACCGACGGAATCGCCGATCCTGAACTGCGTGAGACGATGCCGGGCCTTTACTATTCTATGCTGGAAACGGCCGAAGTGGTTGGCGAGCGCTATGGCATATCGCGTCAGGCGCAGGACGAATATGCGTTCAACAGCCAGATGAAAACGGCTGCGGCGCAGGAAGCCGGCCGCTTTGACAACGAAATCGTGCCGATGCCGTCCACGATGAAGTTCCAGAACAAGGAAACGGGCGAGATCCTCGACAGCGACGTGACGCTGGAAAAGGACGAAGGCAATCGCCCGTCGACCACGCTGGAAGGTCTGCAGGGCCTGCAACCTGTGTTCAAGAACGGCCATTCCATCAAGGAAGGCAAGCACATCACCGCTGGCAACGCCTCGCAGCTGTCCGACGGCGCGTCCGCGTCGGTCGTGATGGAAGCGAAAGAAGCCGAAAAGCGCGGGGTTGAGCCGCTGGGCCGCTTCGTGTCCGTCGTCTCGGTCGGCTGCGAGCCCGATGAAATGGGCATCGGCCCGATCTATGCGGTGCCGAAGTTGCTGGAGCTGAACGGCCTGAAAATGGACGACATCGGCCTTTGGGAACTGAACGAAGCCTTCGCCGTGCAGGTTCTGTACTGCCGCGACAAGCTGGGCATCCCGGATGAGCTGCTGAACGTCGACGGCGGCGCGATTTCCGTCGGCCACCCCTATGGCATGTCCGGCGCCCGCATGGTCGGCCACGCACTGATCGAAGGCAAACGCCGCGGCGCCAAGTACGTCGTCAGCACCATGTGCTGCGGCGGCGGCATGGGCGCGGCTGGGCTGTTCGAAGTCCTGTAAGCACGTTTCATCTGTGAAACCAAAGGGCGGGCCGGTTGGTTCGCCCTTTTGTGTTGGGGGGGTGAAACGGGGGAGGGTTTCACGCGTGAAACCGCGGGTCAGTTATTGTAATGATTGGCGATTAATTTTGTTAACTAATATGGTGACGCGAAGGCGTCTTCGTTTCGCGACGGCGCAGTTCTCTTTGGGCCAAAGGTCCGCTTTGAACCCAAACCAAAGGATGCAGCCACGAGAACTAAGGTCTGCTTCAGTTCGAATTCTCGTCTGGAAAAGTGTTCCACTCTCAACTGATATTGCGAGTTGTCAGCAAGCGAAATGCAGTAATTTCTTCTTTTTTACCCTTTACAGGAAAT
>CBFHXH010000028.1:0-30465 GCA_965659735.1 uncultured Pikeienuella sp.
CGACCTGATCATCTGTTCGCAGGCGCTGAAAGCCTGAAACGGGGATGGGCAGGTTCTGTGCCCGGATCCAGTCTGTAATGAGAGGCGAACGATCATAGCCAACCATCCGGTGTTGTCCGATCGTTTCCACAGTCGGCAGACCATGCACAAGATTATAGCTGTCAGCAGCATAGAGACCGAGCTGAATGTCTGTGACTTTGCGGGTAATCAGATCCGCCTGATCCAGGCGATACATGCAGATGGCGATGTCAGCCTCTCGCCTAAGCAGGTTTTCGGTTTTGTCTGAGGCGACAAGTTCAACCTCCAACCCTGGTTCTTCGTCCAGCAAGCGTGTCAGGATGCTTGGCAGGTGATATGTGCTCATCACCTTTGGCGCGGTTAGGCGCACCACACCCTCCAACGTCTCAGCCCGACCAGAGGCGGCGAGCGACAGGCGCGCGGCGGCGTCCTGCATCGCCTCTGCATGCTCCAACAGGTCCATGCCAGCCGTCATCAGCGTCATGCCGCGCGGCCCACGGTTGAACAACGTCAGGCCAAGCGATGCCTCCAACCCATCAATCCGCCGTCCCAGTGTTGGCTGACTGACACCCGTAACGGCCGCCGCGGCGGACAGCGAACCTGCATTCGCCGCGGCCAAGAGGGCCTTGATGTCGTTCCAGTCGATTTAATTCATTATTTGCCATTCAAATATGAATATCTTGGATACTATCTACAACATTCTTAGGACGAATACGAATATCTAAGTTAGCGGCAGCTCAATGACAGGAGGCTGCTATGAACCACGCCGCACTTATCCTCGGATCCACCGGCCGATTTGGCCGTGCCGCCACCAACGCCTTTCGCGGCGCCGGGTGGCGCGTCACCGAATTGCGGTGCCCCGGAGCGCCAGGCGGCGCCGGCGTCGGACATGGCGACCTTTACGACCCAACAGCTTTGCACCAGGCCGCAGAGGTGGGCGTCATCGTCAACGCGCCGAACCAGCCCTACCCGGCTTGGGAAACGGAGCTTCCGCGCATAACGCAGGCGGTGATACAGGCGGTGATACAGGCGGCAAAGGCGACCAGCGCCAGCGTTTTGATACCCGGCAACGTCTATAATTTTGGCTCAAACCTGCCGATACGCCTGACGCCCGATACGCCCCAAGTTGGCGATCCTCGAAAGGCGCAACTGCGGATTGAGATGGAGGCCGCCCTATCGTAGTGCTGGCGTTCAGACCCTCATCCTGAGGGCTGGCGATTTCATCGACACGCAGCCTGGCGAAAACTGGTTCGAAGGCTAGATCACCGCCAAGGCGGATCGGGGTCAGGTGATGTATCCGGGCCCACTAAATCAACCTCATGCATGGGCGTTCCTGCCCGACCTCGCCCGCGCGGCCGAAGCGTTGGCGCGGAGACGGGCGGATTTGCCAACCTTCACTCACATCGGCTACCCCGGCTACACTCTGACGGGGGATGAGCTGATCGCACTTGTCGAAGCCAGCCTCGGCGCATCCCTGAAACGACTCTCCTTTCCGTGGCCTTTGATCCGGCTTCTCGCGTTCTTCAACCCGATGATGCGTGAGGTTTGCGAGATGAGGTAACTTTGGCGCCGCCCCCACGCCATCGATCCAGCAGCATTTTCAGCGGCGGTACCAGACTTTCAGGCCACCCTTGCAGACGATGCGATCCGCGCCTCGTTGATGTGCTGTGGCCGGATGGCGCTACCACCCCTTGCCCCCGCCAATAGAGGCGTTATCACGGCGTAGAGTTTTTTGCGTCTACGTTGAATCACTGTGGCGTTTTGCGTCGTCAGGCAGCGTTTACCTACGTAAACGCGTTGACGATGCAAAATGCCTCAACCTCAACGCAAAACGCTTTAGCGGTCGCGCCAGGCGATCGTCTATCTGATATCTGAAAGGTCGTCTGATGCCCTCACTTGGCGCCATGATCCCCACGCTGCTGGTTGAGCGGGGCATTGATACTGTTTTCGGCATACCCGGCGTGCACACGGTTGAAATGTATCGGGGCCTGCCTGGGTCCGGGCTGACGCATTATACACCGCGCCACGAACAAGGCGCGGGATTTATGGCCGACGGATACTTTCGCGCCACCGGCAAAGTCGCCGCGTGCTTCATCATCACAGGCCCCGGCATGACCAATATCGCAACGGCGATGGGTCAGGCCTATGGCGATTCGATCCCGATAATGGTGATATCATCGGTTAACGCCGAGGCGCATATCGGCAAGGGGTTAGGCCGCCTACACGAAATGCAGGACCAGTCGTCGCTGATCGCAGGGGTCGCGGCATGGTCTCGCCAGGTGCGGGACGGCGCCGAACTGGCGGCAGCGCTGGATGATGCGATGGCGATGTTTGCCACGGAGCGTCCGCGACCCGTCCATATCCAGATCCCGATTGACCGTCTGTCGGTCGACGCAGGCGATATTCCGCCGGTACGCGCCGCACAGCCGGTAAAAACCGCGCTTGAGGCGGACATGAGCCGCGCTGTTGAGATGCTGAATGGCGCCGCGCGCCCTGTACTGGTGCTTGGTGGCGGCGCGACCCGCATGGGGGCTGAGCAGGCGACGCAACTGGCCGAGGCGTTGTCGGCGCCAACACTCTTATCATCAAACGCCAAGGGCCTGCTGACCCCTGATCACCCGCTGAATGCAGGTGGGATGCTGTTCGGCCGACCTCAGCGCGCGCTTTTGTCGGACGCCGATGTGGTTCTTTCATTGGGCGCTGAATTTGGCGACACCGAATGGACATTCTACACTGCCGAGCCGCCGGAGATTGGCGGTGACCTGATTCGTGTCGATGTCGATCCGAACCACCTTCACCGGAACATCACGCCCGATCTGGCGATTGAGGCGGATGCGGCGGCGTTCGCCGCCGAAATGCTGGGCCGATTGAACCGGCCCAGTGGGCCTAATCCGGACCTGACGGATTGCATGCAGGCCCGCACGGCCGATCTGGATGCTGGCTATCACAGGCATCTATCGATGATTGACGCGATTTGGCAGGCCTATCCTGACGCGATTCTGGTCGGCGACAGCGCTGAGCCCGCTTATGCAGCGACATGCGCAGGCCGCGCGCCCACGCCGCGCCAGTGGTTCACCGGGTCCACCGGGTTCGGCACCCTGGGCTACGCGCTGCCTGCGGCCATTGGTGCGCAGATCGCCCAACCCTCTGTACCTGTGATCGCTTTGGCAGGCGATGGCGGGGCGCTTTACACCATTCCCGAACTGGCCGCGGCGGCCGAAGCGGGCGCGCCTGTCATCCTGCTGATCTGGAACAACAACGGCTATGGCGAGATTCGCAGTTACATGCAGGCCAATCAGATTGCCACTGAAGGCGTTGATCTAAGCCCGATCAGTTTTTCAGCGCTTTCAGAAGGATTTGGCGCCACCTACCGCAGCACAAATACGATCGCAGGGCTGCTTGCCATAATTTCCGAGGCGGCGTCCGGTGACGGCCCGACTGTGATTGAGATCAAAGAGGACGCCTGGCGGGCTGAATGACCGTTGCAATCAGGGGCTGCGCGGTTAAGCTTGGGGTATGAAAGAAAAAGGTATTCTGCCGCCCGCCCTCAGCCCGTTCGTCATTCAGTGGGGTGAGCTTGGCTCCGCTTGGGGAATTGGCAGGTCAGCAGCGCGTATTCATGGGCTTCTGCTGGCAGCTAGCCGCCCCTTATCCGCAGATGAAATCGCTGAGGCGCTGGGCATCGCCCGTTCAAACGTCTCGATGAGCATGAAGGACCTGAAAGCCATCGGATTGGTTGAGCCGCGCGCCGCGTTGGACAGCCGCAAGGAACAGTTCGTGGCGGTTGACGACCCCATCGAACTAGCAGGCAAGCTGGCGGCCCATCGCCGCGCGAGGGAGTTTGAGCCGGCCCGCGCTGCGCTGAAAGCGGCAGTCGGGGCGAAGGCGCCGGAAGCTGTCGCCGCCCGTATGGCCAAGTTGTCTGATTTCGCCGAACTGGTGAATGATTGGCAAGACGACATGGAGGGTCTGTCATCTGGCAAACTGAAGGCAGTGCTTAAAGCCGGCGCCACTGTCACCGACTATCTGCCTTCGAAGAAAAAGAAGAAAAAATAACTCGATCGCTTCTTACGTTTACGCTGGCTCACCGCGGCGGTTTGCGTCGTGAGACAGCGCTTACGTTAGAAAACGCGCTGATGCTGCAAAAGCCTCAACGAATAAGCAAAACACTTTATTCGGCGGCAATCGCGGGGCGCTGCGCGCCGTAGGCGTCACGCACGACCTGGGCCAGTTGCTCGATCAATGGGCGATTGGGCCCATCGCCCAGATACATGTTTATTGCGATGGACGGCAGCGCCGGAAGAGCGCCGCCATGGGAAATCGCCTCAAAATACTCAGGGATCGCAGCCGCGATGGACGTATGCACCGCAAGATCGGCGGATACCGACGCCTCAACGGACCGTGTCGAATCTGATTCGACCGCCATTTCCCAAGGCACGCCAGCCTGATCCAGCTGGGTCTGGACGGGCCCTCGGAAGATGCAGGCCCGCTCATACGCCAATCGGAGCGGACGCGACCGCCATGCAGCCCCACCAGGCGCGCCGACCCAAACCAACAGACTGGTCACCAGCGTCTCACCGCCCGTTGCATCGGTCGCCTCCGTCGTCAGGATCAGATCCGCTTCACCCTTGGCCAGACGATCCTTCAGCCGGGTGGTGTACGAGCTGTCCAGCGTAATTTTTACCCGCGGAAATTCGCGAGCGAAACGCTGCAGCACCTCGGGCACATGCGGGTAGACGATGTCATGCGGCACGCCCAGCACCAGTTCCCCTTCGAATTCAGAATGCGTCAGGCGCGACCAAGCTTCGTCGTTCAACGCGATCATCCGCCGGGCGTAGGAAAGCAGCTGTTCACCTTGCGAGGTCAGCGCCACCCCCCTGCCCGCACGGTCCAGCAAGGGTTGATTCAACATCTCTTCCAAGCGCTTCAGCTGCATCGAAACGGCGGATTGCGTCAGGTTCAAACGAACTGCCGCGGCAGTGACTTTACCAGTTTCCGCAACGGTGACGAAACTGCGCAGCGCTGTCAGATCCAGATTCCTGATCATATCACATTCCGTGATGCTTTATATTAAATCAATTCATTTCACTAATACATCATATGTACCTAGATAGATCAAGTACGCTGATGATATCGGCGTAAATAATTCGATTTTCTAATGGAGAGCACCATGGCCTACATCACTGAAACCTTCGTAACGGCAACGCCCAGCACCGCTGTTTTCAAGAAAGTGAAACTGTGGCTGAACGCGATCCGTGAACGCCGCGCGCTGCGTTCAATGCCCTATTCCCGTCTCGAAGACATTGGCGTGCACCCACGCCAGGCCGACCAGGAAGCCAACAAACCTTTCTGGATCGTGTCGTCGCGCTGACCCCTTTCCATAACGTCCCTCGAACAACCTAAGCGCAGAGCACCATAGTGGCCTGCGTATTTTTTTGCGGG
The DNA here is from genome assembly GCA_965659735.1 of uncultured Pikeienuella sp. Taxonomy (GTDB): domain Bacteria; phylum Pseudomonadota; class Alphaproteobacteria; order Rhodobacterales; family Rhodobacteraceae; genus Pikeienuella. The sequence goes on from CBFHXH010000028.1 coordinate 5,461, forward strand.
TTGGAGGATGGGTTGTGGTTGGGAAACTCTATTTCAGGCGGCGCTCACGGCGGGGCCTCGCGCATCGGACATATCATTTAGATCTGGCGCTGGCGTCGCTCAGCTTGCGCCGCAATGGGGTTGATCCTGCGTACTATCGCGCGCTCAGCGCATAACGTGCGATCTCGGTATAACTAGGCCCATTTCGCCCCAGATCCGATCGGAAAAGGGCGAAACTCTCAGCGAGCACAGGCCCGGCGAGCAAGCCTGCACCAGCCGCCAACCAGCGCGAAATCCTTTGATCCACACGGGCGCCGCCTCGCCCCAAGGTGACATGCGGAACATATCTTTTTGAGGGCAGGTCCAGCCCCGCGCTACGGCTGGCTTGGCGCACCTTATCCCGCAACAATGTCAGTGCTGGCTCAGGCCTGACAGCGGCATAGGCGAACCGCGGACGCGGGCCGCCAAAAACGTTCACACCGTCGATCCAAAATTCAAACGTCGCACCGGCCACCTGGCCGAACGCCATTTCCAGATCCGCAGCAGTTGTTCGATCAATTTCACCAAAGAAGGCGAGAGTAACGTGAAAATTTTTCTATGGAGACAACCGCCATCCGGTGAGTCCCGCCTGCACCCCCAGTAGCCGGTCCGACACCTCAGAAGACAACGACAGCGCAGCGAACAGCCTCATCACTGCTGCTGTGTTTCCGCCTGCCGCACCAGTTTCAGCGCCAGTGGCCCGAACCGGTCCACCAGGAAAGCGACCCCATCTTGGTTCGGATGGATGCCATCGTCCTGAAACAACTCAGGACGATCTATCATCCCTTCGAGGAAGAACGGATCATAAATTGCCTGATATTCTGCAGCGAGTTCAGGATACATTGCATCGAACGCCTCTTTATATTCCGGGCCGTAGTTGATTGGCGCCTGCATACCCGTCAGCAGCACAGGCAAAGATCGGTCTGCCGCTTTTCGCATGATGCCGGTCAGGTTCTGCCGTGACGAGGCGGGATCTATGCCGCGCAACAGATCGTTGCCGCCAAGTTCGACAATCACCGCATCGCCACCTTCGGCCAGCGACCATTCAAATCGGGCGAGGCCGCCGGCGGTCGTGTCGCCGCTGACGCCCGCATTTTTCACCACAACCCCTTCGGCGCCGTTCTCACGGAGCCAAGTTTGAAGTTGTGGCACAAACCCATCTTCCTGCGGCAATCCAAATCCGTGGGTCAGGCTATCACCCAGCGCCACAATGGTAATCGGCGCGGCAAATGCGACGGAAGTCAGGGTCATCGACGTGAAAACCCCCAGCATCGCCTTGCGGAACCATCCCGCTACGCCATATCGACCTGTAGACTGAACTCTCATTGGGACGCCCTTTATCATGCCAGAATCCGCGTTCGCACTAAAAGATGTGCATCTGAGCCTGTCGAGCAAGGCCGGACGTGTCGATATTCTAAATGGTGTCGATCTGGACGTCGCCGCTGGCGACAGTGTTGGCATCGTCGGGCCGTCGGGATCGGGTAAATCCTCGCTCCTCATGATCATGGGTGGGTTGGAGCGGGCGACGAACGGTTCTGTCCTCGCGCATGGCTCAGACCTGACCGCGATGGGCGAAGACGAACTTGCCCGTTTTCGCCGCGACAACATGGGCGTCGTATTCCAGAGCTTTCACCTTATCCCGACGATGACCGCGCTGGAAAACGTCGCCGCGCCGCTAGAACTGGCTGGCGACAGGAACGCCTTCGACCGCGCGGCTGAGGAACTCGCCACCCTTGGGCTAGGCGATCGGGGCGATCATTATCCTGCACAGCTGTCTGGTGGCGAACAACAGCGGGTCGCGTTGGCCCGCGCCGCAGCGCCCAAGCCGAAGATCTTGCTGGCCGATGAACCAACGGGCAATCTGGATTCTGCAACCGGGGCGGTGATTGTCGACGCCTTATTTGATTTGCAGAAACGCCACGGCGCAACGCTTATCATGGTGACCCACGCGCCGGAATTGGCAGCGATGTGCGACCGCACCATCCGCATCGAAGACGGCCTCGCCCGCGAAACCCGCATTGAGGCGGTGGCGTGAACCCCGCCTTGGCGTTCCGACTGGCGCTGCGCGAAATGCGGGGCGGCTTGAAGGGGTTTCGCGTCTTTCTCGCCTGCCTAGCACTTGGCGTGGCTGCGGTCGCGGCGGTCGGATCTGTGCGAGCGGCGATTGAACGGGGTCTGTCCGATCAGGGCCGCGCAATTCTGGGCGGCGATGCTGAGCTGCGCTTTACAGCCCGCCGCGTGACGGATTACGAGCGCGCCTGGCTGGCGGACAAGGCGATCGCGACCTCCGAAATCATCGACTTTCGGTCCATGGCGGTTGGAACCAGTCGCATCACCAGCGAAACCGAACGCGGCCTGACGCAGGTCAAGGGCGTCGACGGTGCCTATCCCCTATATGGCGAAGTTGGCCTGACGCCTGACATCCCGCTGGCTGAGGCGTTAGCCCCTCAAGGCGGCGTATACGGTCTGGTGATGGAGAAATTGCTGATCGACAAGATGGGCCTTGAAATTGGTGATGACGTGCGACTGGGCGTTGGCGTTTTTCAGCTGCGCGCCGCGCTGACGGCAGAGCCGGACGGTGTATCAGCAGGTTTCGGTCTTGGCCCACGGATCATCGTTCTCAGTAGTGGGCTGGAGGGCAGCGGCCTGCTCGGCGCTGGATCGTTCTACGAGAGCGCGCTGCGGCTGCGACTGGACCCTGCAACATCGTTGGCGGCTTTGAAAGCCAGCGCAGACGAAAAGGCGGAAGAAACCGGCTGGCGTTGGCGCGATCGACGCAATGGCGCGCCGGGTGTTCAAAGCTTTGTGGATCGTGTCGGCGCGTTTCTGGTGCTTGTCGGACTGGCGGCACTTGCCGTTGGCGGAGTTGGCGTGTCCTCTGCGGTCAGATCCTATCTGGGCGAAAAGACGGAGACCATCGCAACACTCAAGACCATTGGCACCACCGGCGGTGGCATTTTTGCGATCTATCTGATCCAGATCGCCCTGCTGACAGCATTTGGCGTCACCTTGGGGCTGGCGCTTGGCGCCGGGTTGCCAGCGTTGCTGGGGCCGCTGCTGGAAGATTTGCTGCCTGTGCCAGCGCTTTTTGCCCTTTATCCCGCGCCTATTGGCGAAGCGTCGATCTACGGTGTGCTGACCGCCCTGCTGTTCGCTTTGTGGCCGCTCGCGCGCACGCGCGAGGTACGGGCGGCGTCGCTGTTCCGCGACATTGCCGAAGGCGTGTGGACGTGGCCGCGACCAACGGACCTGGTCCTTATCACCGTCGTCGCTGCGTTGCTGGTCGTCAGCGCGCTTTGGTTTTCCGGCGTTATCTTGCTGGCGGCTTGGTTCCTCGCAGGTGTTGCTGCGGCGTTGGCGACCCTGTGGCTGATGGCGCAAGGCATCAGTTGGCTGGCCGCACGCACCGCCCGCGGGCCACTGCCGAAAGGGCGGCCCAGCCTGCGCCTCGCCCTCGCCTCCATCGGCGGGCCCGGGGGTGAAACGACAGGTGCCGCATTGTCGCTGGGCCTTGGTCTGACCGTCCTGGCTGCAATTGGGCAGATCGACTTCAACATGAGCAGAGTGATCGAAGATCAGCTGCCGCAGGACAGCCCCGCGTTCTTCTTCGTGGACATTCAGAATACGCAAATCGAGCAGTTCAACACTGATGCGAAAGACGTCGACGGCGTCCGCGAAATCGCAACAGCGCCAATGCTGCGCGGCGTGATCACGGCGCTGAATGGCGTACCGTCGAAAGAGGCGAGGGAGCAGATTGATCCGGGTGCGCGTTGGGTGCTGAACGGTGATCGCGGTGTGTCATACGCCGCAACCCCTCCCAAAGGCGCGGAAATCACCGATGGCGAATGGTGGGCGGCGGATTATTCCGGCCCGCCGATGGTCAGCTTTTCGGCCGAAGAAGGCGCCGAAATGGGCCTGAAAATCGGCGATACGATTACAGTGAACATTCTGGGACGGGAATTGACCGCAACAATCGCAAATTTCCGCGAAATCAACTGGCGAGGTCTCGGGATCAATTTCCTGTTGATTCTCGACCCCGGCGCCATGAAAGGCGCGCCGCACACCCATATCGCAACAGTGCACACCGCTGACACGGCAGAGGCACCGTTGCTCCGCGCTATTGGCGGAGCTTATCCCAATGTCACCGCGATACGCGTCAAAGACGCGGTAGAGCGGGTGTCAGCCGGCCTGTCTGATCTTGCCGCGGCGACGCGGTGGGGCGCTGGTGCGGTTCTATTGACGGGGATCGTCGTCCTGATCGGCGCCGCTGCGGCTGGGGAACGCCGCAGGGCGTATGAGGCTGCAATCCTGAAAACCCTTGGCGCGAGTCGCGGGCGAATCCTTGGCAGTTTCGCGCTGCGCGCTGGCTTGGTTGGCGCTGCGTCAGGCGTGGTGGCGGTTGGGTTTGGCGCTGCAGCGTCCTGGGCGGTGATGATCTATGTGATGGAGGCGACGTTTCAGTTCAGCCTATCATCAGCTTTGATCGTCGTGACAGGCGGGGCGCTGGCGAGTTTGCTTACTGGACTGGCCTTTGCATGGCGTCCTTTGTCGCAAAGACCTGCGCAAGTCTTGCGATCACGCGAATAAACTGGAGTTATAGACCCGTCGCGCGGGGATGGTAGTGCTTGAAAATTCCCGAAAAACCCCCATTATCTGCGTCATCGCTGGCGTAGTTATCTGCGGCAGCGGCGTAATGATCGCTAACCAACAAAGGGTTAACTGAAATGGCTAACTACGAATCTGTCGTCCGGCGCCCAGGTAGTGTCGCACAGGCGGAAATCGATGCGGGCCTTCGCGCCTACATGAACAAGGTCTACTCCCTCATGGGCGTAGCGATGATCATCACCGGCGTGGTGGCCTATGTCTTCGGCAACGACTTGTACGCGGTGATGCGCGGTCAGGAAACGGCGCTTGTCCCATCTGGTCTGATTGTGGCTCTGTTTAACTCGCCACTGAAATGGGCTGTGATGTTCGGCCCGCTGCTGTTCGTCTTCGCTTTCGCGGCGATGATCAACCGGATGAGCGCGAGCACCGCGCAGACCGTCTTCTGGGCCTTCGCGGCAATGATGGGTCTGTCGATCTCATCGATCTTCGCCATCTACACCGGCATGTCGATCGCACAGACCTTCTTCGCTACGGCAATCGCGTTCCTCGGCCTGTCCTTGTACGGCTACACGACCAAGAAAGACCTCAGCGGTTGGGGTTCGTTCTTGATCATGGGTGTGATTGGTCTGCTGATCTGTTCGGTTCTAAACATCTGGTTGCAGAGCTCAGCGCTCAGCTTCGCTGTATCGATCATCGGTATCCTGATCTTCGCCGGTCTGACCGCATACGATACGCAACGTCTGAAGACTGAGTATCTACACTATGCGACGATGGGCGCCGAGGGCGCAGCATATCTGGCGAAGGGCGCGATCATGGGCGCGCTGAGCCTCTACATCAACTTCTTGAACATGTTCATGTTCCTGCTGCAGTTCATGGGCGCTGCACGCGAATAACTGCCTCTGTTGCAAGAGAATTGGAAAGGCCGGGGCCAATGCTCTGGCCTTTTTGGTTTTGCAGGCTGTCTTACCAGTCTCGCCCTGGATTAATCGTGTATTAACTTAGGTCGGTCAGATTAAGGGGATATTCAAACGCAGTGAGAACATTCCCAACATGTCCATCCAATCTGGCCATAGCCTCGCTTTCAAATTGAACGACGTCCTGATCCAGTCCCCCAGCGACGTCACAATCCCCACAATCGCCAAGGCCCTAACCTCGGGCGCTTATTAGGAGGAAGAGGCGCGCATTGTCGCCAAACCTCTCAAACCCTGCGACCGGGCGTTGGAGGTTGGCTCCGACCTTGAGTTTATCACAACGTTGATCGCGCGCGACCCAAGGGTCATCTCGCTAATCGCGGTCGGAGCAGATCCAAGGCTGGCGCGCAGCGCGGCTGAAACCCTGGTGCGAAGCGGTTGCCTTGGCGCTGAGGTCAAGAACGGTGTGCTGGCGCCAGAAGCCGCCGAAGGAACAACGGCGAAATTCTATCAGCGCCCGGATTTCTGGATGTCGTCGCTAAACACGACAGACGTGCCGTACAATACAGTCTTCGAAGTGCCGGTCATCTCGCTAAACCGCCTTTTGCGGGCAGAGGCGATCAGCTGCATTGTCTGCGATATCGAGAGGGGGAAGTTGAGTTGCTGAAAGGCGCTGATATGACCAGCGTGGATCGTGTGATCATCGAACTGCACGATCACATCACCGGTTTGACAGGTATATCAGACGTGTTTGACACGATACGGCGCAAGGGCTTCGTCTATGATTCGCGCTGTTCTGAAGGTGCGGTCGTTCTGTTTCGCAGGCTTGGCTATACTGAAGACAGACGCCCCTATGGCGATGTCTGACGACCCTATTCCGCTGGGTCGATGCCCCGCTGATTGGCAAGTTGATCTTTCAGACGGTTTTTGGCCAGTCTCATCAGCTTGTCCCGGCGCCGTTTTTGATAGGCGCGCACTGCGGGGCGGATGATCATGAAGCTAGCGACAGCGCAGACAAGCCCGGGGACAAGCCCGCCTACGAAATAAGGCACAACCAATGTCGGGATGTTCTGTAACAGCAGGATTACCTGATCAAGGAAACCAAGCGATTTCAGGTGATCGGCCAGCGAATGGTCAATGCCCATGATCCGACCGCCAAGGGTCAAACAGATCCACATGATGAATCCAAACGTGATCGGATTACCAAAAAAGGTGCCGATTGCGCTTGCGTAAAGATTGGCGCGCAGCACCCAAGCCAGTGCAGCGGCGAACACGAAATGAAAACCAAAGAAGGGGGTAAATGACGCGTACACGCCGCAAGCGAATCCAAGCGCAATCGAATCAGCGGAATCAGGCAAGCGTTGCATACGCAGCGACAGGTATTCGATGCCACGACGCCAGCCTTTTCGGGGCGCAAAGAATTCCTTTACGCGGTCCACAAAGGGCAGTTTATCCCGCCGTTTAAAGACCAAGCTCTCTAAACTCCCACCAAAGGCGCTTGCGTTAAATCCCCCAAGGATTTGATCCTGAGGTAGCGCGAATTTGCGCCAAGGGTCCAATAAAGTTTCATTGCACTACGACGCTTCCGCGCGCACCCGTTTTACATCTGTCACGATCGTCTGCGCCTCTAACGCCGTAAGGATGGCGCTAAGATGCTTGGTGTCTTTCACCGATAGATTGACGCGGAGGCGCCAAAAATCAGGCATTCGATCTAAAGTCGCCAAATTCTCGATATTTGCCTGATGATCACCGATCAGTGACGCAATCGCACCCAGGGCGCCAGCCTGGTTGGCCAAGGTCACATCGACATTCGTCGCTCGCCCGACTTGCATCGCGTCTTCATCCCATTTCAGATCCAGCCAGCGGTCCAGATGTTCCTCTTCCTCGGACAGTTTCGGACAATCAATGGCATGGCAGGTGACAAGGCCACGATTGCGGATCCCAACGATCCGATCCCCTGGGATTGGCTCGCAACAACTGGCGAAAGCGAAGGGCAGGCTCGCGGGCGCCCCTTTGACCAGCACACGCGCTGAGCCGTTTGCGGATTGCAGTTGTGCGGTCTCGGGCTCAGCCTCGATAATGCCGGGATAGACCGACGCGACGATCTGTCTGCCGGAGATTTCGGCGGACCCAAGCCTTTCCAGCATGTCATCAACGGACGACAACGAAAGCTTGCGTGCAGCAGTTTCCAGCGCCTTTTCACCACCGTCTAGTTCACGCCTTGCAAAAGACTGACGCGCAATGGCGCGGCCCCTGCGAATATGCTCACCCCGTTCATCCGCGCGCAGCGCCCGCCTGATTGCGGACCGCGCCCGACCCGTCACCGCCATGTCCATCCAGACAGGCGTCGGGCGCGATGCGTCGACCCGAATAATCTCAACCGATTGTCCGTTTCTGAGGCGGGTCCACAACGGCACCCGCTGGCCATCAACTTTGGCACCAACGCAGGTATCACCGATACTGGTGTGGATCCCATAGGCGAAATCAATTGGCGTCGCGCCCCGCGGCAAGCCGTAAACGTCACCTTTCGGGGTGAAACAGAACACTTGGTCATGGAACATGTCGAGCGTGACACGTTCCATGAATTCCTTTGGTGTTTCACCCTTTTCCATGCGGTCGACCAGGTCAGACAGCCAATGAAAGGGATCGACGGCAAATGGGTTTTCAACCCGTTCACCTTCCTTATACGACCAATGGGCGGCAACACCGGTTTCGGCGACCTCATGCATGTCGCGCGTGCGGATCTGTATTTCAACACGGCTCGCGCCCGGTCCAGAAACGGTTGTGTGCAGTGACCTATAACCATTGGATTTGGGGCCTGAGATATAGTCCTTCATCCGCCCCGGAATGACGCGCATCGCACTGTGAATGGCGCCCAGCGCGGCATAACAGGCAGGTTCGTCCTCGGTAATGACGCGAAAGCCATAAATGTCGGAGAGGCGAGAGAACGGAATCTGCTTTTCTTCCATCTTTCGCCAGATGGAATAGGGGCGCTTTTCACGTCCGACCACATGCGCCGGAACCTTTGATTGATAAAGCGTTTCTTCAATCAGCGAGGTGATATCTGGAATGATATCGCCCTTTTCGCGCCGCAACTTCAGAAACCGCCGCATAATGGAAGTTCGCGCCTCAGGGTTCAGCACCTCAAAACACAGGTCTTCCAGCTCATCGCGGATCTTCTGCATGCCCATGCGGCCCGCAAGAGGGGCAAAAATCTCCATCGTTTCGCGGGCGATGCGTTCGCGTTTGTCAGGGCGAAGCGGGCCCAAAGTTCGGATGTTGTGCAGCCGGTCCGCCAGCTTCACCAGAATGACCCTCACGTCTTTGGCCATCGCCAACAGCAGCTTGCGGAAATTTTCCGCCTGTTCCTGTTCTTTCGATGTCATTTCAAGCCGGTTTAGCTTGGTCACGCCGTCGACAAGGGTGGCGATTTCATCGCCAAACAGCTCGCGAATTTCATCGAAAGTCGCTCCAGTGTCTTCGATCGTGTCATGCAGCAGCGCAGTGACAATGGTCGCATCGTCAAGCTTCAATTCCGTTAGGATCGCAGCGACTTCGAGCGGATGCCCAAAATACGGCGCACCACTGGCGCGGGTCTGTTTGGCATGCGCTTTGCTGCCATAAACATAGGCGCGGTTCAGCAGCGCCTCATCCGTATTCGGATTGTAGGCCTGTACAAGTTCCAGCAATTCAAACTGGCGGATCATCGCGACTCGGGTCTATTAACTGTTTAATGTAGGTGTCGTTAACGCTGTACGCCAAGGATGACGCGTAAGCGCAGTCAGGAAAAGGGAAGATCATGCATAATGTGGAGGCAAACGGGGCGAAAATTCCCGCAATTGGCATGGGCACCTGGACGCTGGAAGGGGATCAAGCCCGCAATCTGGTCGCTAAGGCGCTGGAAGTTGGCTATCGCCACATCGATACTGCAGCGATGTACAAGAACGAGAACGCCGTGGGGCAAGGCCTTGCGGATAGCGGACTGGCGCGCAGCGACTACTTTTTGACCACAAAGGTCTGGCCATCCGACGCCGCGCCAGATGATTTCATCGCGTCAGTTGAGGCGAGCCTGGATCGGCTGAGCACGGATCATGTCGACCTGATCCTCATCCACTGGCCATCCAAAACCGTCCCTTTCGCCGAGACCATCGCTGCACTGAACGAGGTTCGCGTGAAAGGCTGGGCCAAGACCATCGGCATCTCGAACTTCACAATTGATCAAATTGAGGAAGTTGTCGCTCTGTCAGACGCGCCCCTCGCCTGCAATCAGATCGAATACCATCCGCTACTGAACCAGACCCGTGTGATGGAAACCTGCCGCAAACATGGGCTGGCGGTAACGTCCTATTGCCCGTTGGCGCGCGGCGGCGATCTGTTCATCAACCCAGCGGTCACAGCCCCAGCCGCCCGCACCGGGGCGACGCCAGCGCAGGTCGTGTTGCGCTGGCATGTGCAACAAAACGGGATCATCGCTATTCCGCGCACCAGTAATCCAGAAAGACTGGCCGAGAACCTGAGCATCAATGACTTTGAACTGACGGTGGAGGAAATGGCGGCGATCAGCGATCTGCGAAATGCGGGCCATCGCATCTGCGATTTTGAATTTTCACCAGTCTGGGACGCCGCTTAACCGCGGATCAGCTCCTTCAGATCCCACGCGGCGTAATACCCTTTGATGTACTTCATGCGCAGGGCAGGCAGGGGAAATTTGGCGGGCGGTGTCGCCATGATCACCGGCAGGTCCTGCTGGCGCAAATCACCCAGCGCCATATCCGCCAGCAGCTTGCCTGCATAGCTGCCCATCGCGACGCCGTTGCCGTGATAGGCAAAGCTGGTCCAGGCGTCGGGCCAGTCGCCCAGTTGGCCAGTGTATTGCGAATAGCTCCACGACAAGGAAAGAAGGCCCGACCAGGTATGATCCGTCTCCACATGACGCCAGGCAGGGAACATGCGGTCAAATTCGCGGCGGATAATCCGGTCGCGCTTGCGTTCGGCGGCAGGACCCCAGGATGACCCACCACGCATGCCGAACATGAACCGCTTTTCCGGCAGCATGCGAAAATAGTGCACCAGCGCCCGGCTGTCGAAAGCGGCCTGATCGGTGGTCCAAGCCTGTGCGGCCAGTTCGTCATCTGTCAGCACTCGCGTCACCATAATGGAGGAGACGACGGGCAGAAACCGGCCGCTCAGCCAGTCGATCCATCCATCTTTTGCATAGCCATTCGCCGCCACGATCAGGCGCCGCGCCCGTACGGTTTGGCCGTTGACCATAAGGCGATAACCGTTTTCCCGCTTCACATCGCTGACCCGCGACAGGGAATATGTCCTGACCCCCATCTCTTCAGCCGCCCTGCGCAGCCCATGGGCGTATTTCAGCGGATGGACGGCAAAACCCCAGCCGGTGTGATAGCCACCATGAAATTCTGGCCCAGCCATGCCCCGCTCGTCCAGTTCCGCCTGTGAATAAGTGTTGACGGGGATGCCAAGGCTGCGTTCAACCTCCGCCAACCCAGAGCAGGCATCGAAGTTCTTGGCGGAGTGGCATAGCAACCACTCACCGTCAGAATGGCGATCCGCGTCGATGCCGAACCGATCCAGATTGTCAGCTACGTGGTCGATGGAGGCTTTTTGCCGGTCCACATACGCCTTGGTCTGATCAAATCCGTGCGTCTTGATCTGGTCTTCGTATTCGACTTTGGACCCGCCGGTGCACACAAACCCGCCATTTCGGCCAGAAGCGCCCCAACCCGGAAAGCCGGCGTCAAAAACAGCGACCTCCTCCCCTCGCTCAGCCAGTCGGATGGCGGTGTTCAGGCCAGTGAAGCCCGCGCCGATCACAGCGGTGTCGATGGTCGTGTCACAGACCAGAACCGGGCCAGGGCCCGCATCGGGCACCGTCGCCTGCCAATAACTGGGCGCAGGTTTCGGGTCATAAGCGGTATCGGGGTAAAGGGGACGCATAGGCAAACAGTAGCAGTTTGGGCAATCATGTCGACAAGTGCATTTCCGACAGGCCCTTTATTACCGGAGCTTTGAATATCAGCCTTGCCCCAAAAGAAATCCCGACTTTCCGCCCGCCACGAAAAGGCGGTGAATATTGCGCTGCAAGGCGGCGGCAGCCATGGCGCCTATACATGGGGTGTGCTCGACAAGTTGTTTGAGGACGACCGGGTTTGGGTTGAAGCGATTTCGGGCACCTCCGGCGGCGCGATGAATGCGGTGGTCGCAGCGCAGGGGATGTATGACGACGGTGCACAAAGTGCGCGCGCAGCCTTGGCCCGTTTCTGGAAATCAGTCAGCGCGGCGGGACAATACAGCCCGATGCAACGATCATTCTGGGCACGAATGAAAGGGTCTTGGTCGCTGGATGACAGCCCCGGATTTCAGTGGATGAACCTGACCCAAAATTTTGCGTCACCTTATGAGTTCAATCCGTTCGACATCAATCCGTTGCGCAGCCTGCTGATCGAACAGATGAAATTCGACAAGGTGCGCGCCTGCCACGATATGGAACTGTTCCTCGGCGCTACCAATGTCGAAACCGGCAGATCCCGCGTGTTTGAGAGGGCCGAAATTGACGCCGACGCCGTTCTCGCCTCGGCCTGCTTACCTGGCATGTTCAAAGCGGTAGAGATGGATGGAGCGCACTATTGGGATGGCGGATACAGCGGCAACCCGCCGCTTTATCCGTTTTTCTACAATTTCCCTTCCGATGACATCATTATTGTCCAGATCAATCCGATCGTTCGGCCCGGCGTGCCGAAAACGGCGGCGGACATTAACAACCGCATCAATGAAATCACATTCAACAGCTCGCTCATGCACGAGTTACGGTCGATCGATTTTGTCAGCCGTTTGCTAGAAAGCCGCAAGCTTGATCCAAACGAATACCGCAACATGCACCTTCACATGATACAGGCGCGCAAGCGGATGCGCCCGCTGGATGCGTCTTCCAAGATGAACACCGAATGGGCGTTTCTGAAGCACCTGTTTAGCATCGGCCGCGACGCCGCCGCCCGCTGGTTGGCCGACCTTGGCGTTCGGTCAAGCGTTGAGATCCGCTCCCTCTTCGAAGGCTACGCACGCCTGCCCACGCACAAACCCGAAGAAAATTCCTGAGCCAAAACACCCATCATCACATCGTCATGGAACCTGTCCCCAATCCGGGCTGATTGGCGAGCGCGAACTTCCACTTAAAAGCCGCCGGCCTTGTAGCAACGGATCGCACGTTCATTGAAATCCAGCACCCGCAGATCAACGCGGTTCAAATCCATTTCAGCGAATGCATAGCCTAGAACCAGCCGGATCGCACGCCGCCCCACGCCGCGGCCAAGTTGATCATCAGTAAGGATCCCGACCGCCAGCCGCGCGCTCAGATCAGTCTGGTCAAACGTATGAAGCCTGATCTGCCCAATCATCTGCTTATCATTCTCGATCACCCATGCATAAGGCTGCGCCCTGATCGACCTGATCCACCATGCTGCAATCTTTCTGGGGTTTTTCGGCGGCGTAGTGTCACTGCCGCCAAACATACGATGGATTTCAGCGGACCAACCAAGTTCGAGATAAGCGCGACCGTCGCCCTTTATGGCAGGCCGGAGGGTCAGGTCTTCGTCAGTTAAAACGGCAGGCATATCGCGTCTTTTCACGCACAAGCCCGTCCAAACGAAAAACGCCGAGGTCAGACCCGGGCACTTTTTATGAGTTTCAGTAAAGCTGGGGGTCAGTTACCCTGTTCCGCCAGCAATGCTCGCAGCAGCTGTTCTTCGGTCAGCTCTTCAGCAGCCGGCTGGTCATTGGTTTCTGCACCCATCAGGAAGGCCATTTTATCTTCTTCAGGCTCATCAACCTCGATCTGACGCTGCAATGCTTCGATCGCCTGTTCGCGCAGATCTTCGGGCGGCAACATCTCATCCGCGATCTCGCGCAGAGCAACGACCGGGTTTTTGTCATTGTCGCGATCAACCGTCAGCTCAGCGCCAGTGGAAATGGCGCGGGCGCGATGCGCAGCCAGCATGACCAGATCAAACCGGTTTGGAACTTTATCGACGCAATCTTCGACTGTAACGCGGGCCATAAGCGAGGCTCCTTGCTAGGGTATCTCCGTGAAGAGTGGCGATATGACGGAATCGGCGGGGAAATGCAAGCGTTGGTTCGGTTTCGCGCGTGGGATAGGGCTACCTATGCGGATTAGCCGCCGGTCGCCTTTATAGGAACGCACACTAAGATTTTAGCATTAAGGCCCACTACCTTCCGAGAGGAACGCGGGCGTTAACTCTCAATCGCTACTCTCCCGCCTGCCGTAAGGCGCCCTATCTGAGCAAACTCACCACCGGGCAGGCCAACGTCTCACGCAGCGCGCCCACAAGCTCTTCCACCGTTTCGGCGGTCACTTTTTTCCCACCAGTTTGTTCAGCAAGACAGTCCGCCTTGAACACATTGTTAGAGGGCCGAAAGGATGGATGGCCCTTTGAATCGCGCTGCAGCTGGAACCCAATCACATGAACAGTCAGATCCGCGCCACCAGCCGCAAGTTCAGCGCCCAGCGCGCAGGGTGAGCCGCCACAGGTTTCGCGGCCATCGGTCACCAACACGACGACGCCGGTTTTCTCGGTATAGTTAAGCGCCTCCGCCGCGCTCTGCACTGCGGCGGTCAGGGGGGTGTTGCCGTCGGGGTCAAGCGCGTCGACCGCGCTGATAATCTGCTCAGCCGCATCCGGAACTGGTAAAAACCGAGGGCTGACATTGTTGCAACTTTTCTGCTGGCCCGCCGGGCCGTAGATCACCAGCCCAAGGTCGCGGTACAACTCAATCTCAGGCATTGCTTCGTGCATCGCCCTGCGCGCCAGAACGATGCGCGGTGTATCGCCCGTGCCAGGCCCCGTTTTCGCCATTGAAGCTGAGCCATCGAAAACGATCATGGCGTCAGCGGTGCATGTCGGCTCTGACACGGCCATCGCGGGGCCGAACGCGGCTGCGGCCAACGCCAGTTTTATCGCTGATTTCGCCAAGCCAACCTCCGCCTTTTTGCGTCACCTGTACTATCGTCATCTGTAGCTGGTCTGTCCAAGGTCAAGCGTTTTGCACCTTCTCCATGAACGCAGTCAGCTTTGCCTGATCCAGCCGGCCATCCGTTCGCACCTTTGAGCAAAGATCGAGACCATAGGGGCGGACTTGGCGCATGGCCTCCGTCACATTCCCGGCGTCCAGACCGCCGGCAAGGAAGACCGGTTTCGCAACCGCCTGCACCAGCCTGGCCGAAACCGCCCAGTCATGCGTCTGGCCCGTACCGCCAAGCTCTTTCACCGATGCTGAAGGCCTGCCGCTGTCGAGTAGGATCGCATCAACCTCAGCCGTAGCGGCGTGGGCCTGGTCGATGGCGCTGTCATCCTCCACATGGATCACCTGCATCAGCTTTAGAGTCGGATGCGCAGCGCGGAGGGCGGCGTAGGTGCCCGGTTCCGGCGCATCGACAATTTGCAGGACCGAGGGGCGGCAGCGGGCGGCGTGGGCGACTAATCTCTCCGCCGTGGTTTCCGATGACAGAAGCACTGTTTCGATCCCCGGCGGCGCCCAGGCGCAGACCTCAGCGATCTGATCGTCGCTGATCGGGCCCGGGCCAGAGGGCATGGCCCCGACCAGACCTAGGATGGAAGCGCCAGCGGCAGTCGCCATCTCCGCCTCCGCCACATTGGCGATGCAGCAGATTTTGACACGTGGTTTCGACATCCTACCAGATGGTTTCCTTTAGCCGCTCCGGCTGGTCGCGGTCGAATTTTGCGCCGTCGAAATCGCCTTTGGACATGTCCGTGAGCATGTCGCCAAGGCTTGGCAGACCCTCGCTTTCATCGTCCGACGACCAGAGACGCGAGCGAATCAACGCCTTGGGGCACTGTGGATAGATCTCCTCAATCCTTATCAGAATGACAGTTGCGGGGTGCTTGCCCTTTTGCTCCCAAGACGTCCGCAATCCCTCATCCGCCGTCAATTTCGCACGCCCGTTCACTCGCAGTACGATGTTGTCGCCCGGCACCATGAACATCAGCGCGATGCGCCCATCGCGGACGATGTTGCGCAGGCTGTCGAGCCGGTTGTTCCCGCGCCAGTCGGGCATTGCCAGCGTCGTCTCGTCCAGCTCACGCACGACTGGATCGACATCACCGCGCGGGGTGCCGTCGACGCCCTCCGGTCCGACCGTGGACATGACACAGAACCGGCTTGCGCCAACCCACTTGCGGTAAAGCGGTGTCATCCGCTTGGCAACTTTCAGAACGGCGGCGGGGTGCACCTGGCCGTAGATGTCTTCGAGCCCTTCGATACTGTCGACCGTGTCCATCTATCCGCGTCCGATGAACGGCATGGTCGTCGCCATGATGGTCTGGAACTGCACATTGGTCTCAAGCGGATAGTTCGCCATTTGGAGCACGGCTTGGGCAACATGCTCAGGGTCCATCGTGGCTTCGACAGCGATCTCTCCGTAGGGCTGCGGCATGCCTTGGGTCATCTTCTGCGCCATCTCAGTCAGCGCGTTGCCGATATCGATCTGGCCGCAGGCGATCTTGTAGGCGCGGCCGTCAAGGGACAGGCTGCGGGTCAGCCCTGTGATCGCGTGTTTCGACACGGTGTAGGGGACCGATCCGACACGCGGCACATGGGCCGATATAGAGCCGTTATTGATGATTCGCCCTCCCTGCGGGTCCTGATGGCGCATCATGCCAAACGCGGCGCGGGCGCAGAGGACAGAGCCATGAAGGTTTGCGTCGATCACGCTGTACCAGTCTTCAAGAGGCGTATCGTCGATGGTTTTCGGCGAGGACGATCGACCAGCATTGTTGAACAGCATATCCAGCCGTCCGAACTTGTCTTTGACGGCGGCGAACATCGCATCGACCGCTTGCGGGCTGGCGATATCGCCGGGGGTCGCCAGCGTCTCGCCGGGGCAGAGGGCGGCGGTTTCCTCCAGCGCGTCAACGCGCCGGCCAGACAGAACGACGCTCCAGCCGTCTTTCGACAGGGCGACAGCGGTTGATCGGCCAATGCCGCTGCCGGCGCCGGTGATGAGGGCGATTTTAGTCATGGGTCTCTCCTGCCTTTACTTTTGAGACCAGTTCAACAGTGTTGCCTTCGGGGTCTTCCGTGAAGACGCCGCGCCAGCCGATCCAGTCAAATTCCTGTACTCTGTATGTAAGCCCCAAACCTTCATACCAGTCTATAGCCGCTTCCTGATCTTCCGCTGATACCGTTAGGGCAAGATGGTGCAACGAAGATCTCTCCCCACCCCCCGCCACAGGCGGCCCATCACGGCGATGCAACTCAACACGCCCGGCATCATGACGAAAAAGGGCCAGCGAAGTTCTGTGACCCTGAAATCCGGGTCCAAGGTCGAAAAAGGCAATACCGTCAGCGCCGTCCCTTTCCAGCGCACTCAAACCGAGCACGTCGCTATAGAAGGCGGTCATATTATTGAGGTCGGCTCAGCGAATGGCGATCTCGCCTAATGCAACGACTTTGAAGGGGGTGGGCTGGACAGATGGTTGGTTCATGGCGAAAAGTCTCGCCTGAACCGGCCAGAAAGAGAACCAGAAATGACCCTGCCCCAAACAATGCGTGCGATTGAAATCACAGATGGCGGCGGCCCACCTTCGGTCCTTACCCCTTGCGAACGTCCGGTGCCGACACCCAAGGCGGACGAAATCCTGATCAAGGTCACCGCAGCTGGCGTGAATCGCCCCGACGTTTTGCAGCGCGCAGGCGCGTATCCGCCGCCACCCGGCGCATCCGATCTGCCAGGGCTGGAGGCCGCAGGCGAAGTTGTCGCGATCGGCGGCTCTGTCGACGAATGGGCGGTTGGCGACAAGGTCTGCGCTTTGCTGGCAGGGGGCGGCTATGCCGAATACGCCGTCACGCATCAGGATCACGCGCTGCCCGTTCCCGCCGGTTTTTCAATGGCTGAAGCTGCGGCGCTGCCCGAAACCTTCTTCACCGTCTGGACCAATGTATTCGATCGGGGTGGGCTGTCTGCTGGCGAAACATTTCTAGTTCACGGCGGATCGTCAGGTATTGGAACCACAGCGATCCAGCTTGCCACAGCCTTCGGCGCACGGGTTTTCACGACGGTCGGAAACGAAGACAAAGCCGCCCTCTGCCGCAAACTCGGCGCAGAGATCGCCATCAACTACCGCGAGGATGATTTCGTCAAAGCTCTGCGTGATGCGACGAGCGGCAAGGGCGTTGATCTGATCCTCGACATGGTTGGGGGCGATTACATCCCACGCAATGTTAAACTCGCAGCAGATCAAGGTCGCATAGCTCAGATCGCCTTCCTCCAATCGCCAGTGGTTGAACTGAACTTCGTCCAGATCATGTTGAAACGGCTGACTTTCACCGGCTCAACCCTCCGCCCCCGCTCAATCGAAGAAAAGTCAGCAATCGCCCACAGCCTCCACGCAAAGGTCTGGCCATTGTTGGAGGCGGGCCGTGTCCGCCCGGTCATGCACTCTGAATTTGCGCTAGACGATGCTGCGAAGGCGCATGAGCTGATGGAGACGTCGACGCATCTGGGCAAGATCATGCTGGTTGCCTGACCACGACGAGTGAGTATTTGCGCTACAAAGATGACATGTGGGAACGTCTTCATCCCTCTCTTTGTCGCCAAAATACGCAAACCTGAACGCTTGGCGGATCGGGAGGATAAGATGATGGCGCGCTGCGCCGTCGCTAATTATTGCAGGACTACGTGTTCCCGCTATGTTCAACGCAATGATCAAGCTTCCACACACATTCGCCGACTGGTTCACCGCGCGCGGTTGGACGCCGCACGATTATCAGCTGGAAATGATACGTCGGGCAGGCGAAGGCGGCGCCGATCTGCTAATTGCGCCCACAGGTGGCGGCAAGACGCTGAGCGGATTTCTTCCCTCACTTATTGATCTAGCAAACGCGCCGCGCCCTGGCCTTCACACCCTTTATATCTCGCCGCTTCGCGCGCTTGCCGCTGACATTCGCCGCAATCTGGAAGCGCCAATTACTGAAATGGATTTGGCGATCCGAGCTGAGGATCGAACGGGAGATACAAAGCAATCCGCCCGCCGCAAGCAGCGCATGGATCCGCCACATATACTGCTGACGACCCCTGAAAGCCTGGCGTTGTTGCTCAGTCAGGAAGACGCTCACCGTATGTTCGGCGGGCTGAAGGCTGTCATCGTGGATGAAACCCATGCGCTGGCTGGCACAAAACGGGGGGATCAACTGGCGCTGTGCCTCGCGCGGCTGGATGTGATCGCGCCCGATCATCGACGTGTCGGGCTGAGCGCCACGACCGAAGACCCGCAGGCTATGGCCGATTGGCTGGCGCCCACAGGATGCCGCATTCTAAAGACCCCACCAGGGCCGAAGGCTGACATTCGCATTCTAGAAACGGCGGGAGAGCCGCCCTGGGCCGGCGATGGTGGGCGTTATGCGGCGCGCGCAGTTATGGAAGAAATTGAAAAGGCGAACACGACGCTGGTCTTCATCAACACCCGCGCGCTGGCGGAGTTGTTCTTCCAGGCGCTCTGGGCGGTGAATGACAATGACCTGCCCATCGCCCTACACCACGGATCACTGGCGCGGGAAGCGCGTGAAAAGGTGGAAGGCGCGATGGCGCGGGGGGAATTACGTGGGGTGGTTTGCACTTCATCGCTCGACCTCGGGATCGATTGGGGCGCAGTGGATCTTGTCATTCAGGTTGGGGCGCCAAAAGGCGTCAAAAGGCTGGTGCAGAGGATCGGACGGGCCAACCATCAGTTTGATCAGCCTAGCCGGGCCATTTTGGTTCCCGGCAACCGATTGGAGTTGTTGGAATGCCGCTGCGCGCTCGCTGCTGTCGAAGCGAATGAACTGGATGGCGAACCGATGTCGCCCGGCAGGATCGATGTTCTTTGCCAACACATCCTGCTGACCGCCTGCGCTGGCGGGTTCACAGCCGATGCGCTGTACGAAGAAATCCGCACCGCCGGCCCGTATCGCGACCTGCCGCGTGAAAGCTTTGATGAGTGCCTCGATTTTTGCGCCACTGGCGGTTACGCGCTGAAGGCCTACGACCGTTGGCGTCGTCTGATGAAAACAAGAGACGGCTGGCGCCTGCGCGACCCTCGCGTCGCGCAGCGCCTGCGGATGAACATCGGGACGATCGTCGAATCTGAAAAGCTGAACGTCCGATCCGGCCGCGGCGCACGGGGCGGGCGCAAGCTGGGCGAAGTTGAAGAAGCGTTTGCGGCGGGCCTGCGTCCTGGTGATACCTTTTTGATTGGCGGCGAAACCGTCCGCTATGACGCCTTGCGCGAAATGGTCGTCAGGGTCACGCCCTCGCCGGGCAAAGACCCGCAGATCCCCGCTTTCAGCGGCGCGCGGCTGGCGATATCGACCTTTCTTGCTCATCGCATGATCGACATGCTGAATGATCAGGGTGGATGGGCTGATCTGCCAGAATCGGTTGAATGGTGGCTGCGCCTGCAGCAGCGCATTTCATCCCATCCTAAGCGCGGCGAATTGATGGTTGAGATTTTCCCGCGCAAGAACCGCTGGCATATGACCGCCTTTGGTTTTGCGGGCCGCAACGCTCACTACACGCTCGGACTGATTGTCACCAAGCGGATGGAGGCGGCGGGATTGGACCCGCTAGGCTATGTCTGCAACGACTATGGCCTGATGATCTGGGGGCTGGAGCCCGTGCGCGACCCGGCGCCCTTGTTCGACGCACAGGGCCTGCGTTACGGACTGGACACGTGGATGATGGACAGCCTGATGATGAAGAAGAGCTTTCGTCAGGCTGCGACAGTCGCAGGTCTGATCGAACGCCGCCTTCCAGGTCTGGAAAAAACCGGGCGCCAGGCGACGTTTTCGTCAGACATCCTTTATGACACGCTGATCAAATACGATCCTGATCACTTGATCCTGAAAGCGACACGACAGGAAGCCATGACCGGCATGGTCGATTTTGACCGTATCGAAGAAATGCTCGCCCGCATCGAGGGCAATGTCCGATTGGTCGAGGCGCCTCATCCCACTCCCCTCTCAGCGCCTTTGCTGATGGAGGTTGGCAAATTGCAGGTCAAAGGCGCTGCGGAAGAGCGCCTTTTTGAAGCTGAGGCCGCCGAGATGATGAAAGAGGTTATGGGCTGATCCCTAAACTCGCCTCAACTTACCAGTGATGTGAAAGGATATAAGCGCCATACTTTTCCCAGCGACCGTATATTAATGCTCAGTATCACTTTAGCCCACAATCGCTAACTTCAGATTCACCACCGCAGCGTGAACAAGAGGTTGATGGAGCGAGACATGGGGCCCAACCAAACCGAGACGTTCATCGACCCGCGTATAAAAAGCCGTCAGATAGGCGCACTTCTTTGCGTGGTAAGCTATGCAGGCAGCCTCGCGCTGATGTGCGTCCTCTCGATCTCTGTAGGCTTGGGCCCGGTGTTGGCGATTCTGGTATTCTGGTTGGGCGGCGGCGTGTTCCTGTGCGTGGGCGCTTACGTCTATGAATTACTCGGACGGATTGGTTTTTTCGGCGAAACAACGATGCGATCGTTCACCCGGCTGCGACGGCGTAACGGGCTCATCGCAGCAAAGACCTACATCATCGAAACTCTGGAACACCGTTGGAGCGGTTTTTATCGTCCAACCGGGCTGTTGCGAATGCAACCAAGTGCCCATAGTCCGCCAGCAACGCAACCGCCCCGCCGATCCTGCCTTGCTGGACGGCGCCGGTTGCCTCCCACGCCTCGCCCACGAGGGGGAAAAGCGTGCTCAGGTCATCCACAACATCTGGTGCGTCAACCCACTGCCCGTCCAGTTTGAAGTGACGCATCTGCACCCTTCGGTGCTTCGCGGCAGTCTCAGCAGCGTGAAGGGCGGAGCAGCGGTTCCATCGCACTCCAATCAATAGGATTTTCATCTGGGGGCGCTTCGCTAACTGCCCCCATGGCGTTTCAGGCCCCGCAGGCCAGCCCATTGGGTCGTGCAGCGCAGCCCAGTCAGCCGCGTCGCGTCCTCGCATCAGAACTGAGCTGGTCGGATGCGCGCTGCGAATAACGCCGGGCCACCTGCAAAACGCCTCCGGCGTGGCGCCGTTTTGCGCAACGTTAGACAAAGCTTGATCAAAACCCGGGACCTGGTCACGAATATGCGTATGTTCTTCAGCGGACACTTCCAAGCCATCCAGCGCGACCGGATCATAGGCGTCGCGGCTGAACCCAGGCATGGCGATCAAGCCGCTGTCACCCACAGCGTCTAACAGCGCTTGGATCAACCCCCGCGGACCGCCGACGACACGGCCAATCTTGGATAGCGAACTGTGGACGAAAAGGCCGTCACCCTTGGTGACGCCAAGCGCATGCAAATCAGCCGTCAGGTCGGCGACGCTAAGGATTTGAGGCATAGGTGTTTGCGATCAGGTTCGGGCAGTGATGCTCAATCTAAACTTTGGCCCATTTGCGGTCAAAGGCCCAGACGTCTTCAAAGCCCATCATTCGACTGAACGCGCCAAAATCATCCAGTTTGGCGTGCGCCACATCGCCGGTTTTGGCGAGTTCGCCGTATGAAGCTTTCAGCGCTTCGCCAACGGCCAGGAAGCCCAGCGCAGGATGGATCGCGATGGCGTAGCCAATCTCGGCTAGTCGGTCCGCGGCAAGAATGGGCGTTTTGCCGCCAGACACCATATTGGCCAGGGTTGGCGAGCCAATGCGGTCGTTGATCATTCGCATTTCGGCTTCAGTCTCAGGCGCTTCAACGAACACCACGTCCGCGCCCGCGTCGACAAAGGCTTCACCGCGGCGAAGCGCTTCATCCAGACCCAGGGTCGTGCGACTGTCAGTGCGGGCGATGATCAGGAAATCCGCGCTGGACCGATTGTCCGACGCGACGCGGATCTTCGCGACCATATCCTCCAACGGCACAACGCGGCGGCCAGGTGTGTGACCGCATTTCTTTGGATATTCCTGATCTTCAATCTGAATAGCGGTGACGCCCGCAGCCTCGTACCCGCGTACGGTATGTCGAACGTTCAGCAAGCCGCCATAGCCTGTGTCTGCATCCGCGATCACTGGCGTCGAGGACCCCTGCACGATCTGGCGCACCCGCGTTTCCATGTCCGTGTAGGTCATGATCCCTGCATCAGGCAGACCCAGATGCGAGGCGCTGACGCCATAGCCCGTCACATAAAGCGCTGGAAACCCCATCCGGTCCGCCACGATGGTGGAGATCATGTCAAACACGCCCGGCGCCGTAATGAATGCGCCGCTCTCAATCATCTCACGCAGTTTCGGGTCAGCCATATGATCCTCCAATTTCTTGTCGTGGCGACAGCGCCTTTTCGCCCCCTGAATACGCGCGCCGTTGTCATGTGGTCAATAATTTGTCCAGACAAATTCTTGACCTGCACAATTTTGCAATATCTTATCAACAGCTGAGAGACAGGGTTAGGGAGGCGAGTTTGTCGAAAGACGCGCGTGGCTGGCGATGCAAATACGCTGTTGTCGCCCCATCAACCAACACCATTGTCCAGCCGGACATGGATGATTTCCGCGTCCCCGGCGTGACCAATCATTTTGGCCGGATCTTCGTTCCGAACATGAAAGTGGGCAATGACGATGAATTCGTCGCGCTAGTGGAGGCGATTGGCCGAACACTTTATGATGCAGTCGACCGCTGCACGACCGCCCAGCCGGATTACCTGATCATGGGCATGTCCGCACTGATGTTCTGGGATGGCCGCGCCGCGTCGGAAAAGCGGATGCAGGAGCTTTTTGACCATTGTGGATTGCAGGTGTCGGCCGGGTCGTTCGCCTGCGAGGCGGCCCTGAACTTGACCGGCGCAAAGCGGATCGCGGTCATATCCCCGTATTTCCCGATCTCAGACAAGAACGTGACGCTGTTCTTTCAGGATTGCGGTTTCGACGTCGTGCGCTTTCGCGGTCTGAAATGCGCCAGCCCCGTCGCCATTGCGCAGGTACAGGAAGATGAACTGCGTAGGCACATCGCCGAAATGGATGGCGACGATGTGGATGCCTTTGTACAGGTCGGAACAAACCTGTCGATGTGCAGCCTGTGTGTGGAGCTTGAGGCGGAATATGGCAAACCCTTCATCGCGATCAACGCGGCCACCTACTGGCATGCGCTTCGGGCGATGGGGATCAACGACCAGTTTGCGGGCCATGGCCCGCTGTTTGAACGACACTAGGGCGACACCGCCCCCAAAAACAGGGAGTATGATCATGCGTAAAGGCTTTATCATTGGCGTTGCTGCGGCGCTTGTCGCAGTGGCTGGATCTGCGGCCGCGCAAGTTGCGGCGTTGGGTTCGACAGCGCGCGGCGGGACCAGCCAGATCGGGCGGACCCTTGCAGCCGCCATATCTGAGGCTGCGCCCTTTCAGATGCGCCCACAAGAACTGGCCAACACCGCCGACTACATCCCGCTGGTGAACGCGGGCGAGCTGGAATTTGGCATCTCGAACATCGTGCAGCTAACTTATGCGGTAAATGGCACAGGCATGTCCGAAGGTCGGCCCAACACGAACCTAAAGATGGTTGCGCGTCTGATGCCGTTCCGGAATGCCTATATCGTGCGCAAGGACAGCGACATTCAATCGATTGCGGACCTCAAGGGCAAGCGCGTGCCTGTCTTCGCCGACAAGGCGCTCGGCGACTACGTGACCAAAGGCTACCTCGCCAACGCGGAAATGACGCTGGATGACGTCGAAGGGGTCGCAGTACCGAACTTCCCACGTATGTGGGCCAGCTTTCAGGAAGGGTCGACTGACGTGACGATCGTCGTCGTCGGCGCAGGCAACAGCCGCGAATTCGACGCAACATTCGGCATTCGCTATCTGTCACTGGACAATAGTGATGCTGCGGTGGAGCGGATGCGCGAATTCCTGCCGGAAACCTATTCGCAGACGCTGGGCGCGGACGCGAACATCCCCGGCATCGCCGCGGACACTAACGTAAACGTCTTTGACTACACGCTCTGGGCAAACGCCGACGTTTCAGATGACATGGTCTATCAGGCCGTCGCCGCGCTTTGGGAGAAGGAAGGCGACCTTCTGGCGGGCGGCCCATTCTGGCGCGGGTTCGCGAAAGAGGACATGGGCATGGATGTCGGGATCGAGTATCACCCCGGTGCCATCAAGTTCTTCAAGGAACAGGGCGTCTGGGCCAAATGATCCAATCCAAGGGCGATTGAGGTGATTGCAAAAACCGGCATTGCAGGCGTCACCGCCTGCCTTGCCGCACTGACAACGCTGACGGCGGTTTTCTGGTCATCCGGGGCGCCGTTGTGGATCGGTTGGCGGGTCTATTCCGAACAAGTGCTGATCACCGCCCTCGCGATGGCGATGGCCATTGCGTATTTCACCCGGGCAGGCAGATTTGTGACGTTGTCACGGGCGCTTGGGCTGGTGTCATTGGCGTTCGGCGGGTGGCTTGCCTATCG
>CBFHXH010000029.1:0-5371 GCA_965659735.1 uncultured Pikeienuella sp.
CATTTCTTCATCGACAGGCAGCCGCAGCCGATGCAGCCATCCAGATTGTCGCGCAGGCGTTCCAATGTCTCAATCCGCTGGTCGAGATCGGCGCGGAAAACCCCGGCGATGCGGGCCCAGTCCCCCTCGTTTGGGGTGCGGCCCTGAGGCAGCTCATCCAGTAGGCCTTTGATCTGCGCGATGGAAAACCCGAATTGCTGTGCAATCTGCACAAAGCTCAGCCGTCGGATATCCGCCCGCATGAACCGCCGCTGGCCGCCCGCATTGCGCAGGGCCTCAACCAGCCCTTGGGCTTCGTAGTAGCGGATTGCCGAAACCGCAAGGCCGGTGCGGCTGGCAAGCTGGCCGATGCTGAGCATTTTCGTGGTCATGTGATTCCTCTCAGAAAAACCTTGATCTAAAGTTAGGTTGAGGAATTAGAAAGCTCAAGCAGGGGCGAAATTTCGCCCCGCCGAAACTTGAGAAAAGGATCAAACCATGTCCGAAGCTATGTTGGAGCATGTCAATTTCACCGTCCGCGACGCCAAGGCCACGGCAGACCGGCTATGCGCGTTGTTCGGCTGGACCATCCGGTGGCAGGGCGCCTCAATCCATGACGGGCATTCTGTTCATGTCGGGGGAAAGGCGAGCTATCTCGCGCTGTATTCGCCGCCCAGCACGCCCTCAACCGATGGGCCGGAAAGCTACTACCAGATGGGCGGGCTCAACCACATTGGCGTCACGGTCGATGACCTCGACGCCGCAGAGGCGCGGATCAGCGCGGCGGGATACAAGACCTATAGCCATGGCGACTATGAGCCTGGCAGACGGTTCTATTTTGATGATGAGGACGGCGTGGAATACGAGATTGTTTCCTACGCCTGAACAGAAAACGGCCGCGCGCTGGGATCAGCGCGCGGCCGCAATGAAAACGCAGATCAGGAACCGCTGTTCAGCGACGCCAGATACGCCGCGATGTCGGCGCGCTGATCTTCTTTCTTCAGCTTGAAAGCCATTTTCGACTTGGCCTTCTTGTCGTCCAGGTAGGTGCGCAGATATTTCTTGGGATCCGCAAGATAAGCGATCATCTGCTCTTCATCCCAGACCAGACCGTTCTCACCGGCGGCGACCAGGCTTTTGCCATACTTGAAGTCTTCCGACCCTGCGACGCGGCCCATGACGCCATAGAGGTTTGGACCGACTTTGCCGCCCTTAAGGATCACGTTGTCGCCATCCGCGATCATGTGGCACGCCTTGCAGCGCTTGGCCGTCAGCTTTTCACCCTCAGCGATGTCGCCTTCGGCGGCGGCGGAATGCGCCAGCATCGCGCCTGCGCCAATCACCAGTGTACCCAACAGTTTTTTCATCTTTATCGCCTTATCCATTCTGTTCGAAGACTTCAATATAGGCCTGCTTCATGGCTATATCGAGGTCAGTCATTGTTACCGAAACCCCAAGGTCGATCAGGCTGGTGACCCCGAAATCCCGCACTCCACAAGGGATTATAGTGCGATAGTGCGACAAGTCAGGCTCAACATTGATCGCGAGGCCGTGAAAGGTGACCCATTTGCGGATTTTGACACCAATCGCTGCGATTTTATCTTCGGCTGGTGCGCCTGATGGCAGGGGTGGGCGGTCGGGGCGTACAACCCAGACGCCAACCCGATCGGCGCGCCGTTCGCCCTTGACGCCGAATTCTGCGAGGGTGCGGATGACCCATTCCTCCAGCTTGCGGACATAAGCCCGCACATCGCGGCCACGGGCGTCCAGGTCCAGCATTGCATAGGCGATGCGCTGGCCGGGACCGTGATAGGTGTACTGCCCGCCGCGACCAACCTGATGCACCGGAAACCTGTCAGGCCCTAACAGATCGGATGGTTTGGCGCTCGTGCCTGCGGTCAGTAGGGGCGGATGTTCTAAGAGCCAGACACATTCGTCCGCCTCGCCCGCACGGATCGCGGCGACGCGCGCCTCCTGCAGTGCGAGGGCGTCTGCATAGGGCGTCAGCCCGTCTGAAATGCGCCATTCTACCATGTGGCCGCCTGCTTTATCGCCCGCCGTTCCGGCCAGCACGTCTGTCTGTTAGCGCATTGCCGGGGCGGGGTGAACATGACCGCAGGGGTCAGACGCAAAAAACAACCTGCGCCCTCTTCACAAGGGGCCGCGCCTTTGCTATCAGCGCGCGTTCATGGCGTGCGGTCGTGGCGGAATTGGTAGACGCGCAGCGTTGAGGTCGCTGTGGGGTAACTCCCGTGGAAGTTCGAGTCTTCTCGACCGCACCAATGGACTAAAAATCCCCTACATATGTCAGGGGTTTAGGGATAGATGGTGGATTTCTATCCACCTCTCAAACCACCTTCCGATCAAGCATTGGCAATCTTGGGATCGTTGGTAGATCTTTTCTGGACACTCGAGACCAATCCCCAACACCTTCGCAGTGCAGGTCAATCCTAGCAGTGGTTAGTGTCAGGGTTTTCTTCTCTTCACCAAACTGACTTTATCTAGCAGAGTGATTAGAACAATTTGCCGAAATCAGATCGTTTCCCCTAATGGTAAGCAGGCACAAAGTTTATCCTTTATCCCGCTGTAGCGTTCGCTTTCCTTGAATGAGGTTAAAAGGAGCTGGGCGGGATATCATGCGATGCTGTTATGCAAACACATAATACAGTTACGTAGACGACTATCACCATTCAACTTGGACGACTGGCTGAAGAAACAAGAAGGCAGGATCGATCGACGTGACTAGTAACAAAGGGTCACTCACAGGAGGCTAATCCACTCGGTTATCCCCGATAAGCCGGGGTGTCGGTAAGAGCCGATTATATCCCACATCGAGTAAATTCTCATATATATTTCAATGGCTTAAGCTAAAACGCGGCGAGGCCGCAATTTCTTGCCCATTGATAATTACCAAAGACTAGGGCGTGAGCAGCCCTTGCTCGATCGCTCTACCAACGTGTGACAAGACATTGTCATCGAATGCCACCGCGAAATTCCGGTCAAAAATCTCCGCTACACTTAGGGCAACGTCGGACTTGCTCGGGTGCCCCCAGTAATTTCCCCCAGACAGCCCCCGAACACGCTTCATGGCCATGCTCTGAGGCTTGAACTTAGAGGGCCGTAGCACAACACGGCCTAGGCAATTAGCGGCCCCGGTACTTGTCGTTATTTAGTCCGGGGCCTCGCATATTAGGCCACAATGACGCAACCGGATGAACAGATCATTTTGCCAAGATCCGCCGCACGGTTTTGAAGGTCCTGCATTTTTTCATCGGCTAGCATATTATCAAGCACTGTCCCCCAGTGTTCCATGGAATTAAATCCATACGCTGCGATGATTTTATCATGCTCTTCAGCCATACTCGGCACGATAAGCGATGCTGTTGCTCCATGCGGCTCAACTAATGAAATCGCTTCATGCGCTAATTCGATCATGCGCGGCAAATTAGACCTTTCAACCAGCCATTCACGTCGGTGTATCATCGGCCGCCCTGAAGATCCCCCGACTGCGAAGCGGGCGACATTTGGCCCCTGAACCCCACCTGCTGCCGGTGAAACAGCTCTTTCTTGCATTATTGCCAAATACTCCGGGTCTTGCGTGTAAGCTGCAAATGATTTTGCGGCTGCAGCATGATTTTCATACATGTTCCAAATTTCGATGGAACCAGCGTGTGCTCCAGCAACAATCTTAGCAATTCTAGAATTGCCACCATGACGCGTGACTACTCCCGCCATCCTGAGCATACGATGCATGACAGTTTTCTCTTGACCAACAAGCGGTGTAACACGGCGAGCAGATATGACAGTCATTGTACTTTTCTCCTGTTTCTAAATAATGTAAGCAGTGTAGACTTAGAGTTGAAAGAATTATGACAAATTATAATTCAGATTACAAAATTTAATTTAATTTTTTTCTGTCGTTAGAGCTTTTGGACCAAGGGCGAGCTAAACTAGGCCGTGTGGACGCTGAAGTGATGCAGTGCCTCGGTGCAACTGCGTCATCAGAACGGTCATTGTCAGATAATTAAACTGGCTGGCCTGAAATAAATTCGTGTCTGGCGCAGATTGGCGGTATTGCGCCCAAGGCTTGATCAAATCCGAAATGCGGCTGGAACATCATCCTGCCCGTCCAACGCCAGATTGGCCATCACCTGACCCACTAGCGGCGCCATGCCAAAGCCGATTTTGAAGCCGCCATTGGCGATAAATTCGTCTGGGTGCAACGGGTGTGCGCCGAGGATCGGGGCGCGCGATTTGCTGCGGGGGCGCAGGCCCGCCCATCGGTCGATCACGGCGGCTTCTTTGAGGAAAGGCGCGGCGCGGCGGGCGCGGGTGATGATGTCGTCTAACTGATCGTCCGTGGCAGTGGGGTTGTCGTAGTCACGCTCAGACGTTGATCCGATGGCTGTTGTGCCGTCTTCGTGGGGGATGATGTGGATCGTGTCGGCAAATATCTGGGGCATGTTTGGCGCCGCGAAATCCAGTAGTGCTGCCTGACCTTTGACGCCGGCACCTGCGGGGGCGCCGAGCGCCTCGGACAAACTTTCCAAGCCCGCCGCGCCGGTGGCGTGGATGATCTTGCCGGTCTGTGGCCCTTCGGTCGTGACGTCGCCTCCGATGGCGACAATCGCCTTGGCGAGGGCGGCGCAGGCCCGGCGTGGGTGGACGCGGGCGGAAAGCGTGTCGTGGATCAGAAAGCCGGCCGGGCTGGGCGGCGCAACGCCAATTCCTGACGCCTCCACCACCCGCCAGTCCGCCAGTCCGCACCAGAGCTCCGTTGCGGTTTTGGCGCGCCGATGCGCCAACGCCAGCGCATGGTCGTCGGGGATCGGTTGCAATCGCCCCAGTCGCGCATATCCGGGCGAAACGCCGGAAGCCGCTGCAACTTCAGCCCAGAAATCACTGGCGAGGATCAGGCTTTCAAACTGAAACGCCTTCTTTTCATTCCAGTTTTCTGGCACATGCGGAGCCAATGCGCCGACAATGCCGCCCGAGGCGCCTGCGCCTACGCCGTCCGGGTCGATCACCCTGACGCGCGCGCCCTTTTTCTGGCACATCCACGCGATCGACAGTCCAAATATCCCGGCGCCCAATATGGTGACATCCGTCATTGCCAATCCTTTTGCGCATCTGCATTTTCGATCCCTCTATCATGGCGGATCGGGTGGCGCGATGCAGGATCAAGAGGCGGGGCTGGAATGGCGGGACGGCGACGTACCTGTCTCAACCCGCTTTGACGACCCGTATTTCAGTCTTGAAGATGGCCTGGCGGAAACCTGCCACGTGTTTCTTGACGGCAATGATCTGCCCGCAAGGTTCGCAGATGGGTTTCACGTTGCGGAACTTGGGTTTGGCACAGGGCTGAACTTGCTGGCGGCTCTGCACGCATGGC
>CBFHXH010000029.1:5438-30262 GCA_965659735.1 uncultured Pikeienuella sp.
ACCCTGCGGTTCACGACATTTGAAGCGTTCCCCTTGCAGGCGGAAGAGATGATCCGCGCACAGGACGCCTTTCCGGAACTGAGGTTGGTCGCCAAAGACCTCGCCCCGTTCTGGCGAGACGGTTCGAATGCGTTCACCGCTGATGACCTTGTGTTTGAGATGATCTCAGGCGACGCGAGACAAACGCTTCCTGCATGGAAAGGGGCGGCGGACGCCTGGTTTCTGGATGGGTTTTCACCCGCCAAGAACCCCGAACTTTGGGAGCCGTCAGTCATGGCCGCCGTCGGTGCGCATACCGCACCGGGTGGTTCGGCGGCGACATATACAGCAGCGGGATTCGTTCGCAGGGGGCTGGCTGATGCGGGGTTTCAGGTCACGCGCATCCTCGGTTTTGGTCGCAAGCGCCACATGACAAGCGCGCGGATGCCGGGCTGACCGGCGGGGCGACCGGTCAGCTGGCCGCCCGAACCTCAGCCGCGGCGCGCAGGCCGCTTTTGTATGCGCCATGGACGGTGGCGTAGGCGTCGGTCTGTGTCGCCTCGCCCGCAAAGAACACCCGCTGGTTGATGGGCGCGGCCAGAACCGCCCGCGCACCCGCGCCACCGGGCTGCGCATAGCTGTAGGATCCCAGCGTCAGGGGATTGGTCAGCCAGGACGTCTCGGCCGTTTTACGAAGATATTTCAGGGCGTCCGCGCCCATGAGGTTCACCAACGCCTCTTTCACATAAGTGGTCGCGGCGCCCGGCCCTTGCCGTTCGATCGCCGCTGCATGACTGCCGGCGAGAAAGCCAACCGCCAGCGGCGTTCCGTAGAAGCCGAACAGGATCGTACAGAACCCACCGTCGCCCGACGCATGATCTGCGATGGCCCCGACATGCGCCGCCGCCCAATCGGGGTCAAACTCCAAGCCCACCTTGTTCAAAAGCCCCATCGGCGTCTGCCCCAACGCTGCGCGCTTGTCATCGGGCAGAGCAGGGGTGAACGCGATGGCGCCTGCACTGAGCACGCCGTTTGAGACGGTGATGATGACATGCTTGGCCGTGATCGTTCCGTCCCGCGTGGTCACGCACACGCCTGGCCCGTTATAGTCGATGGCGGTGACGGGGCAGTTCAGCCGAACCGGCGCATTCGCATGTTGGCGGCGCACAAAGGCGCCAAGCCCGCCATGGACCAGCCAGTCGCCTTCGCTGTCGCTATATTGCGCAATGTCATGGACCGACGTCTCATCGGCGTCGCCGCCCTGCATCTGCCCGATCCAGTTTTGGGTGGTGTCGCGCCAGGGCGAGGCCGGAATGACCGATGCGGGCGTTGCGTCTGTGGGCAGCTCGCCAGCGGCGGCGATGCTGACCCACATCTTGTCATAGTAAGCCGCGTAATCGGCGATCTCTTCCGCCGTCAGCCTGCGGTCGTGGGTGTAAACTTGGGTGAAATTCCCCCGGGACTTGTCGAAGACCTCCCCCGCCTGTTCGGCGATGCGCGCCAGTGGATTGATCTCAGCCGAATGCAGCCATGATCCGCCGCGATCAAACGGCGTGGCGAAGGCGTCGACATCGGTGATGCAACGCCCGCCAACATGGCCCGCCGCTTCCAATACCACGACATCCACCCCCGCACGGGCGAGCGTGGCCCCAGCCGCTAGGCCAGCGGTGCCGGCGCCCACGACGACAACGTCTGGATTGGTCGGCAAGGCGGTCATGGCGTGGGTCCTTCAGTTGCGACGCCTTCATAGGCTGCGACGCGCAAGGGGTCTTCGGTGTCGAACTTGCAGCACATGCGGTAAACTTCCAGCAGCTCAGCCGACATCTGACCGGCCTGATACAGCTGCATCGCCGCGCCATAGCGCGTCGCGCCTGATCCGGGTTGACCAACCGGCGTGGCGAGCTGGGCCAGACACTGCGCGTTTGAAGTCATCATTCAGCGGCGCTCTCCTGCATCGCCGCGTTCATAGATCTCAGGTCATCTTCTTTTGGCGCGTCCGTCAGATCATAGATCGGCAAGAGCGCGCGCAAGTGATCGTGGTGGGTGCGGACGCCGTATTCCAGATCAGACAGGTAAAAGCCTTCAAAGTTCTCTGAAGCCATTGATTCATTTGACCAGATGGTCAGCTGGATGTCTTCCTCCACCGTTTCGCGGTCGATCCGGGTTGCAAGATAACGCGCCGCACGCTGCTGGCGGTCTTCATCCGCGTGGCGGTAGGTGCCGCCGCGCAGCAGGGATCTATCGGTGTCGATGGGAAATTCCTGATAGAACAGAACAGTTTCTGGAGTCATAGAAATTACCGCATTGGGGAAGAGCCCATAGTAGACCCAGGCCCGGCGCTGATCTTCGGGCAGATCATCCCGCGCCTTGGTGAACTTCTTGTAGTTCTGAACCGCCCAGCGGCGCCCTTTAGTTGGCGTAAACCGACCGTCAGACCGCGACACGCCGTTCACATAGGGTTCATCCTTGTAGGTAGACCCATAAAGATCCTGCAGCGCCGGGTGGGCCATGGCGACGTGATATCCTTCGTTGTCGACATCGCGCACGGACTTCCAGTTGACTGGTGTTTCTTCTGTCCAGATCGGTTCCGCCGGCACGTGATCGGCGCTTTTGTAGACGCGGACCTCTTCTTCGAAGGGGCTGAAAAGCTCACGCAATGACGGCTGCGGGCCGGGTTTGAAGCGCAGGAAAATCAGACCGTTCCAGATCTCATGCTCCACCGGGCGCAGGGCGAAGTCATGCTTGTCCATTGGCGGATAGCTGTCGGGCCGCGCCGCGCCGCGCAGCGTGCCGTCGAGGTTATAGACCCAGCCATGGAACGGGCAGATCATCGCGCCTTCGCACACGCCCTGGTCTTCGGCGACCAGCCGCGATCCGCGATGACGGCAGATGTTGTGAAAGACCTTCACCTCGCCATCGTCGCCCCTGAGGATGATCGCGCGCTCGCCGCATAGATCAAAGGTCTGGAACGAACCTGGGGTCGGGATGTCGGAAACATGGCAGGCGATCTGCCAATGGGTCTTGAACACCTCTTCCTTTTCCAACGCCAGCAAAGCCTTGCTGTGATAGCACCAGCCCGGCAGGCCGCTGCGGTCCCAATCGGTGGGGACGCTGATATCGCGTTCAGGTTTGTTCATTGGATCAAATCCCGGTTTGTCAGTCAGTGATAAAGTCGTTTTCGCGTTTGAACGGCGCGTCCGGATCAACAGGCTGTTCCAGCGTGCGTGCGTATTCATGCCCTGCATAGACCGCCATGGCGATGGTGCCCGGAGCGTAGCTGTCGCCAATGCGGGTGACGGTTTTGACGCCGTGATCGGCCCATTCCGCAGCGCGGTTAGTCAGCGCGTCAAACACGCCATCGCGGCTGATCCGGGCGGTGATGGGGGCGATGGCGTCAACCTCTATCCGCGTCGTGTCGCCGGTATAGATGCAGGCGATATCAGCATAGCCGTCGCCGACGGCGTGCATTCCGTGATTGCAGATGATCCGCACGCCCAGTTTGCGCAAACGCAGCTGAATATGTTCGAACTCCAGCGTATAATGCGTCCAGCTCGACACCTCCCCCGCCGGGGTGACCAACACAACATTGGCCCCTTGTTCGGCGAGCTGCTCAGCCAAGGCGCTGCCCAGATAGTAATGATCATCGTCGAATACCATGACCGGGCCGTTCGGGACCAGCCCGCTCATCACCGCTTCGGGCATGATGATCATGCCAGGATGATCATGTGCCAGCGGCTGGCGGTGGTGCAGACCCTGAAAGTCAGCGCGCCAGTCGGCGCCGGTAGCGATTGCGACGTGGGCGCAGCCCATTTCCAGAACCGCGTCAGCGTCCAGTCTGCTTTGCGTAAAGGTCCGCACGTCATCGCGCGATCTGATCATGTATGTCCGATGATCCACCACGCGGCCCCATTGGCGCAGGGGGCTGAGCGCCGTTTCGGCCAGAACCCTGCCGCCCAGTTGATCCCTCGCTTCGGCCAGCGTCACGTCATATCCGCGGTTTGACAGAGCCAGCGCAGCCTCCAATCCCGCAGGGCCGCCGCCCAGGATCAAGACGCTGTCGTCAGACGCAGCGGGCGCGATACGTTCGGGGTGCCAGCCCTTGCGCCATTCTTCGCCCATCGTCGGGTTCTGGGTGCAGCGCATCGGATAAGCGATGTAATCGCCGGTCGTACACATGTTGCACCCGATGCATTCACGAACTTCGTCGGCGCGCCCTTCCTTGATCTTGTTAGGCAGGAACGGATCAGCGATCGACGGGCGCGCCGCGCCGATCAGGTCCAGCACCCCGCGCTTGATCTGGCTGACCATTGTGTCGGGTGAGGTGAAGCGCCCCACGCCCACAACTGGCTTGGTCGTCAGCTTTTTGACGAAGGAGACATAGTCTTCCTGGCTGCCTTCCGACCCAAAGCGCGACGGCAGGCTGTCATTTCCCCAATCAGCGACGTTCACGTCCCAAAGATCAGGGATTTCTGCCAGCGTGCCGACGATATCCTCAGCCTCGGCCGCGTGCATCCCGTCTTCGCCCATCAGTTCGTCCACCGCGAACCGGAACGCGACTGCGCAATCGGCGCCGACGGCATCTTTCGTGTCGTCCAGCACCTCGCGGATCAGGCGAGCGCGGTTTTCAAGGCTGCCGCCATATTCATCGGTGCGCTGATTAAATCGCTTCAGAAGGAACTGATACAGCAGCGTCATGATCCCATGCGCGGCGTAGACATAGACAATGTCATAGCCCGCCCTTCGCGACCGCAGCGCCGCGTCGCGGAACCAGCAGCGCAGGTTGCGGATGTCTTCCTTGTCCATGCCGCGTGATTGGGTGGAGTTCGCCATTTCAGTCGGCGCTGGCGAGGGCGCCATCGTGGG
This sequence comes from uncultured Pikeienuella sp., assembly GCA_965659735.1. GTDB lineage: Bacteria > Pseudomonadota > Alphaproteobacteria > Rhodobacterales > Rhodobacteraceae > Pikeienuella. Next base: position 10,281 of record CBFHXH010000029.1, read on the forward strand.
CATCCGTGACAGGTAGTTCGCAACGGACTGGCCATTGTGTACCAATTGAATGCCCGCCAGCGCGCCATGTTCGTGCACCTTGTTCACCATCAGCCCATGCACGGGCAGATCGCTGTCATCCCAAAGACGCATCAGCGTCGCGGGCGTCAGGTCGCTGGTCGGATGGACGGAACATTCCTCAGTGCAGACAACGCCCCAGCCACCTTCGGCCTTTACGCCCCGCATTTCCGCCATCGTACGTGGCCAGCGATGCCCCATCCCGTTGCAATGAGGCACCTGATAGAATCGATTTTTTGTTGTTTTCGGTCCGATTTTGAGGGGCTCGAACAACAGCTGATGGTTTGGATCAGTCGCCATGAAAATACTGCCCTCTGTAACGGGATAGATCACAGTCGCGTAGGAACAGCGGCTGTGACGACCCTCAGAATTTCGGATCATTTTCGCGATCCGGCTTAGCCAATTCTGACTGACCGATCAGTCAAAAGCTACCATAGAAATGCGGCCTTCTCAATCAAACTGAGGCACTCCCGCGCGATCGGGTGCTTTGGGTGAGCCGGCAGTGGCGTTGGGCACCATGCAGCGATGTGGAGCGCAATCGACTTAACAAGTCGGCCGTGGCATGCGAGGGTCATGCCAAAGGCATCGTTTCAGCAGGCATGCGATGATGCACCCTGCTTATTTGATCAGCGTGGAGGCGCTTGGCGAAACCGTGATCGGTTGATCAGCTTGACTCCCTTTCAAAGCGCAGAATACGGTTTTGACTGAATGTTCAGATAGAAGACGATCTGAACGTGAAGAGATCGCCGCGCCTGACGCCTTGTCACGGCGCGTTGGGGAACAAAAGACAGACTATCTCTCAACAGGAAAGGAAGCTGGGCAATGACAATCACTTACGGTTTCAAAGCGCTCGCCAGCGCAGCCGCGATCGGCGTGCTGTTCGCCGGAACGGCAATGGCCCAAGATCGGGTTCTGAAAGTCACTAACTGGGCTGAATATATCGGCGAAGAAACGATCGCGAATTTCGAAAAGGAATACGGGATCAAGGTGATCTACGACACCTACGATTCTGTCGAAGCGATTGATGCGAAGCTGCTGGCCGGCAACAGCGGCTACGATGTGGTCAGTCATTCCGCCAGTTCGGTCGCCCGCCTGATCAAAGCCGGCATCGTTGACCCGCTCGACAAGTCCAAACTGGACAACTTTGGCAACATGGATGCCGCCGTGATGGGCCAGCTGTCCGCTGATTGGGACCCGGACAACCAGCACATCGTGCCGTTCATGTGGGGCACGCACGGCGTCACCTACAACAAGGAACTCGTGCTTGAGACGTACCCGGACGCGCCGATCGGTTCCATGGAACTGATCTTTGACCCGGAACATCTGTCGAAAGTCGCCAAGTGCGGCGTGTCTTTCCTTGATTCTCCGGGCGATATGGTGCCGATGGCTTTGGCTTACCTGGGCCACGACCCGAACACGACTGACCGCGCGCATTACGCCGAGGTTGCCGAACTGTTGGGCAAGATCCGCCCCTACATCAAAACCTTCGACAACTACGCCTATCAGCGTATGCCGCAGAAAGAATTCTGTATCTCCACCACTTGGGGTCCAGATGGCCTGTTGGCGATGTCCGGAGCGGCTGAGGCGAACACGGGCGTCGTTCTCGACTTCTTCCTGCCGGAAGGTCAGAACGCTGCGCAGTTCTGGGTTGATGGTTGGATCATCCCCAAGGATGCCGCGAACAAAGAAGACGCGCATCTGTTCCTGAACTACATGATGCGTCCGGAAGTCGGCGCTGCGGACAGCAACTTTACCTGGTACGCCACGGCGAACGCGGCCGCCAAGCCGATGGTTGACGAGGAAGTCGTCTCATCGCCCGCCGCATTCCCAACATCGGAACAGGTCGCCAAGATGTACACGGTTGCGGTCAAGCCGCCGAAAATCGAGCGTCTTGAAACGCGCACCTGGACGAACTTCAAGGCTGGCAATTAATCGCTTGGCTTTCGGCGGCGGCCCACGGGTCGTCGCCCTGTTCTTCTCCCCCCTTTGACAGCTCAAAGCGAGGCCCGATTTGGCTGGTGAACCCTATATCGCGCCGACCCCCTGGCTGGACCCGAACCGCGCTGCGCCGCTGGTGCAGATCAAGGGTCTGACGAAAAGATTTGGCGACGTCACAGCCGTTGATAATGTCGATCTGGACATCTATTCGGGTGAACTGTTTTGCCTGCTTGGCGGATCGGGGTGCGGGAAAAGCACCTTGCTGCGGATGTTGGCGGGGTTCGAATTCCCGGAATCCGGGTCCATCAGCATCGACGGCGCCGACATGTCGACCGTGCCCGCGTATGAGCGGCCGACGAACATGATGTTCCAGTCCTATGCGCTGTTTCCACATATGTCTGTCAAAAAGAACGTCGCCTTTGGCCTGCAGCAGGACAAGGTCGCGAAGTCTGAAATCAAAGACCGCGTTCATGACATCCTGAAGCTGGTTGAGCTTGAGGATTACAAGAAACGCAAACCGCAGCAGTTATCTGGCGGCCAGCGCCAGCGCGTCGCCCTGGCCCGCGCTTTGGTCAAGGAACCCAAGTTATTGCTGCTGGACGAACCGCTTGCCGCACTGGACAAAAAGCTGCGCAAGCAGACCCAGTTTGAGCTGGCGAATATTCAGGAACAGGTCGGCGTCACCTTCATCGTCGTGACCCATGACCAGGAAGAGGCGATGACCCTGTCGACCCGCATGGCGGTGATGGATAAGGGCCGTTTCATCCAGATCGGCACCCCGACCGAGATTTACGAGTTCCCCGAAACCCGCTTTGTCGCTGATTTTATCGGTTCAGCGAACATCGTGCCGGGCCGTGTGACCGAAAACGGCACCGATCATGTGCGCGTGGCGACGGATCTGGGCGAAGTCTACATCGACTATGGCCAGCCTGTCGCCGAAGGCAGTCAGATCTGGGTCGGTCTGCGGCCGGAGAAGATCTATCTCAGTACCACGCCGCCTGAGACGCCTGGCCCGAATCAGGCGGAAGGCGAAGTTGATGACATCGGCTATCTTGGCGAGATGTCGATCTACAAAGTACGCCTCGCCAATGGCGAGATTATCGATGTCACCGCGCCTAACCTGATCCGCCCGATGAGCCGGACCCATTTCATCACCTGGGAAGAAAAGGTCTATCTCAGGTGGGAGCCCAACAGCGTCATGTTGCTGACCTCATGACCGATACGGCGGCGAATGCGCCTGAAACCGGCGCCCTGAAACGGCTGGCGCACTGGGCGCAGCAACGCTGGCGCGGGATCATTCTGTTCGTGCCATTTGCATGGCTCCTGCTGTTCTTCCTCGCGCCGTTTTTCATCGTAGCCAAGATCAGCCTGGCGGAACTGGCCATCGCCAGCCCACCCTTTACAAAGATGATCGAATGGGCCGATGGCGGGATCGTCACGATCAGGCTTGTTTTCGACAACTTCATCTTCATTTTCGAAGACAGCCTGTATTTCGACACCTATGTGAACTCGCTGAAGATCTCTATTGGGTCGACCATTCTGTGCCTTCTGATCGGGTATCCGATGGCCTATGGCATCGTCCGGTCTGGCCCGGTGGCGAAGCCGCTTTTGCTGTTCGCGATCATCCTGCCGTTCTGGACGTCGTTTCTGTTGCGCGTTTACGCGTGGATGGGCCTTCTGGCGGACCAGGGCACGATCAACAATCTGCTGATCTGGATCGGTCTGATCGATGACCCAATCCGCATGCTTTATACCGAATTCGCCGTCTTTCTGGGCATCGTCTACACTTACATGCCGTTCATGATCCTGCCGCTTTACGCCAACATGGAAAAGCTGGATGGCAGCCTGAACGAAGCCGCAGCTGATCTTGGGTCAACGCCGACGAACACGTTCTTTCGCGTGACCCTGCCGCTGACCGTGCCGGGGATCATTGCAGGCTCGCTGCTCGTGTTCATTCCCGCCACCGGGGAATACGTGATCCCCGACCTTCTGGGCGGCGGCAATGTGCAGATGATTGGCCGGGTCCTGTATAACGAGTTCTCGCGAAACACCGACTGGCCTGTCGCTTCAGCGGTGGCCATCGTCCTTTTGGTGCTGCTGGTGCTGCCGATCATCATCTTCCAGTACTATCAAGGTAAAGCGTCGGAGGCGCCGTAAGCGATGTACGGTAAACGATCCCGCTTTCTAACCATCATGCTGACGCTCGGGCTGGCGTTTTTCTACATCCCGATGATCCTGCTGGTGATCTATTCATTCAACCATTCCAAGCTGGTGCCGGTTTGGGGCGGTTGGTCGCTGCGCTGGTACGAAGAATTGCTGTTCAATTCGCCTGATGTGTGGGCGGCGGTCAGCCTCAGCCTGCAAATCGCTTTTGTGAACGCGACCTTCGCCACGCTGCTTGGCGCGCTGGCCGCGCTGACGATGGTGCGGTTCGGGCGGTTCCGGGGGCGCACGCTGTTTGGCGGCATGCTGGTCGCCCCGCTGGTGATGCCGGAGGTGATCACCGGCCTGTCGCTGCTGGTGCTGTTCATCTCGCTGAAGGAAACGATTGGCTGGCCGGTCGAACGTGGCTTCACCACGATTACCATCGCCCACATCACCTTTTCCATGGCCTATGTCGCTGTCACGGTTCAGGCCCGCCTGACAGGCATGGGCCAGACTTTGGAGGAAGCAGCCTCTGACCTGGGCGCAAAGCCTTTCAAGGTGCTCACTTCGATCACTTTGCCCCAGTTGACGCCTGCGCTGGTCAGCGGCTGGCTGCTGGCGTTTACCCTGTCGCTGGACGATCTCGTCATCGCTAGCTTTGTGACGGGACCTGGCGCGAACACGCTGCCGATCCTGATCTTTTCCCGCATCCGGCTGGGGCTGAGACCTGACATCAACGCCCTTGCAACGATCATCATTCTGTTCGTCGCGATCTGTGTCGCCATCGCCGCGATCATCATGTTCCGACAATATCGGGGCGATCTGCGCGACCAGCAGCTTGCCGCCAAGGCGGAACCATGACCCAACCCTTGAAGGCTGACACGCCGACCCGCCGCACGGCACCCCGCGATGTGCGGCGTCGCCAGTTGATCAGGGCGGCGATCGACAGCATTTCGAAAAGGGGGTTTTCAGACACGACCCTGCGCCACGTCACTGAAAAGGCAAAGCTGTCGCATGGCGTGGTCAACTATCACTTTGACAGCAAGGAAGCGCTGTACGACGCCACGCTGGGTTATCTGGCGAAGGAGCATTACGAGCTGTGGTCAAAGTACATGGCCGACGCCGGGCCCGATCCGGCCGATCAACTGGCTGCAATCATTAACGCTGATTTCGACAAAAAAGTCTGTGCGCCGAAAAAGCTGGCCGTCTGGTTCGCATTCTGGGGGCAGGCGAAATATCGGCCGAATTATCTGAAGATCCACAACAAGTATGACAACGAACGCTCAGAAGAGCTGCAGCGCATCTGCGGCGCACTGATCGAAGACGGCGGATACAAAACGATCACCGCCCGCCGCGCAGCCCATATGGTTGAGGCGCTGCTTGATGGATACTGGCTCAGCATCATGCTTTACCCCAAGACCACCAGCAGTGACGACGCGCGCCGGGACTGCATGGATGCGCTGGCGGATATCTTTCCCCAACATTTCCCGCGCGGCTTGGCATGAGAGATCCCCTATACGACCTGCTGTTTGAGCCGGTAAAGCTGGGCCCCGTCACCACCAAGAACCGCTTCTATCAGGTCCCGCATTGCACCGGCATGGGCTGGCTGCGCCCCCGCACGGTCGCCGCGATGCGCGGCGTGAAGGCGGAAGGCGGCTGGGGCGTCGTTTGCACTGAATACAATTCCATCCATCCCACATCTGATGATCTGCCACATGTGTCAGCGTCCCTGTGGGACGACAGCGATATCCGCGCAAACTGGCTGATGACTGACGCCGTGCACGAACATGGCGGGCTGGCGGGGGTGGAACTTTGGTATTCCGGCGCGCGTAGCCCGAACAACCTGACCCGCGAAGTGCCGATGGATGTGGTCAGCCTGCCCAACCTGGCCGGTCATCCCAGCCAGACCCGCGCAATGGACAAGTCTGATATCCGCAACCTGCGCCGCTGGCACCGCGAGGCGGCGTTGCGGGCCAAGCAGGCTGAATTTGATATCGTCTATGTCTACGCCACCCACGGGTATCTTCTGGCGAACTTCATCGATCCGCAGATCAACACGCGGGGCGACGAATATGGCGGCAGCCTAGAAAACCGGCTGCGTCTGACGCGTGAGCTGATCGAAGAGACAAAGGACGCCGTTGGCGATCGCTGCGCCATCGCGGTGCGGTTCAAGGCGGATGAAACCGTTGTCGCCGATGGTCAGCCCGAATGCGGTGAGCGGCGTGAGATGCTGGAGATGCTGGCTGAATTGCCGGACCTCTGGGACATCAATATCGCCGACTATACGTGGGAAATGGGTGCGTCGCGTTTTACCAAGGAAGGCGCGCTTGAACCCTACATGAATTGGGTGAAGTCGGTGACGACCAGGCCGGTTGTGACGGTGGGCCGCTTCACCTCGCCTGATACGATGGTCGGCCAGATCAGGCGCGGCGTCACTGATCTGATCGGGGCCGCCCGCCCTTCCATCGCTGATCCGTTCCTGCCGAAGAAGATCGAAGAAGGCCGGCTGGAAGACATCCGCGAATGCATCGGATGCAACATCTGCTATTCCGGCGACAGCATCGGTGTGCCGATCCGCTGTACGCAGAATCCGACCATGGGCGAAGAATGGCGGAAGGGCTGGCACCCTGAACGTGCGCCTGCCAAAGCGAGCGCTTCCAAGGTTCTGATTGTCGGCGCTGGACCTTCCGGGCTGGAAGCCGCCCGCGCCCTTGGCCTGCGTGGTTACGATGTCATGCTGGCCGAAGCGACGCGCGAACTGGGCGGCCGCGTCGCCCGTGAAGCCGCCCTGCCGGGGATGAGTGAATATATCCGCGTGCGCGATTACCGCGAACAGCAGCTTTTGAAGATGACAAATGTCGAGGTGTTCCGCGAAAACCGCCTGACCGCCGAAGATGTGGAGGCGGTGGAGGCTGATCATGTCTGCATCGCGACCGGCGCAGCGTGGCGGCCCGAACGGTTTGATGGCAAAATCTATGTTCCCATTGGTCCAGGCGTTCTGACCGCTGACGACATCATGGATGGCCGCATTCCCGAAGGCCCGACGGTCGTGTTTGACGCGGACAACTATTACCTCGCCGGTGTGATCGCCGAACGCATTCGCCAGACCGGCGCGCCGGTGACCTATGTGACCGAGGCTGACAGCGTATCTGACTGGGCGGGCAAAACCTCCGAACGCTGGCGGGTTCGGACGCATCTGCTTAAGTTGGGCGTGCGCATTGTCACCGCCTACGCGGTCACGGGCTTTGACGGGGCCAGCGCAACGCTGGCTTGCGAATATTCCGGCGAGGTCGAAAGGGTTGAGGCGACGGCGGTCGTCATGGTGGGTCAGCGCATCCCCCGTGATGATCTCTACCACAAGCTAAAGGCGCGCGTGGGCGACAACGCCCCATTTACGCTGACACGTATCGGCGATTGTGAGGCGCCGACAATCATCGCCGCCAATGTCTACGCTGGTCATCGCTACGCGGCCGAACTGGAAGACCGCGCCAACCACGACCGACCCCTGCGCCATGACCGCATCGACGTCGGCGCTTCACCCGCCGCGCCGTTTGGCGAGTATGAAAAGACGCTGCTGCAGTATTGGGAGGAAGAGGTCGCTGGTGAGGCGTTCTTCCAAACCCTCGCCGCCCGCGCGGCTGAACCACGCAATGTGGAAAAGCTGCTACTGCTGGCGGCAGTGGAACGGCGCACGGCGGATATCGTGCGCCCGCTTTTGTCGCGGCATGGTCTAACGCCCCGGTCGGACGCAGAATTGCGGGCCGAAGGTTCGGGTGATGCGGACAAGGTCCCACGGGACTGGGCGGCGTTGATCACTCACATGGCCGAGGGTTTCCCGGCCTATATGCCTGAATTCCACGCGTTGGAGGCGATGGCGCCCGATGCAGACCGCGACATCCTCAGCCGCTTGACTGCGCACGAGATCGCCGCGATCGAATTTCTGGAGCGCGAACGCACCGGCGCAGCGGATACGACCGCCCCGTTGACCAAATTCCTTTGCGCCCCTGACCCGGCTGGCTGACATGACCCATATAGCAAACGAACGACGCACCTTGTCTGACAGCCTTTGGACCGCAACCGCGAACCCATCGCCTGATCGCCCTGCGCTGAACGGGGATGCAGAGGCGGACACTGTCATCATTGGCGGCGGCTTTACCGGGCTGTCCGCCGCGCTGCATATCGCCGAGGGCGGGCAAAGCGTAATCCTGCTGGAGGCGGAAACCCCCGGCTGGGGCGCATCGGGGCGGAATGGCGGCCAGGTGAACCCGGGGCTGAAACCGAACCCAGACACGCTTGTCAGCCGATTTGGTGATGATCTGGGTCGGCGTATGGCCAAGCGCTGGGGTGATGGCGGGCCGCTGGTCTTTGACCTGATCGCCCGCCATGAGATCGACTGCGACGCGCTGAATGTGGGCTTCCTGCGCGCAGCCACGTCGGACAAGACTCTGGCAACATTACGCGAAATCGCACGGCAATGGCGCAATCACGGTGCCGATTACGACGACGTCAGCCACAGTGACATGGCCGACATGATCGGGTCTGACGCCTATATCGGCGGCGTCATCGACCACCGGGGCGGCAATATCCACCCTCTGAATTATGCGCTTGGGCTGGCCGATGCTGCGGAGCGGGCGGGCGCGGTGATCCATGGCGGCAGCAGGGTCGCCGAAATCCAGCCGACGGCCACCGGCGTCACCGTCACGACGGCGAAGGGCGTCGTCGCCGCCCGCCGGACGCTGGTCTGCACCAACGCCTATACAGGTGATCTGGCGAATGGGCTGGGCAAAACTGTGGTGCCCGTAACGTCAACGCAGGTGGCGACCGCGCCCCTGTCTGACAATATCGCCAAATCGATCCTGCCTCAGGGCCATGCGCCCACGGACACACGCCGTTTGCTTCTGTATTTCCGCAAAACGGTTGATGATCGTTTTGTGATGGGCGGGCGGGGCGCGATGGGCGACCTGTCAATACAGAAACGGCAAGAGGCGCTGCGCGACGCCGCCAGATCTATCTACCCCCAGCTTGCCGGCGCCGATTGGGATCACGCCTGGGGCGGCGATGTCGCGATGACCCGCGACAGCCTTCCAGGCCTGCATTTGCTGGCGCCAAACATCATGGCCGGGCTAGGGTTCAACGGGCGCGGCGTTGCCAACGCTACGGTTATGGGCACGATTCTGGCCGACTGGGCGCTTGGCGCGCCGACAAAAGCGCTGGATATGCCGATCACCCCCGCCCGCGCGATCCCGTTCCGTCGGTTCCGCAACCTTGGCCTGGGGGTCACCCTTGCAACCTTGGGCGCGCTGGACCGATTGCGCCTGTGACAAAGATAAACCTTGGTTATAAGTGGCGCTATTCAGTCCCAGAAATTGAAGTTCTTGCGACAGTTGCCTGAAAAACCTTGCAAATCGCCAAAGCCGCATCCATATCGACCCCGCGACGTTATCCTATCGACCTCAGTCTCTACCTGAACTGCAGTCACTCGATCTTGCTCTGACTGCGCCATAGCCGCCGCACAATGCGGGCGGCGAACTAAAGGAGAGACTCACATGGCAAACGGCACTGTGAAATGGTTCAACGCTACCAAAGGCTTCGGCTTCATCGAGCCTGAAGGCGGTTCCAAGGACGTCTTCGTCCACATCAGCGCGGTTGAGCGCGCAGGTCTGCGCGATCTGGCGGACGGCCAGAAAGTGACCTTCGACATTGAGCCTGGCCGCGACGGCCGTGAGGCTGCGTCGAACCTGGCGCTGGCTGACTAAAATATCTGGCGACGGCGTGTCATGCGCCGTCGCTGCCCCATCGCAGGGGGTAACTGCGACACCCTTTCCCGACATTGCCAGACGATCCTGCGCTCAAAGGTGTTGCCGCGGCACGCCTGCGTGACTTAAGTGGACTTAAGCAAAGTTCCTGTAAGAGCCATCCCATGACCATCGAAGCCCCGGAAACGGAAGAAGTCGAAACCACCCGCATCTGCTGCGACGGCGGCGAAGGTGCGTTGGGTCACCCAAGGGTATGGTTGTCGATCGGGCCAGAAGGCTTTGTCGAATGCCCTTACTGCGATAAGAAATTCGTATTGAAAGAGGGCGCAGGTCACCACTGACACCATAGCGCCCCGATAAGGGAGCGCGCATGTACCAGGTTCAGCTGACCGAATCCTACTTCCCCGCACAAACCGATCAGGCGATCCGCGACATCACCATTGGTGATGCGCTGGCCGAATCTGTGCGCGACCACGGTGATCGCGCCGCCCTGGCCGAAATACGCATCGACGGGTCCACCGGGCGGCGCTGGACGTATCGCGAACTGGCTGCCGATGCTGATCGGCTGGCCCATGCGTTGGCGTCGCGCTTCGACAAAGGCGAGCGCGTTGTCGTCTGGGCGCCGAACATCCCCGAATGGGCGCTGATGGAATACGCGTGCGCCCTGTCTGGCGTTGTGCTGGTCACCGCCAACCCCGCCTTTAAGGCCTCTGAACTGCGCTATGTGCTGGACCAGTCCCAAGCGTCCGCCCTGTTTCTGGTTCATGAATATCGCGGCAATCCGATGGGCGATATCGGGGCGGAGGCTGTCGCAGGCCTCGACCATATCCGCGAGGTTGTCGATCTGAATAATCATGACGCGCTCTACCATCAGGCGGGCGCGGCGACCTTGCCGGCCATCGCGCCAATGGACCGTGCGATGATGCAATACACATCAGGCACCACCGGCTTTCCCAAGGGCGCAGTCCTGTCCCATCACGGCCTGATCAATAACGCCAAGCACTTTATGGACCGAATGGAAGGGCACACAGGCACCCGTTGGTCCAACCACATGCCGATGTTCCACACATCCGGTTGTGGAATGGCGGCGCTGGGCTGTCTGCAGTTTGGCGCGGAACTTTACATGGTCGCGATGTTCGACCCAAACCTGATCCTCGACCTCATCGAACGTGAACGCATCACCGCCTTTGTCGGCGTGCCCACGATGTTGGTGCAGATGTTGGAGGCGCAGGAACGCCAGCCACGTGACCTGTTATCGGTTGAGGTTGGCTGTTCGGGCGGCTCAATGGTCGCGCCGGAACTGGTGCGTGCAGTTACGGACGCGGTCGGATGCAAGTTTGAAACGGTCTACGGCCAGACCGAAACCTCGCCAATCATCACCCAGCACTGGGGCGATGACAGCCTAGAAGACATCTGCAACACGGCGGGTCAGGCGGCGTCGCAGACTGAAATTTCCATTCGTTCAACCGCTGACAACTCTGTCATGCCGCTGGACGAGATTGGCGAGATTTGCGTGCGCGCCTATTCGCTGATGATCGAATACTACCGAAACGAGGAAGCCACTGCGAAAACCATCGACGCCGACGGCTGGCTGCACACTGGTGATCTTGGAGCCATGGATGCGCGTGGGTTTGTGCGTATCACGGGTCGGGTGAAAGAGATGATCATCAGGGGCGGTGAGAATTTCTTCCCCGCCGAGATTGAAAATGTGCTGCTTGAACACCCTTCGGTGTCCGAAGTCGCCGTCGTCGGCCTGCCTGACCCGAAATGGGGGGAAATCATCTCCTGTTTCGTGACAACCAAGGGCAATCACACGCCGGTTGTGGCGGACTTGAAGTCCCACTGCCGCGCCAACCTCGCGCCTCAGAAAACCCCTGTCGTTTGGGTGCATGTGAAGGAGTTTCCTCTGACTGGCTCAGGCAAAATCCAGAAATTCGCCTTAAGGGACGCATTTGTGGCGGGAGACTATAACGCATTGGAGGCCTGATCTGGTCCAATACCGTCGTTAACCAAGGTTAACGATTCAGGTATTGTGAATTAAATCAGTAGGTTATCACAGTTTTCACATGTGAAACGCAGCCCCGTTTCACACGTGTTCCCCTCTTTGAATTCCAAATACGCATCCAACTTCCCCGCTGGCGCCGCCCCCAGAATTGCGAGACAATGCGCACAAGCCAAGGAGACGCTGCCCATGCCCGCCACCAAAGATGATCACCTCTACCTCGTCGACGGATCGGGCTTTATTTTCCGCGCCTACCACGCGCTTCCGGCCCTGACGCGAAAATCTGACGGCATGCCGGTCGGCGCGGTTTCCGGCTTTTGCAACATGATCCACAAGATCCTTTCGGATTTCACCGATGACGATCGCCCCAGCCATGTCGCCGTCATCTTCGACAAATCGCGCTATTCCTTCCGGAATGAATTTTACCCCGAATATAAGGCCCACCGCCCCGAAGCGCCCGAGGATCTGAAGCCGCAGTTCGAACTGATCCGCCAGGCCACCCGCGCCTTTGGCCTGCCGTGCATCGAGATCGAGGGGTTTGAGGCTGACGACGTCATCGCCACCTACGCCCGTTCCGCTGCGAAACAGGGGGCGGAGGTGACGGTCGTGTCCTCTGACAAGGACCTAATGCAGCTGGTGACCGAAGACATCTCCATGCTCGACCTGATGAAGAACAAGCCGATCAGTTTTGAGCAGGTGCAGGAAAAGTTTGGCGTTGGTCCGGACAAGGTCGTCGACGTGCAGGCGCTGGCGGGCGACAGCGTCGACAACGTGCCGGGCGCGCCAGGGATCGGCATCAAGACGGCCGCCCTTCTCATCAACGAATACGGCGACCTGGAAACGCTGCTGGAGCGGGCGGAGGAAATCAAGCAGCCCAAGCGCCGCCAGTCGCTGATCGACAACGCCGAACTGATCTGCATCTCAAAACGCCTTGTCACGCTGGACGATGCTGTGCCGGACCTGCCTGAATATGACGGGCTGGCGCTGAAAGACACCAACGCTGAAACGCTGGTGAGTTTCCTGGCGGAGATGGAGTTCAACACCCTGACGACCCGCATCGCGTCCAAAATGGGCGTTGCGGCCCCGGCGCCCAAAGCGGCCCCAGCGCCTGAAGATGGCCCATCGAATATTCCCGGCGCCGAAGCGATGGGCGAGATTGATCATTCGAAATACGAAATCGTCCGCGACGCCGCCGCGCTGCAGGTCTGGATCGACGAGGTTTACGAACGTGGCGAGGTCGCCGTCGACACCGAAACCACGTCACTGGATGAAATGGTGGCGGAACTTGCCGGCGTCTGTCTCGCCACCCGCCCGGGCCGGGCCTGCTATATCCCGGTTGGGCACAAGCAGGGCGAAGGCGATCTGTTCGGTGGCGCGCAGCTCGCCGAAGGTCAGATGGACCTCGATGAAGCGCTGACGATGCTGAAGCCGATGTTGGAGGATCCTTCGATCCTGAAAATCGCGCAGAACATGAAGTACGATCTGAAGGTTCTGCTGCGCTACGGGATTGAAATGAAGCCCTTCGATGACACGCTGCTGCTGTCCTACGCGCAGGCGGCGGGCCTCGGAAATCATGGGATGGACGCGCTTTCACAGCGACACCTCGGGCACGAGGTGATTAGCATCAAAACCCTGATCGGCACGGGCAAGTCACAGATCACCTTTGATAAGATAGAGATCGACAAGGCCGCGCCCTACGCGGCTGAGGACGCGGATGTCACCCTGCGCCTGCACAAGATCCTCAAACCGGGTCTGGTCCGCGAAAAAGTGACCACTGTGTACGAGACGATGGAACGCCCCTTGGTGCCGGTTCTGGCGGCGATGGAGCGGCGCGGCATCCTGGTCGACCGCGATCACCTATCCCGTATGTCCAACCAGTTCAGCCAGAAAATGGCGCAGCTGGAGGATGAGATCCACGAACTGGCGGGTGAGAAATTCAATGTCGGCTCACCCAAGCAGTTGGGCGAAGTTCTGTTCGACAAGATGGGGCTTGAGGGCGGCAAAAAGGGTAAGACCGGCGCCTATTCCACTGGCGCTGATGTGCTGGAAACGCTTGCCGCCCAGGGCCACGACCTGCCCGCGCGCGTGCATGACTGGCGTCAGTTGTCCAAGCTGAAGGGCACTTATACCGATGCTCTGCAGACCCATATCAACGCGGAAACTGGCCGCGTTCACACGTCCTATTCCATCGCTGGCGCCTCAACCGGTCGGTTGGCGTCAACCGACCCGAACCTGCAGAACATCCCCGTGCGCACCGAGGAAGGCCGCCGGATTAGGGAGGCGTTTATTGCGCCCGAAGGCTCTGTCCTCCTGTCGCTCGACTATAGCCAGATCGAACTGCGTCTTCTTGCTCACATCGCCGACATCGCCCCGCTGAAACAGGCCTTTGCGGAGGGTCAGGACATCCACGCCGCCACGGCGTCCGAGATGTTTGGCGTGCCGATTGAAGGCATGGACCCGATGGTTCGCCGCCAGGCCAAGGCGATCAATTTCGGCGTGATCTACGGGATCAGCGCCTTTGGTCTGGCCAACAACCTCCGAATCCCGCGGGAAGAGGCGAAGCAGTTCATAGACAGCTATTTCGAAAAATTCCCCGGCATCCGCGCCTATATGGACGCCACGGTCGCAACCGCGAAGGCGCAGGGATATGTGGAGACTGTCTTTGGCCGCAAGATCCATACACCTGATATCAACGCCAAGGGTCCCCGCGCCGGGTTCCAGCAACGCGCCGCGATCAACGCCCCGATCCAGGGTTCCGCCGCCGACGTGATCCGGCGCGCGATGATTCGCGTGCAGGGTGCGCTCGACGACAGCAAGCTGAGCGCCAAGATGCTGCTGCAGGTGCATGACGAACTGGTCTTTGAAGTTGTTGAAGATCAGGTCGACGCCACCATCGCCGCTGTGAAACGAGTGATGGAAGGCGCGAACATGCCCGCCGTCGAGCTATCGACGCCTCTGGTTGTTGACGCAGGCCAAGGCGCGAACTGGGCCGGAGCGCACTAGGCATAGCTCAACATTGAAGCTTAATAATGAATTAATGGGGCGCTGCTAATTGGGCTGCGATACATATTTGCTTAAGAGCTTTTCTGCTTTTCCATCCAAATCATTTGGGAATGATTCATTGTAGCCCATTTTCGTGCAAATATTTTTATATGCTTCAGATAATTCTGGCCTGACTGCGGTCGAAATTTTTGAACTGATCTCTTTATGTCTGTCCACTCGAACATTTTTATCAACTTCTAATTCATACCCGCACAGAGATTGAGTAACTTCACTCCAGTGATCGTCATTGGAACTTATCTCTTCGTATTTCCAAATTCTAAATTCTCTCCTTTCCTTGATTCAACAATGTACTGGTACAACTCAAGCCAATGGAAGAATGCTTTCTCGAGAGGGCTGTATTCAGGGTAGGAATTTCCATGTTCATTAAAGTGCATCTTGAAACTCGGATTGATCATTGCCGCTCGCGCATACATGTCGCGCCTGCCAAGAAAGAACCCGTGAGTGAGTAAACTCAATGATGTTTCATAAGGGCAGCGCACTAGCGCCAGAAAGTTTACGTTATTTCCCCACCTATTATTGAAAAAATCTGCCCATGAATAATTTGTCCAACCGATGGAAATATAATTTTCATTATTTGCGATTATTTTATCTATCTCGGCGATTTTATCAGTGACGGGTTTCCATTTGTGTGCGATGCGCCTTGCAGCCTGCATGTTGCGTAAAGTAACGCTTGGTTTGTAGTGAGCGCCTATAGGCTCGTGATCAACCAACCCCAAGAAGCGAGAATTTTGTATTGAGTTAGCAATGCTCTGAGTGGAGACTCTACCGCTATTTAAAAGTACAGTCGCACTCATCGTTGAGTCTCCGCTCAATTATATGCTGCGTACACATTCGGTATCATTGTTTTGATGAATCCAGCATTCTCACCCATCTAAATTAAACTGCATTCGCACTAAGGGAAAGTTTGCCTGGACGACATTCAACTGACAAAAACACCTCAACTCAGCATGCAAAGGCTGCGGTGAAGCGCTTCGAACAGAAATTTCTGGGCAAGTAATGAGAGTGAAAGGCCCTGTTAGCCCTCTTTGTTTTCTCTAAGATAGTCGTCTTCGCTCACATGCTCCAGCCAATCCGCCACGCGACCTTCTTTAGCCTCTTGCATCGCGAGATGGCGCATGCCGGTTTCGGGTGCCGCGCCGTGCCAGTGTTCTTCGCCGGGGGCGAACCAGACAGTGTCGCCGGCGTGGATCAGACGTGGCGCTTCACCCCGCAAGCAGCATAGACCAACGCCGCTGACGACATGGATCGTCTGGCCCAATGGGTGGGTGTGCCATGCGGTGCGCGCGCCTGGCTCAAAGGCGACCATGATGGCGCGCACCCGTGCTGGGTCGGGCGCTTCGATGATCGGGTCTTGCCAGACTGTGCCAGTGAACCAGTCATTCGTCGCCCGTTTGCTCGGCCGGGTTCCGGCTGGGAATATGTCCATCTTGGCGCTCCTCTTTCCTCGGGCTGACTGTTAGGTAGTCGCGATGGGAAATCCACCATAATTTCTCCCCGACGTCGCGGGACGCTGGACAGCCGATTTGGTCTTGCAACAAGATACGTCCGAAACAGACGGAGGATACTGCATGCTTGATGATCTCAATGGCGTCATTGCGCCCTTCACCACGAACTTTCGAGCCGACGGCTCCATCGACTTTGACGCTGTGAAACCGCAGCTCGACTGGTTGATCGAGTGGGGCGTTCATGGTGTCGCAGCTGGTGGATCGACTGGAGAAGGCCATGCGCTGGACCGGGTGGAATATCAGGAACTCATCCATGCGACAGTCGAGGCCGCCGCAGGCCGCGTGCCTGTCGTTGCAGGGATCATTGCAAATTCCACGCAAGAGGTGGCCGCGCGCGGCGATTTGGTGAAAGACCTTGGCGTCGTCGCGCTGCAGGTTACCCCGCCATCCTATCTGTTCCGTCCTGATGATGACGCGATGGTCGACCATTTCCGCGAAATTCATGCGGCGTCGGGCATGCCAATTCTGATCTACAACGTGGTCATGCATTGTTATCTCAGTCCGGACCTGTTGCTGCGTATCATGGATGAGGTGCCCGGCGTGGCCGGGGTCAAGCAATCGGCGGGCGACATGAAGCTTTTCGCTGATCTGGTGCGTCGGGCAAATCCGCGGAACCGGATCTATTCCGCAGTCGATGCATTGCTTTACCCCAGTTACATGCTCGGGGCGCCGGGATCGATCGCGGCTATTCTGACCGCTGCGCCTGGACCTTCCTGCCGCCTGTGGGATGCGGCGCAGGCCGGTGATCACGAAACGGCGCGCGACCTGCATGAACGACTGATGCCGGTTTGGGATGCTGTTGGCGTCGACAACATGCCCAGCCTGGTCAAATATGCGCAGGAACTACAGGGCGTGCCTGCGGGTCTTGCGCGGCGGCCAACATCGCCCGCGCGGGAAGACCAGAAAGATGCGGTGCGCGCGGCGCTTAAGGGACTGGATCTGATCTGAATGGGCCTGAAATACGATTTCAGCGGCGTTGATCGCAGCTACCAAGCCGCCAAAGCGGATTATCGGCAGGACATCCCAGCCGATTTCAACTTTGCCTTCGATGTCATTGATGACCGCGCCGCTGTCGCGGACAAGACGGCGCTGATCTGTATTGACGCCGACGGCTCCAACCGCCGCGATGTCAGCTATGGCGATCTTTCCAAAGCCTCCAACCGGTTCGGCAAGGCGTTGATCCGGCTTGGGCTGGCAAAGGGTGATCACGCCGCAGTGGTCGCCGGGCGGATCAGCGAATGGCACAAAGTTCTTTTTGGATGCATGAAGGCCGGCGTTGTATCAATGCCCGGGACCAACCTTCTGACCCCCAAAGACCTCGCCTATCGCATCAACCGCGCAGGTGCCAAGGCTGTCATCGTATCTCCCCAGCATTGTGAAAAGATCGATGCGATCCGGTCTGATTGTCCGACGCTGACGACCTGCATCGTGATTGGCGCGGCGCGCGAAGGCTGGCATTCCTACGCCGACCTTTGTGCAGTAGAAACGGACGAAGCGCAGCGCGCTGACTTCCCGGACACGGGTGCTGAAGACGGGATGATGTGCTACTTCACCTCTGGCACCACATCGAACCCCAAGATGGTGCCGCGCAACTATGGCTACGCGCTGGCCCACGCTGCGACAGGCCTGTTCTGGATGAACCTGACCGACCAGGACATCAAGTGGACTGTCACCGACACGGGCTGGGCCAAAGCGGCGTGGAGCCTTCTGTTCCCCCCGCTTCTGATGGGTGCAACCGTGGTCATGCACGACACGCCTGGCGGATTCGACGCCGCTGTTCATCTGAAAATGATCCCCGAACTGGGCGTCACCCGGTTTTGCGCGCCGCCAACAGTCTATCGCTTGTTTGCTCAGATCGACCTTTCGGCGCATGACCTTTCCAGCCTGAAAGGTTGCATCAGTGGGGGAGAGCCGTTGAACCCCGAAGTGATCCGATACTGGCGCAAGCACACAGGCACGACCATTGCTGACGGTTATGGCCAGACCGAAACGATCAATATTGTCGGTAATTACCTGGATGTTGAAATTCGCCTGGGATCGATGGGTAAGCCGACACCGGGCTACGATATCGACGTTGTGGATGACGACGGAAACCGTTGCCAGGTCGGTGAGGTTGGTCATATCGCACTGAACATCCAGGGCGACTGGCCGCCGGGCCTGTTCCACGGATATCAGACCGAAGATGGACTGGACACCAAGCCCTTCCGGCACGGCTGGTACTATACGGGCGATACTGCTTCGCGGGACGAAGATGGCTATCTTTGGTTTGTTGGCCGGTCGGACGACATCATCTCATCCGCCGGATATCGGATCAGTCCGTTCGAGGTGGAAAGCGCCCTGATTGAGCATCCCGCAGTCGCCGAAAGCGCAGTGGTCGCAAAACCGGATGAGGCCCGTGGCGAGATCGTGAAAGCGTTCATCATTCTCGCGCCTGGGCACAAAGCGTCTGACGCTTTGGCGGCGGACATCCAGGATTTCTGCAAGCTGCAGACCGCCCCTTATAAATACCCACGGGAGATTGAATTTTCTACGGAGCTGCCAAAGACCATTTCCGGCAAAATCAGGCGGGTGGAACTGCGCGCGCGAAAATAATCTTACCGCGCGCAATTCTGGCTAAATCTCTGTTAACCATTCCGGCGAAATAAAGGTCGCTTCAGCACGCCTTGGGCCGCCATAGCTTCCATCAACCTTCGGGGCATTAGGTGTGATGCAAGTGGGCCGACCTCCCTCAGGTCTGATGGCGCGGGTATTGCGTAAAGAAGGGCGGACATGGCGGTTCAGGCCTAAACGGTCGCCTTTCAGGGGATGGAAGCTCGGGAAGTCGAGGTGCAATGTCATCTCGCGTCGGGGCTCCGAGCTTTCAGCCTTGTGGGACTTCCCGACAAGGCGGTGGCGGAATCGAAAGAGCTTGTGCGCGCTGCACTGAACGCCATCGGTTTGGCGCTGCCTCCCCGACGCATCACCATCAACCTGGCCCCCGCTGACTTGCCGAAGGAAGGCGCGCATTATGACCTGCCGATCGCTCTGGCGCTATTGGCGGCGCTGGAAGTGATTCCAAAGAAAGATGTTGGTAGGTATTCCGCGATGGGGGAGCTGTAATTGGATGGCCGCATCGGCGCGATCACCGGCGCCTTGCCTGCGGCCCTGTCCGCGGCGGAGGCTGATCGTGGTTTCGTCTGCCCCGCCGCTTGCGGGTCCGAAGCCGCGCTAGTCGGTGCCGTTGAAGTGTTGGCGGCGGATAGCCTTTTGAACCTGATCAATCACTTCAATGGGAAATCCCAACTGGCGACGCCCAAAGCCGCCACGCCAGATAATGAGGGCCACCTCAAAGATCTTGCGGATGTCAAAGGTCAGGAAAGCGCCTGCCGCGCATTAGAGGTTGCGGCGGCCGGCGGCCATAACATGCTGATGATCGGACCGCCTGGCGCAGGCAGGTCGATGCTTGCCGAACGCTTGCCCGGTATTCTTCCGCCAATGGCGCCGGTCGAAGCGCTGAAAGTTTCAATGGTGCATTCT
>CBFHXH010000030.1:0-3071 GCA_965659735.1 uncultured Pikeienuella sp.
AAACAAGCTATGCCGCTGGTATATCGTTAAACAGGACTTTAGTCACACTGCTTTGGCTATGAAAGTTATTTGAAATCAGTGCTTTGTGTGGGTAAACCTTCGACAAATAGGTGTCACTGACGGATCAACTCACCCTTACGCTGTGCAACGCAGCATGGACGGGTTGGGATTCGGCGCAGCCCGTGCCAATTATTGCGAAAGCAATCAGAGAGTCCGCAATGACAAACCCCCTTCTCGCGCCCTGGAACGCCCATTTCGGCATTCCGCCCTTCGAACAGATTGAAGCAGCCCATTTCAAACCCGCCTTCGAAGCGGCGCTGGCGGAGAACAGAGCAGAGATCAACGCCATCGCAGACTCGGCTGAGCCCGCAACCTTTGAAAACACGATTGCGGAGTTGGAGCTGTCGGGCGAGCGGCTGGAGAACGTCGCGCGGGTGTTCTTCCAGCTTGCCGGGTGCAACACCAACGACGCTCTACAGGAAGTTGAACGCTGGGTGGCGCCTGAGCTGTCAAAGCATAGCTCCGAAACCAGCATGAACGCCAATCTCTTCGCCCGGGTCGACGCGTTGTATCAGGCGCGCGACACGCTGGGACTGGATGCTGAGGCGCTGCGCGTGCTGAAACTTTATCACGAGAGCTTCGTGCGATCCGGCGCCAACCTAACAGGCGAGGCGCGCAGGCGCATGGGCGCCGTCATGGAAAGATTGGCGACGCTGGGCGCAACGTTCAGCCAGAATGTGCTGAAGGACGAAGCGGATTGGGAACTGAAACTGGACGGCAATGATGCACTGGCCGGGCTGCCTGATTTCCTGGTCGCGGCCGCCGCGCAAGCCGCCCGTGACCGGGGGCATGAAGATGGCCATGTCATCACGCTCAGCCGGTCGCTGATCGCGCCTTTCCTGCAGTTTTCCACCAACCGGGCGCTGCGCGAACAGGCGTGGCGCGCCTGGACCGCGCGGGGCGAGATGCGCGATGAAACCAACAACCACGCGCTGGTTGCGGAAACTGTCGCGCTTCGCGCCGAACGGGCACAGATTCTGGGCTTCGACAACTTTGCGGCCTACAAGCTGGCCAATCAGATGGCCAAGACACCCGATCGCGTGCGCGATCTGCTGATGGCGGTCTGGACCCCGGCCAAGGCCCGCGCGCTGCAGGAACGCGATGCGATGCAGGAGCTGGCGGCCGAAGAAGGCGCGAATATCGAAATCGAGGCGTGGGACTGGCGGTTCTACGCCGAAAAGCAGCGCAAGGCGGAACATGATCTGGATGAGGCTGAGCTGAAACCATATTTCCAGCTCGAATCCATGATCGAAGCGGCGTTCGACTGCGCGACCCGCCTGTTCGGCCTGACCTTCACTGAAATCCCCGACGCACCACGTCAGCACCCCGATGCCCGGACGTGGGAGGTCACGAAGGATGGCCGCCACATGGCCGTCTTCATCGGCGACTATTTCGCCCGTGGATCAAAACGGTCAGGAGCCTGGATGTCAGCCTATCGCGGGCAATCCAACCTGAACGGCGAGGTCCGGCCGATCATCACAAACACGATGAACTTCGCCAAAGGGGCCGAGGGCGAGGCGACGCTGTTGACCTTTGACGACGCGCGCACGCTGTTCCACGAATTCGGCCACGGCCTGCACGGCATGCTGTCGGACGTGACCTATCCCTACATTTCCTGCACGTCAGTCGCCCGCGACTTTGTAGAACTGCCAAGCCAGTTGTACGAGCACTGGTTGAGCGAGAAAGAGGTGCTGAGCCGCTTCGCCCGCCACTATAGAACCGGCGAGCCAATGCCAGAGGCGCTGATCGACCGCGTTCTGGCGGCGGAAAACTTTGGTCAGGGCTTTGGGTCTGTCGAATACACTGCCTCGGCGCTGGTGGACCTGGAAATGCACCTGATTACAGATGCGTCAGATTTCGACCCGGCGGCGTTTGAAGCCAAGGTGCTGGGCGATATCGGCATGCCAAGCGAAATCGTGATGCGCCACCGCACGCCGCACTTCCAGCATGTATTCTCCGGCGACGGCTATTCCGCCGGTTACTATAGCTACATGTGGTCCGAAGTGATGGACGCGGACGCCTACGAGGCCTTCACCGATGCCGGTGATCCGTTTGACGCCGACACCGCCGCGCTTTTGGCGGAGAAGATTTACTCCGCAGGCGGCAAGGAAGATCCCGAAGATGCCTACAAAGGGTTCCGCGGGCGTCTGCCTGCAGTGGGCGCGCTGCTGAAACAACGGGGTTTGGACAAGGCGGCGTGACAAGGCGGGCGCTGGTTCCGAAAGGGGCGGAAGGCGCAGTCGCGGCGATGAAACTGTCGCCCGGCGTCGTCTCAAACGGTCATGTCTTTGTCACTGGCATGACCGGCAGTGTTGCGGGCGGTTCCATACCCGAAGACCCGGCCACCCAGTTTCGCAGCGCATTCGACAAGATCGCCGCAGTTCTGGCGGGGGCTGAAATGACATTTGCGGATATCGTCGACATGACCTGAGCGTTTTCCGATCAATCTGAATCATCAGATTGATTGGAATGCGCAATCTGCGCTGACGGTTCCTGTCTTGGTTTTCGAGCAAACTGTTTCAGTTTGATCGAAAACCGCCCTAGTTATCATGTCGGCATCGCGGACCATTTCGATCTGTTCACGGCAGTTTGGGCGGAATATGTGGCCGAACCCTACCCCGCCTGGACAACGGTTGGGGTCGCCGGGCTCAGGCGACCCGGCGCATTGGTTGGGGTGAAGGCGACAGCCGCGCTGCCGACATAGGCCGCAATCATGGCGCGTCATTACGCGCCGTTCAGATTCCAATCATAAACGTCATCATAAATCTCGCTGATCCCACCCAGCGCCGTCGCCAGATCAGGATCGGCATACTGTTTCAGATGCGCGACGATCCCAGCCTCAGACCCGCCGAAATCCTCATCATACCAAGTGTAGATCTTGGAAACGGTCAGCTTGCCGCCAGACACGGACGCCCCGCGCGGGTGGTTTACATAGGCGCGCGCAGCGGCGTTCAGGTCATCTTCCAGCGTCGCGGCGACCCAGGGCGTCCCCTTTAGGTTCGGGCAGCCGA
>CBFHXH010000030.1:3081-30144 GCA_965659735.1 uncultured Pikeienuella sp.
CGATCGAAGCGCAGTTGACCGCGTAATGCACGCGATTGTCACCGTAGATCGGGCGCAGAACGCCGTGCTCCACATCGTTCAGCGACAGCGCGGCACCGTTCACGGTCAGCACTTCTTCATTCCAGGGGCCGGTGTTGAACAGGCCGCCCTTGATTTCCTTGATGCTGTCGACCGGATAGTCCGTCAAGACCAGATCAATCGTTGCGGCGTTGTAGAGGTTGTACCACCACGCCCGCTGGGCTGCGGGGCTTAGCGACCCAGGGTTGGTCTGCTGGGTCTGGCCCAGCCATGAACTGAGCGTCCGACCCGCACCATCGGCCTGCGCCTGACCGTAGGCGACGCGGGTGACGCCATCGGCGCCGGGTCGTAGATAGGTCGCAAGGAAATCCGCCCATACGCCATAATCCGGGTCGCCGCCCGCGCCGGTTTTGCGCCAGGCCGGGTCGATCAGTTTCGATTTCGGCGCCGCCCAGGCCGCTGGCGCAGCCAGGGCGAAACCGGCGCCGAGCATGATCGCCCGGCGCCGAGACATCATCGCCGTCATTGATCCCAGCCAGGGTTCAGAAGACGGACATAGGCGGTGCGCGCATCGATCTGCGCCTGAATACGGGCGTCTTTGGCGGCCAGACGCAGACGTTCTTCGCGGATGCGCTTGGCGTCGCGTTTGCGCGGCTTGTCGTCGTACCGGCGATCATCGCGATACCGGTCGTCACGTCGGTTATCGACATGGCGAAGACCTTTGTGGCCCTTGTGGCGATGGTCGCGGGCGTGATCGTCGCGCACCCGCGTGTGGCCATAGCCCGGCTTGTGGCGGTGGCCCTTATGCGCGTTGCGGTGGCCATGGTGACGCTTGTCAGCGTGCTTGTGATCGCGGTGGCGATAGCCGTAGTCGTCGTGGCGA
Source organism: uncultured Pikeienuella sp. (assembly GCA_965659735.1). Classification (GTDB taxonomy): domain Bacteria; phylum Pseudomonadota; class Alphaproteobacteria; order Rhodobacterales; family Rhodobacteraceae; genus Pikeienuella. The sequence goes on from CBFHXH010000030.1 coordinate 3,983, forward strand.
TGGCGATTGTCGTGGTCCGAATAGATCCGTGTGCCATGGCGATAGAATTTGTGCGTGTGATGGCCGTATTTCGGTTTCACCCGGACATGTTTGTGCCTTTGGCCGTGTCGATGACCGTGACTGTGTCCATGGCTGTGCCTGTGGCTGTCGCCATAGCGTCGGTTGTCATAAGCTTCATCCAGCGCGGCGATGGTGCCGATGATGATGGCGCCGGCGACGATGCCGCGCAGAACGTCATCTCCACCAGCATGGGCCTTCTGCGGCGCTGCGGCCGTGATTAGGCCGAGGGCGGCGAACCCTGCGATTAAGGTTTTAAGCATGGTTGCGATCTCCTTCTCGCTTTCCCCCTCTTACCGGTTGCGAAGATAGTGTGCTTTTCACGTCTCGTTACGCACTTTTACGTGATGGACGCGGACGGGCGGCGCTGGTATGACGCGCTTATGGGCCAAACATTCGGCATGACGATACGAATTACTGGCCCGGCCCGCTGACCAGCGGCGCCGGGATTTCAGGCGCAGACATTGTGCGCGCCGCCCCTATCCTCATGCCTATCCGGCTTTTCATGCCAACCAATCAATGTGACGTGATCCAATGTGCGCTGAAAATACGGCCAATGACGGCCCTGACTATAAAGACACCCTGACCCTTCCCAAGACCGACTTCCCGATGCGGGCCGGTCTGCCCAAACGCGAACCCGACTGGTTGGCCCGTTGGCACGCGATGGACGTTTACGGCCAGAACCGCGCCAAGGAAGGGCGCGAGCAGTTCACCCTGCATGACGGCCCGCCTTATGCGAACGGCAACCTTCATATCGGCCACGCACTGAACAAGATCTTGAAGGACATGGTCGTCCGGTCCCAGCAGATGATGGGCAAGGACAGCCGCTATATCCCCGGATGGGACTGCCACGGTCTGCCGATCGAATGGAAGATCGAGGAACAGTACCGCGCCAAGGGCAAGAACAAGGACGATGTGCCGATCAACGAACTGCGCAGTGAATGCCGCAAGTTCGCGGACCACTGGGTCGGAATCCAGCGTGAGGAATTCAAACGCCTCGGCGTGACCGGCAACTGGGAAAAGCCGTACCTGACGATGGACTACACGTCAGAGGCGACGATCGCCTCCGAATTCATGACCTTTGTCATGAACGGCTCGCTATATCAGGGGTCGAAGCCCGTGATGTGGTCGGTGGTCGAGAAGACCGCGCTGGCCGAGGCCGAGGTCGAGTATCACGAGCACAAGAGCCACACGATCTGGTCGCCGTTCAAGATCGTCTCGGGTGCCGCTGACGACATGGCCGACGCGCGCGTCGTGATCTGGACCACGACGCCCTGGACGATCCCACAGAACCGCGCGATCTGCTACAGCGAGACGATCAGCTATGGCCTCTACCGCGTGAACGCCACGCCGGAGGAATGCTGGGCGTCGGTCGGCAACCTTTATCTTTTGGCGGACAACCTAGCCGCCGACACCTTCGCTAAGGCGCGTCTGGAAGACGGCGCATGGGAGAAAGTGCGCGCAGTTTCCGCCGATGAACTGTCCGCGATCACCTGCGCCCACCCCCTGCGCGCGGCCGAGGGCGCGGATGGCGAGTGGGACTATGACGTGCCCATGCTGCCCGGCGACCACGTCACGGACGAGGCTGGCACCGGGTTCGTCCATACCGCGCCATCGCACGGCGCCGACGACTACATTATTGGCGTCAAACATAACCTGCCCATGACGCACAACGTGCTGGAAGACGGATCATTCCGCGCCAACCTGCCGTTCTTTGGCGGGGCCGTGATCTTTGACCACAAGGGCAAGGAAAAAGACGCGAACAAGCGCGTCATCGCCAAACTGGTGGAGGTTGGCGGCCTGATCGCGCGCGGGCAAGTCAAACACTCCTACCCGCATTCCTGGCGCTCAAAGGCCCCGCTGATCTTCCGCAACACGCCGCAGTGGTTCGCCGCCATCGACAAGGAACTCGATGACGGGATGGAGGAATACGGCAAGTCGATCCGTCAGCGTGCGCTCGCCTCGATCGACCAGCTGGTCAAATGGACGCCGCAGACCGGGCGCAACCGCCTCTATTCCATGATCGAAGCGCGACCTGACTGGGTTCTCAGCCGCCAGCGCGCCTGGGGCGTGCCGCTGACCGTGTTCAAGCGCGAGGTCGGCCCCGGCCAGATCGAGCTGCTGCGCAATGAGGAAGTGAACGAACGCATCCTCGTCGCCTTCATCAAGGAAGGCGCCGACGCCTGGTTCGAGGATGGCGCCAAGGAACGGTTCCTGGGCGGGATCGACGGCGTGAACCCGGACGACTGGGAAAAGGTCGACGACATCCTCGACGTCTGGTTCGACAGTGGATCAACCCACGCCTTCACTCTGCGCGACCGCGAAGACGGCACGCCGGACGGCATGGCGGACCTCTACCTCGAAGGCACCGACCAGCATCGCGGCTGGTTCCATTCATCCATGCTGCAGGCCTGCGGCACCCGCGGCCACGCGCCCTATCGCGGTGTTCTCACCCACGCGTTCACGTTGGATGAAAAGGGCATGAAGATGTCCAAATCGCTGGGCAACATCATCGCGCCAGAAGCGGTGGTGAAACAGTATGGCGCAGATATCCTCCGCCTCTGGGTCGCGCAGACGGATTATGTGCACGATCACCGGATCGGGCCGGAAATCCTGAAGGGCGTCGCCGACAGCTATCGGCGCCTCCGCAACACGCTGCGGTTCATCCTCGGCAATCTCGACGGCTTCGACGACGCGGAAAAGGTCGAACCGGCTGAGATGCCCGAACTGGAACGCTGGGTGCTGCATCGCCTCAGCGAACTGGATGAGGTCGTGCGCAAGGGCTACGACGCCTTTTCGTTCCAGAACGTTTTCGCGCAGCTGTTCCAGTTCTGCACCGTCGACCTTTCGTCAGTTTATTTCGACATCCGCAAGGACGCTTTGTATTGCGATCCGACAGACAGCCATGCGCGCCGGTCGGCCCGCACCGTGCTGGATATCCTCCACCGTCGTCTGACCGCATGGCTGGCCCCGATCCTCGTCTTCACGATGGAGGAAGTGTGGCTGGAACGCTTCCCCGGCGACGACAGTTCGATCCACCTGATGGATTTCCCCGACACGCCCGATTGGCGCGACGCCGATCTAGCCGCCAAATGGGACGCCATCCGCAACGTTCGCCGCATCGTCACCGGCGCGCTGGAGGTTGAGCGCCGCGAAAAGCGCATCGGCGCGTCGTTGGAGGCGGCGCCTGTGGTCTACGTCGCCAAGAAGGAAACCCGCGATCAGCTGGCGTCAGTCGATTTTGCAGACCTCTGCATTACGTCCGGCGTGACCGTGAAAGCGGGCAAAGGGACAAAAGACGCGTTCACTCTGGACGACGTCGAAGGCGTCGCAGTTGTCCCGTCATTGGCCGAAGGTGAGAAATGCCAGCGCTGCTGGAAAATTTTGCCCGATGTTGGGTCGCACAAGCCTCCAAGCGTGTGCGGGCGCTGCAATGATGCGCTGACCTCCATCAGTTTTCGCAACACGGCTGGCGTATGATCAACCGCCCCGGCCGTGAGCCGGGGCCTCCCCCATCGCCAATAGGTCCCTGCTCAGAGCCGGGACGGTAGCGCCTCAGATCAACAACGGCTGGCCGATCAGCTTTGGGATCTGCTTTTTCAACGCAAAGAAGCCTTTGTGCGCATGGGGCCACGCCGCTCGGTCATAGTCCCGCAGGACCATATGCATGTTGACACCAGCCTCTTGCAGAGCAGGCTCAGCCGCGGCCAGCCGATCCGCAGACCAGCCGACGGGCGCATAGGGCGCGACAATGTCGGTGACGCCTGCCGCCTTCGCCCGCGCGACGAGCGTCTCGGTCCAGTCTGCAGCCTCCACATGATCAACGCCGCCCAACCGATCTGACGCGTCGCTGACCGCCCCGGCCTGAAACCCAGCCGAAACAGCGCCCGGCGCGCCCAGCGCCCGGCGATCATCCGCCGTCATGATCAACGCATCGCCCCGGCGCGGAACCTCTGGCGTCAGGTCGTCATCGGTCATCACCAGCAGGTATTCGCCATCCGGCAGCGCATCCCCACCCGGCGCGGGCGCGGCTGGCGGGTTCTCCGCCTCCTCCAGCGGATCGGCGATGGGCGACAGGCCCGTGGGACGAAACCGCCCTTCGGTATACCGTTCGATATTATCCGCCCGCGCCAGATACGTCTTGCCGCGCGTATGTAAGCCGCCGACCCAGCGCCATGACAACGTGTTTGATGCGGCGTCCGCATCCAGAAGGTGCTGCAAAGAGAAATCCGCACCCAGAACCCAAGGCAGCCGCAGCGTGAATATCCAGATGGAGGCGAACCACATCCGCGCATGATTATGCAGCCAGCCTGTCGCCACCAACTCCTGCGCCCAGTCGTCAAACCCGTCGATCCCGGTGCGCCCCTCAACCGCCTCCGCGTAGGCGGTGCGCAGACCGGCGTTGGCGTCCAACGCCTCCGCCGCCTCTTTCAGATCGCGGCGATAGCGGCGCCAAATCTCTGGCCGCCGTTCGAGCCAGCCTTTGAAATAGGCGCGCCAGTACACCTCCTGCACGAATTTTTCAGATTTCTCCAACGGGTGGCGGGCAAGGACGACATCCAGCACCTCCTGTTCGCTCACCATCCGGCGGCGGAGCCATGGGGACAGGGCGGATACATTCGTCCGCTTATCCGGCCCGAAATCATAGTTACGCGAAGATGCATAGCGCCCGCCTGCGCGGGGGGCGAAGTCATCGAGCCGGGTCAAGCCGGCCTTCCTGCTTGGTGTCCATTCCATTGCGGTCGACATAGCGCCGGGCGGCGCTGTGTCTAATGCGCCTTGGCTTTACCCAGCGCCTGTTGCGCGATACCGGCCAGCAGCAAATATGTCGTGCAGATCATCAGCCCGACGGTGCAAATGCGGGGCTGTTCAAAATGTTCCCACGCCGCCCAGCCCGCGAAGGCGATCCAGCCGATACAAGCCGCAAGGTTCAGCGGCCGCCACAGCAGCGTACGCACGGGGTGGACGAACCGAAGCGGCAGGAAATGCGCCACACCGATCGCGAGGATGATCAGGAACCCTGTCCAGTTGGTGTAATCGGTCGCAAACAGCACAAGCACGACCATATTCCAGCAGCCGGGAAAGCCGTTAAAGCTGGCATCCGCTGTTTTCATTCCGACATCGGCAAAGTAAATCGCCCCAGACATGATGATGATCGCCGCCGCAGGAATGGCGAGCGGGTAATACATCTCGCCCGAGGTCACCAGCGCGACGGCTGGGATGAATACATAGGTCAGATAGTCGATGATCAGATCCAGCAACGCCCCATCCCATCGGGCGGCATGCTTTTTAACGTCGACTTTCCGCGCGATTGGACCATCGATGCCATCGACAATCAACGCCACGCCCAGCCACGCGAACATCTCTGCCCACGCGCCGCGGATGGCGGCCAGCATGGCCAAGAAAGCCAAAAAAGCGCCAGATGCTGTAAATACATGTACGGCGAACGCTGCAAGACGGATATTCATACTGCCGTCGTACCCGCTGACGCGACGCACTGCCAGCTTTTTAGGCTTGCAAGTCGCGCGCCGGAGGCGCTCAATCATTCAAAACCGGATACGCTGAGGAGAGAGACCCATGTCGATGGATGGCGCCCCGCTTTCAAATGCTCAGGCCCGCGATGTTGAGGCCCTGCTGCACCCCTACACCAACGCCGTGCAGCACCGGAAAACCGGCCCGCATGTCATCGAGACGGGCGAAGGCGTCTATGTCTATGACGAGGACGGCAAGCGCTATATCGAAGGAATGGCGGGCCTGTGGTGCGCAGGTCTGGGGTTCGGCGACGCCGAACTGATCGACGCCGCAAAGGAACAGCTCGACAAGCTGCCCTACTATCACCTTTTCGGCGGTCGCAGCTTTGAGCCTGCAATTGAACTGGCGGAAAAACTGAAAGATCTGGCGCCTGTGCCGGTGTCGAAAGTGATCTATCAGTCGTCAGGATCCGAGGCGAACGATACGCAAATCAAGCTCGCCTGGTATTACAACAACGCCCGCGGCAAACCTGAGAAGAAGAAGGTCATAAGTCGGGTTAAGGGCTACCACGGCGTCACCATCGTCTCCGCCTCGCTGACCGGCCTGCCGTATAATCACAAACATTTCGACCTGCCTGTCGACCGGATCATGCACACTGGCACGCCGCATTTCTGGCGCGAAGGCCGCGATGGCGAGACCGAGGCGGAATTCACCGCCCGCCTCGCCGCCGAACTGGAAGAGATGATCATCCGCGAAGGCCCGGACACGGTCGCCGCCTTCATCGCCGAACCGGTTATGGGCGCAGGCGGCGTGATCGTACCGCCATCTGGCTATTTTCAGGCGATCCAGCCGATCCTCGAAAAATACGACATCCTCTGTATCGATGATGAGGTGATCTGCGGCTTCGGGCGCACCGGCAACTGGTTCGGCGCTGAAACCTTCGGAATGCAGCCGACCTCCATCTCCATGGCAAAACAGCTGACCGCAGCTTACGCGCCACTGTCGGCGGTGGCGATCAACACGGACATGGCCGAAGCGATTGAGAGCCAGTCCGGCGATGTCGGCGTCTTTGGCCATGGTTTCACCTATGGCGGCCACCCGCTGGGCTGCGCCATGGGCGTCAAGACATTGGAGATCTACGAAAAGCGCGGCATCGTCGATCATGTCCGTGCGATGGCTCCGCTGTTCGAAAGTCATCTCAAACGTCTCGAAGGCCATCCGCTGGTCGGCGAAGCGCGCAGCGCCGGCCTGATGGGCGGGTTGGAACTTTCGCCAGATCCCTCTTCCGCCGCCATGTTCGCAACCCCGGGCAAGGTCGCGCCTTACCTGTCGAACGAGCTGCTGAAGCACGGCGTTATCCTAAGGGCCATCGGCGACACGCTTGCCTTCTGCCCGCCAATGATCATCACCGAGGATGAGATCAACGCCCTGTTCGAGCCGATCGAAACCGCCCTCGACGCCACCGCCGCCTGGGCCAAGGCCGAAGGCCATCTCGGCTGAACAGGCGCTTCTTTGAGTTCCAGAAACGCATGTGCCCACCCCTGCGAGGGCGGGCAAAAAACAGTCATGGCGGGGCTTGCCCCGCCGTCGCAGCCAAGGCAGGTTCGCGCCCATGATCCCAGAGACGTCCATCACCTTCGCCGGCTCGTTCCTTGACCGCGCCGACGCGCTTCGCAGCGACATCCCGCAACTGGATGCGCATATCGCAAACCCCAACAGCCTCGCCCTGCCCTTCTGGCAAGGCAAACCGCTGTTCGATCTGACTGACAAGGGCCCGCGCCTCGCCTGGCTGCCAGTCACGGACGACCTGATCACGGGCGCCGAGCATGCGCCTGCGCTTTTGGGCCTGGACAAGGACGGCGTCGCCCATTTCGCATCGGACGTGAGCTATATCGCGCCGCCCGACGAAAAGCCGGCGGCATTCATCGATAAACGCACGCTTGATCTGTCAGAGACCCGTAAATTCGTCGATCTGCGCGCTGTCATGGGCGAGATCACGCACGAAGAAGCCGGCGTCGCCGCCTCGGCCAAAGGACTGTTTGAGTGGCGGTCCACCCATATGTTCTGCGCAAATTGCGGGGCGCCAAACACCATCGCGCCAGGCGGCTGGCGGATGGACTGCACGAACGATCAGTGCAAGCGCGCCCATTTCCCGCGTACCGACCCTGTTGTGATCATGCTGATACTTGATGGCGACAACGTGCTTTTGGGCCGTCAGTCGTTCTGGCCGGAAAAGATGTATTCGCTCCTCGCTGGGTTCATGGAACCGGGTGAGACGATCGAGGCCGCCGTCCGCCGCGAAACGATGGAAGAGGCCGGCGTGCCGGTCAGCGATGTCCGCTATGTCGTCTCGCAGCCCTGGCCGTTTCCGGCGTCACTGATGATGGGCTGTTCCGGCAAGGCGGAATCGGCCGATATCCATCTCGACAAAAATGAACTTGAAGACGCGATCTGGGTGTCAAAGGATGAAATGCGCGAAGCGCTGGCCGGACGGAATGACCGTATCGCCCCTGCGCGCAAAGGCGCCGTGGCGCAGGTCATCCTTCAGTCCTGGGTCGATGGGATCGTTCCCGGGTTCTAGGCCAGATTGATTTAGCCTGCTTTGTCGAAGGCTGACGCCGCCTCGGTTGACAATGCGGCCAGCGCTGCGCACACGCTGGGATAGCTGGGCGATTTCTTGGTTTCGGTCGCCGTTGACAGAACCTTGCCGACAAAGCCGCTGACCGACGCAGCCAGCACCAGCTGGCCGCCCTTTTCATCCGCCTTGCGCGCGCTGACGACTAGGGCCCCCAACGGACCAGAGGTGAACTGTTTCACCTTGCGCATCTCGATGACGATCTTGCCGGATGGGCTGTCTTCGATCGCCTGCTGCACGGTTTTCAGCAGATCTCGCGGGCGTCAGCGGAGTAAGCCGCCTTCTGCAGGCTGATCACACGCACGTCGGCATAGGCCGTCACTTACTCACCGCCGCCACTTTTCTTGAAAAGCCCAAAAACCATGATCGTCTCCCTTAGTCCAAAGCGTTCTGCGATAACATTGGGCGTTTCTCGTCATCAACGCATTTGCGCGGGCACACACTAACTGACAGCGATCAACGTCACATCAGTCAATGTGCGCAAAAAGCAGTAAGACGGCGTTAGAACTAGAATCATGAGGAAAAAAGGCGACTCTGCGAATTTCGCCGCCCAACTTCATCTGCATGCCGCTGATAGTGATAGGACGCCTGTGCTTATAGGCGATCGCGCACCCATACCTCAACTCGGCGATTGGTGGCGTCGCCAAGGCTGTCGCCGTCACAAGCGACCGGTGCGAGGTTGCCGTAGCCCATCTCGATGAAATCAACAGATCCGGGTGAGACGCCCTGACGGGCAAGCGCAGCTTCAACTTCGGCCCTGATCTGACGGGCGCGCTGCTGGCTGAGCGAGATGTTGGCTTCGAACCGGCCTGCGTCATCCGCAAACCCGATAAGCAGAACCTCTTTCCCGTCCAATCCGCCATCCTGGGCGTAGCGAGCGAGACGCCCAATATCGTCCAGTGACTTGACGTCGAGGACAGAGGAATTCTGACGGAACCGCAGCGTGGTGCTAAGCCGATCGGCGTCCAGCAGCTCCAACGCCAGTTCGCGCATGGTGCGCAGCGATTCAAGATCGCGCGGCTGGATGAACGCCTCGGCGATGCGGCGGCCCTGGGAATTCAGCGGGATCGCGCTGATCGACTGATCGACAAAACCAATGTCGGCAATCTGGAACTGCGCATCGTCCGACAGCGAATACTCAAGAATACCCTTGGCCGACGGCGGCAGCGGCGCGCCGGTCGTGTACAGGTACAGACGGCGCGTCAGCGGATATTCCTCGGTCTTCACATTGAACTCTGATGGTTCAACGATCAGCCCACAGGACGTTTCCAGCGACAGCGCCCGACCATTGCGTTCGTAGGCGATGCCGGTGACGCCAATTGCAAAAGTGTCAGAGGCGACGATATCCTAAAGATCACGTGAAGACGCGACAAAGGTGGCGTCAGGCGTCAGGCGCGTGGACCGGGGCGATAGGACGGCTTCGACAAAACTGTCATGGGCGCCTGAGCCTGGCTCACGCATATAGACCTTAATCGGCGCATTCGGGCCGCCCAAATCTTCCCAGTTTTCGATGTCGCCGGAAAAGACGTCCGCAAGGTCGTCGACATTGATGACCTTGGTGCCATTCGCCTGCGACACGACAACAATCAGCCCATCCAGCGCCAGCACATGTTCCGTGCCCGCGCGGGTGATTTCCCGAATGCCGGCTGTTTCCAGCGCGGCGTATTCGGCGTTCGACACTTTGCGTGACGACATGCCGATCGCAGCCTCGCCCGAAATCAGCGCCGTGAACGCCTCGGCTGAGCCGCGGGCGCGCAGGTCGATTTCCGCCAGATCCCGACCAGCGCCGTCGCGCAGGCGCATCATCAGCTGCGTCGCGTCCGAACCAACGCGCCGTTCAACCGTGCCGCTTTGGGTTTCGGAATACGCCTCGATCAGTTCAGGCATCAGGGACGCCCCGATCAGGTTCGAACCCACAACGCCATAGGTTGTCTGGAAGATCGTGGTCTTGGGGCAGCCGTCCCCTTCGCACCGCATGTCGTCGCCATCGATGGTCAGCTGACCGATCGTGGATCGAACGACATAGTCCCGTCCGTCAAAGCGCAGCAATTCCCCGCTGATCACAAACCCGGTTGTGGTCGATGTAAGTTTGACCTGCTGCGCCGAGACGGCGAACGGGACGAAAAGAAGGGCCAGAAGCACGCACCAGCGAGAAACATAAGCAAGCATAGTATTCTGTCTCACAATCTTGACGGGCATGTCCATCACTCAGTGATCCTCAAATCCGCCAAAGCGCCATTTGCGTAACGTGCGCTGCCATCCAGCGCTTGTCCGCAGGCGGCTGGGGCGAAACTCGACTGTGATACCGTCGTGATAATACCGCGTTCTGCGCGAACGACGGTATATAGCGGGCTGGCCAGTGGGCCTTGCCCACAGAATTCACCGTTGGCGATGTCGCCGCGCGATGCGTGATCAACAGCGATTCGCATGAAACCGGGCCGCGCACGGCGGTTCGCCCAGAAGGTGTAGACCTCAATCGACTGACCATCGATCACCACCGACGGGTATGACGTATGATACCCGCCGCCGGGGCGGCGCACGTCGCGGAACCCGCGGGGGTTCTGTTCCCACACATGGCCGTCCGCGCCGAAACCGGCGGAATATTCAAAGGCGTGCAGATCCAGGTTCACCGGCGCCTTCCAAGCGATTGCCACGCGGTGGGTCTGTTCGACAGCGCGTTCGTCATAAAGCAGCGACGATGCGATGGTCGCGCCGTCGTCGAGGCGGGCGAAGATCTGATCGGTCGCCTCCATGATCGGCAGCTCCAACGCCACCGCGCCGGCTTGATCAAACCGACCGCTGAAATCCAACCCGGCGTGCTGCAGCACAAAGGTCGTCGACGCATAGCAGTCCGCCTGCAATTCAATACGCGACACGCCGCCCTGCCCTGGCCGGGACGACATCGACACGGGGCAGCGCGCCTCGCCCGACGCTGTGGGGCGTGGTTCGGGTGTCGCAACGCCTTCGCCCGACGGAGCGGCGGGCAAGGCCTGCGCCCGCTCCGCCTGCACCTGTTCGCGGGTGCTGAGCGGGCTTTCCGTTGTCACGGCTGCGATTTTGATTTCCGGCTCTGGCTGGAGAATCTGGCTGACGTCCGACGCCTGGCTTGGCCGCCATTGCGTCCCGTTCGACAGGGCGGCGACACGCGGCGTCGAGCCGCCCAGCGGATCAGCCTGCGGCGCAGGTTCGTCCGACGGGGCCGAAAAGATGCGTTCGAAGAAGCTGGTTTCCTCGGCTGGCGCAGCGCCCGCCTGCGTCAGGGGCGCCTGCCCGCCGTCATCAACCACCGGGACCGGCGTGCGCAGCTGCGGCGCGGTTTGCGTGGTTTCGCTTGTCTGGTCCTGAATGATCTGCCGAACAGGCTGGCGCACTGGCGGCTGCGGCGCGGCCGCCGTTTGCGTCGGCTGGTTCAGCGGCTGGGTCTGAGCAGGCTGCAGCTGCACCACCTGAGGCTGCGCGGGCTGAGGCTGCGGCACCGGCTGCGTTACCGCCGGACGCCGCTGCTGCACAGGCTGTGTTGGTGTGCGCACCGGCGTTTGCACAGCTGGCTGACGCGCGGCCGTCACGAAGTTACGATCCTCCCTAGCCGCCGCGACATTCACCGTCACGGACGCCGAAGCGCATTCATCGCCCCGCTTCACGCAATAGGCGAACAGCTGCGGGCCAACGCAGCGATCGTTAGAGATGTAGAGAACACCCTGAGGCGTCGCTTCCGCCGCGCCGCAGCTGGGCGAGACAAGGATATGGATGTTGTTCGCATCGCTCGGTTTGGCGTTTTCGTCATTGGCCAAAACGTCGACGATCTGGCTGCCGCCCGCGAACAAAGCAGCGGCGTCATTCTGAGGCGCGATCGAGGCTTCCTTCTCACCAAAGAAGAAATCAGTCAGCGTGTTAGAGCGCTGCGCCAGCGTGGCCATCGCGACGACGACGACCAGGCCGGTCAGGATGGACATTACTCTGTCGTCTTGCAGCAAGACGAATTCCCTTACACCAGTTACACGCCCCATGTATCCACATAAAGAATTATTGTTTATTTAACAACTATTTGCAACAATTCTTTAACGTTAACGCGACGTTGCGTCTGATGTGCGCTGGGAATCAAACGGCATATAATAAACATCGGACCGAAAGGTGCTTTCCAGATCAAGGGGATATGACGATGAAATTTGGCGTAGGTCAGGCTGCTTTGCGAAAAGAAGACGTTCGTTTTTTGACGGGCGCGGGCCAGTATATCGACGATATCCGTCCTGAAGGGTGCCTGAAATGCTATGTGTTGCGCTCACCCGTGGCACACGCGGAATTGACCTCGATCGACGTATCCGAGGCGCGATCAGCTGAAGGCGTGCATGCTGTCTACACCTGGGACGACATCGCCGACCGGCTGCAGCCAATCACCTGCGGACTGCCGATCACGGCGATGGGCGGGCCGGAAATTCCGATGATCGAACAGCCTCATCTCGCCAAGGATCGCCTGCGCTATGTCGGCCAGCCCATCGCCTTTGTCGTCGCCAATACGCTGGATCAGGCCCGGGACGCGGCGGAACTGATCGAGTTTGATTTCGACGAACTGCCTGTGGTGATCGATGCAGAGGCCGCAACCGCCCCCGACGCCCCCCTGCTGCACGACGGCGCGCCCGCAAACACCTGTTACGACTGGACGTCCGGCGACGTCGAAAAGACCGAGGCCGCCTTCGCCGCCGCCGCGCACATCGCGACGACGCCCGTGCGCAACCAGCGCATCATCGTCACGTCGATGGAGCCGCGCGGCATCGTCGTTCAGTACAACGACGACCGTTGGGAGGCATGGGTCGGCAGCCAGGGCGCGGTCGGCATGCGCAACAACATGGCAATCTCGCTGAAGGTGGAACCGACCCGCCTGCGCGTTCACGCCCCGGATATTGGCGGCGGCTTCGGCATGAAGATCATGACCCACGCCGAATATGGCCTCGCGGCGCTGGCCGCCAAGGATACAGGCCACCCGATCAAGTGGATCGGCGACCGGTCAGAAAGCTTCCTTTCCGACGTGCAGGCCCGTGATCTGTCAACCATCGCAGAAGGCGCATTCGACGCTGACGGCATGCTTCTGGGCATTCGGATGCGGTCGTTTGGCAATCTGGGCGCCTATGCGTCGACCGCAGGCCCCGCGATCCATTCGGTGTTTTCCATGAACCTGACGGGCGGCATGTACCGCGTGCCGACCTACGCGCACCGATCCACCGGCGCCTTCACCAACACCACGCCGACCGACGCCTATCGCGGCGCCGGCCGGCCAGAGGTGATCCATTGCACCGAACGTCTGTTCGAAGCTGCGGCCATCGCGATGGACATGGATCCGGTCGAAATCCGTCGCAAAAACCTTCTGACCTCGGCCGAAGCGCCTCATACCTCCATGGGCGGACTGACCTTTGACGCGCAGGATCCAAACCGTCTGATCGACGAGGCGATGAGCTTTTCAGACCATGACGGTTTCGATGCCCGCGCCAAGGCGTCGGCGAACACTGGCAAGGCGCGCGGCCGGGCCGCCGTCTACTATATGGAGCGGACGGGCGGCGCGCCGGTGGAATACGCGCGGGTTGAGGTCAGCAACGAAGGCAAGGCGCTGATCCGGGTCGGCACCCAGTCGAACGGTCAGGGGCATGAAACCGCATGGTCGCAGATCCTGTCCGAAAACCTTGGGCTGGAATGGGACGACATCACACTCGCCGCGGGCGACAGCGATTCAATCCCTTACGGCGGCGGCACAGGCGGATCACGGTCCCTGATCATGGCGAGCCGGACGATCAAACTGGCCGCCGAAGACGTCATCACCAAGACCAAACCCGTCGCAGCGGAGGAACTTGAGGTCGCCGAAGCCGACGTTGAATTCAGCGCCGCAGACGGCATCTTCGCCATCGCCGGCACCGACCGGCGCATCGGCCTAACCGAAGTGATCACTAAGATGGGCGGCGTCGAGGGCGTGGGGGAAGTGTCTGATATCTCAAGTACTTTCCCAAATGGCTGTCATGTCGCCGAGGTTGAGGTCGACCTCGACACCGGTGAGGTTACGCTGGATCGCTACACGATGGTCGACGATTTCGGCACCATCGTGAACCCCCTGATCGCCAACGGCCAGGCCGTCGGCGGGTTGGCGCAGGGCGCGGGTCAGGCGCTGATGGAATGCGCTATCTATGACGATGAAACCGGCCAGCCCCTTGCGGGCAGCTTCATGGATTACGCCATGCCGCGCGCGGATAACTTCCCGATGATCGACGCCAAATTCATCGAGGTGCCGACACCGTCTAACCCCTACGGCGTCAAAGGCTGCGGCGAAGCCGGCACGGTCGCGGGCATTCCCGCCGTCACGATCGCGGTGCGCGACGCGCTGCGTCGGGTGGGGGCCGAGCCGATCGAAGGACCCTTCACGCCGCTGCGCGTCTGGAACGCCCTGCAAAGCCGCGCTGCATGACAAGCTCGCCAGATACGGGCGCAGCCCCGGCGCCCAGCGGCGACATGGCGCGGCAGTGGGCGCACATGTCGGCGGCGCCGATCCAAACCTCTCCCTTCTTCGCCTGGCCGCCGCGCCCGGCGGCGATGGTCGAATGGGTGCGCGCGCGCTGGCTGGCGATTGGCGAGAACCTGATCCTGGTGGCCCTGGCCTTTGCCACTGTCGCCTGGTTCCAACCCTCGCTGGACGAGGCGCGCACGCTGGCCCCGGGCTGGATCGCCGAGATGTACCTGCGCAATGCGATCCTGATCACTGTAGTGGCAGGTGGGCTGCACCTCTATCTGCATCGCTACAAAAAGCAGGGCAAACGGCTGAAATTCGACCCGCGAGAGATCGCGCTAAAAGGGCGAAACTTTACCTTCGGCGGGCAGGTGTGGGACAACATGTTCTGGACCCTGACCAGCGGCGTTGGTTTCTGGACGGCGTATGAGGCGCTGATGTTCTGGGCGATAGCGAACAGCTATGCCCCTGTGCTGACATGGGCGGACAATCCGGTCTGGTTCGTCGCGGTGTTCCTGCTGACGCCGGTCTGGCTGTCATTCCATTTCTACTGGATCCACCGTTTTCTGCACTGGCCGCCCCTTTATCGGATGGTCCACGCGGTGCATCACCGCAATACCAATGTCGGCCCCTGGTCGGGCATCTCGATGCACCCGACCGAACATCTTCTGTTCTTCAGCGCTGTGCTGATCCACTGGATCATCGCCGCCAGCCCGGTGCACATCATCTTTCACATGCAGCATCAGGCGCTGACTGGAGTGACCTCGCACGCCGGGTTCGAAGGGCTGATCGTCAGGGATGAGAAACGCCTGCATCTGGGAAATTTCCACCACCAGATGCATCACCGATATTTTGAATGTAACTATGGCACGATGGAAATGCCGTGGGACAAGTGGTTCGGATCGTTCCACGACGGCACCGACGCCGCCCACACTAAGATAAAGGATCGCCGCCGCCGGATGGGCGCCTGAGGCGTTGGTCGTGTATTTTGGGGGCTGAGCGGGCATTCGTATTCCCGACCGTCCCGGGCTTGCCCCGGGTCCTCGAAAAACGGAGCGCCCAACTTGTCGAGGCCCCGGGTCAAGTCCGGGGCGGTAGAGAAAAACACTAGCAGCTGCGAGCGTCAGGCCGTGGGCTGACGCCGTAACCTCTGATCTTCTTGATTTATCTTGGCAAAGTCCGCGCAAACTGCCCGCTTTGCACTCCGCTCCAAAAGCGTCCAACCGCCGGAACGGCCTGACGCTCGCATCGGCGCCTACGGCTTGTTTTCGATGCGGAAGGCGCGCGTTTCGAATGGCAAGTTTGGCCCAAAATAACCCCTTCGTCAGGCGTATAAGACGCTCAGTCAGGCTGGCACCGCCACACAGGTTAGACCGTCCAGCAGCCCCGCGCGGCGGCGTTCCGCATGACCCAGGCCTTGCGCCGACGCGACCGCGCCGCGCGCCTGTTCGCCGTCTGAGATCAGCTCAAACCGCGGTGTCGCGCTGCTGAGATCCAGACAAACCATTAGCTTTTGCGCCCTGGCATCGTCGCCAAAAAACGCCTGGCAGGCCGCCTGATAGGCTTCAAGGACCCAACCGCCCAAGGCATCACATTTGTCGCCGACCAACCGCGTCGAGCGAGCTTCGTCGTTGGCCCAGTGGACGGCGGTGATGGCGTCGTGGCTGTCGTCGCTGAGAACAAGAGTGCTTCGCATGATATCGACCCCACATCGAATGACTTCCACATCCGGTGTAAAGCAAGTCCGGTGCCAGCTTTCGGGCTACGCCACGGCTGAAATGAGGCCGATATCGCAGTGATTGTTGAGAGCCGTGCCCAGAATGCAAAAATGGTCGCGATTTGAGGCCACTGTCCGGCGCAAGGCTGCGCCGGCGGTCAGATCAGACTTTGCCGTGGCAGTGCTTGTACTTTTTGCCTGATCCACACGGACAGGCGTCGTTCCGCCCAACTTTGCCCCAGGTCGATGGATCGTTGGGGTCCAAAGCAACCGGCGCTCTGCGCAAAGGCTGACCAGCGCGCGGGTCGGCCGGCGGCGGGGTTTCAGGATCGGATATCGGCGTCGCGCCAAAAAGATCAGGTTCCGCCGCGGGCTGCGTCTGGCCGCCCTGCATCGCCGCCAGGATTTCCGGCGGCAGGCGATTTTCCATATGGGCTGGATCGGCGGGGTAATCTTCCGAAGACAAGCGCTTGGTGACATCCGTGCGCAGCTTGGTCATCAGAGTGTCGAACAGCTCAAACGCTTCCTGTTTGAATTCGTTCAGCGGATCGCGCTGCGCATAGCCGCGCAGACCGACGACCGATCGCAGGTGATCCAGCATCGTCAGATGATCGCGCCAGCCGCCGTCGATCGCCTCCAGCAACAGGGTCTTTTCAACCTGGCGGATGCGGTCGGCGCCGTGGCGCGCTACGCGTTTGGCGGCGCTTTTGTCAATCGCTTCGACCAACCGGTCGCGCATAATCTCGTCATCGACGCCTTCTTCGGCGGCCCAGGTCTGTACTGGCAGATCTTCGGCGAAATACTTGCTGATCTCAGCCGCCAGCGCGTCGACATCCCACTGATCGGCATAAGCGCGTTCAGGCATGTGCGTCGCGACCAGATCGTCGATCACGGAATGGCGCATTTCCTCGACGGTAGCGGACAGATCAGACGCCTCCATCACCTCCCGGCGCTGGCTGAAGATGGCCTTTCGCTGATCGTTCATCACGTCGTCGAATTTCAGGAGGTTCTTACGAATGTCAAAGTTGCGCGCTTCGACCTTGGCCTGCGATTTCTCAATCGCCTTGTTGACCCAGGAATGCACGATGGCCTCGCCTTCGTTCAGGCCGAGGCGCTGCAGCATCGAATCCATCCGCTCGGACCCGAAGATGCGCATCAGGTCGTCTTCGAGGCTAAGGAAGAAGGTGGAACGACCCGGGTCGCCCTGACGGCCCGACCGACCGCGCAGCTGGTTGTCGATGCGGCGGCTTTCATGCCGTTCGGTGGACAGAACCCAGAGCCCCCCGGCGGCGAGCGCCTTTTCCTTGGCGACTGCAACCTCAGCCTCAATCGGGCCGGTCACTTCGGGATGTTTGCCTTCGTCAGCTTCCTGTTTCAGCAACTGCTGCGCGCTGGACAGGATCTGCTGGCCGACCATCTGCGCGATGAACTGCGCGCGCGCCTGTTCCTGCGCCTGATCGTCCAGCGGGGCCTGCTGGGCGATGATCGCCTGCGCCGCCTGCTGAACCTGCGCCTGGATCGTGTCGCGCTGGCTTTCAATCAGGGCGTTTATGATGCGCCCTTCGGGATTTCCACCCAGTTTGATGTCGGTGCCCCGGCCCGCCATGTTCGTCGCAATCGTGACCGCGCCCGGCGTACCCGCCTGGGCGATGATCTGGGCTTCCTGTTCGTGAAAGCGGGCGTTCAGCACCTGATGCGGCACGCCCTTGCCTTCGGCGACAAGGCCTTCCAGCAGGTCCGCCTGGGCGTTCATGCCGTCGATTTCTTCCTTGTCCTTCTTGGCGTTCAGGTTCGCAGTCCAGGCGCGCAGCTTGTCTGCGGCGACTTTCAGGATCTGAGGGTTCGACAGCATCGCCGCCAGCTGTTCCGACTTCTCGATAGAGGTCGTGCCGACCAGAACCGGCTGGCCGCGCAGATGCGCGTCGGCGATGGCCTGGACGATGGCGATGTTTTTCTCATCCGCGGTCCGATAGACCTGATCATCGTCGTCGATGCGGGCCACGGCCACGTTGGTCGGGATGTCAACGACTTCCAACCCGTAGATCGAGGCGAATTCTTCAGCCTCGGTCATCGCGGTGCCGGTCATACCGGACAGCGTGTCGTAAAGCCGGAAATAGTTCTGGAACGTGACCGAGGCGAGCGTGACGTTTTCAGGCTGGATGTCCGCGCCTTCCTTCGCCTCAATCGCCTGATGCAGGCCGTCCGACAGGCGGCGGCCGTCCATCATGCGGCCGGTGAATTCGTCGATCAGCACGACTTTGCGGTCTTTGACGATGTAATCCTTGTCGCACAGGAACAGCTTGTGCGCGCGCAGCGCCTGATTGACATGGTGCACCAGCGTGACGTTTTCGGGGTCGTAGATCGACGAGCCTTCACTAAGCTGACCCATTTCGATCAGCTTCTCTTCGACAAATTCGTTGCCGTCATCGGTCAGCGTCGCAGTGCGCAGTTTTTCGTCGATCTCGTAGTGGTCTTCGGTCAGCGATGGAATCGCCTTGTCGATGGCCGTGTACAGATCCGACATATCCTCGGTCGGGCCTGAGATGATCAGCGGCGTGCGCGCCTCATCGATCAGGATCGAATCAACCTCGTCGACGATTGCAAAATTGTGTCCGCGCTGGGCCATATCCTCCAGCCGGAACTTCATGTTGTCGCGCAGGTAATCGAACCCAAGCTCGTTGTTCGTCGCATAGGTGACGTCTGCGGCGTAAGCCTGCTGCCGCGCGCGGTCGTCCATGTTGGGAACGATGACGCCCGTGGTCATGCCGAGAAAGCCAAATACCTGACCCATCCACTGCGCGTCGCGCCGGGCGAGATAGTCGTTCACCGTGACGACGTGCACGCCCTTGCCGGTCAGCGCGTTCAGATAGGCGGGCATGGTCGCGACCAGCGTTTTACCTTCGCCGGTCTTCATTTCCGAGATTTTACCGCGGTGGAGCATGATGCCGCCCACCAGCTGCACATCGAAAGGGCGTAGGCCCAGCGCGCGTTTGGCAGCCTCGCGCACCACGGCGAAGGCTTCGGGCAGAAGGTTGTCAAGCGTCTCACCACCCTCGACGCGGGATTTGAATTCTTCAGTCTTGGCTTTTAGATCGTCGTCCGACAACGCGGTCAGCGCGTCCTCGAATCCAGCGATCTGATCGATAATTTTCTGAACGCTCTTAACGACGCGGTCGTTAGAGCTGCCG
Source organism: uncultured Pikeienuella sp. (assembly GCA_965659735.1). Taxonomy (GTDB): domain Bacteria; phylum Pseudomonadota; class Alphaproteobacteria; order Rhodobacterales; family Rhodobacteraceae; genus Pikeienuella. Next base: position 23,536 of record CBFHXH010000030.1, read on the forward strand.
AATACTTTTTTTGCAAGCGAGCCGAGACCGAGCATCGTTTGTCCTTACCTTGCCCCCCGCCGCAGGATTGCGCGCGCGGCCCGGGTCGCGCGGAATTCATCTGACATTGCGGGAGAGGCGCTTGTGAGGCCCGGCCCGACGTCGTAGATGAAAGGCGTCGCGCGCGCCAATCGGGCCGCTGAGGGCCGGTCGGACATGTAAGATGGCCCCCTTCGCCTGTCAACGCGCGGACAGCCCCATCCGGGCCTTCGCCCGGCGCCAAAATTTCATAACGGGCGCCCTGCCCGCCCGACCCGGAGGACGATCCATGACATCCCGCATTCTTATCGCGCTTGGCTTTGCCGCCATCAGCGCCGCAGCAACAGCGCAGACCACTGAAACCGCGACGCCCGCTGAAAAGACCGCAGGCGACACCGTGATCGCCACCGTCAACGGCGAAGAGATCACCGTTGGCGACATCGTCGCCATGCGCGCCGAACTGCCGCCGCAGTATCAGTCCATCCCAGATCTGCAGCTATATCAGGGCCTGACCGAGCAGCTGGCGAACCAGATCCTCCTGCGCCAGGCCGCTGAACGCGCCGGTCTCGCCGACCGCGAAAGCGTCAAACGCGGGCTGAAACTGCAGCGCATCAGCTATCTTGCGGAACTTTACGCCCGTGAACGCATCGACGTCGAACTGACGAAAGAAACGATCGAGGCGGAATATGAACGCCGCTACGCCGCGGTCGAAGCGCAGAAGGAATGGAACGCGTCTCACATTCTCGTGCCCGAGGAAGAAACCGCGAAAGAAATCGCGGAACTCGCCCGCGCCGAAGGCGCTGATTTTGCGAAACTCGCGATGGAACGATCGACCGGCCCCAGCGGTCCGACCGGCGGCAGCCTTGGCTGGTTCAGCGCTGGTCAGATGGTGCCCGAATTCCAGGCCGGCGTCGAAGCGCTGGAACCCGGCGGCGTGTCCGATCCAGTGCAGTCGCAGTTCGGCTGGCACGTCATCAAGCTGAACGAAGCCCGCGACAAACCGATTCCGGCGCTGACCGACGTCATCCAGGACCTCGTCGGCGAAATGAGCCGCCAGGTCACCGACGCCATGGTCGACGCACTGCGCGAAGAAGCAACCATCGAGTTTGTCGAAGGTCAGCCTGGCCTGGATCGTCTGCGCGACGACACCGCTGTCGAGGAATGATCTGAAGATGGCGGCCAAAGACAAATCGGAAAAGTCCGGCAAGTCCGACAAAAAGGTGAAAACCAAAAAGTCGTTGGCGGGGCTCGAAGAACGCGCAGCCACACTTCGCGAACGCCTGGCGCGCACCGAAGCGGAGATTGCAGTCGCCAAGGGGCTGGTCCCCGGCCGGTCGCCTTTGGCCGTCAAGTTCCCCCGCCTGCCCGAGGTGGCGGGCGTGCGCTTCGCCTCCGCTGCGGCGGGGGTGAAATACAAAGGCAGGTTGGACGTCATGCTGGCCGAGATTGCCGAAGGGTCCGCCATCGCCGGGGTCTTCACAAAATCAGCCACACGGTCGGCCCCGGTCGACTGGTGCAAGTTCAAACTGGCCGCTCTGCGCAAGAAAGCGCCGTGCGGGCCGATTGCCATCGTGGTCAATTCCGGCAACGCCAACGCGTTCACCGGCGACAACGGTATGGCCGGCGTCACCGAAACTGCCCGCGCCGCCGCCAAGGCGGTGAAGGGGGCGCAAGGGGGCGTCTTCATTTCCTCCACCGGCGTGATTGGGGAGCCGCTGCCCGCCGACAAAATCACCAGCAAACTGGCCGAAATGGCCGACATGCTGTCGCCCGATGGCCTGCCCCTGGCGGCTGAGGCGATCATGACCACCGACACCTTTCCCAAAGGGTCGGGCAGAACCATCGATCTGGACGGCGTTGCAGTGAACATCGCCGGCATCGCCAAAGGGTCAGGTATGATCGCCCCGGATATGGCGACGATGCTGGGCTATGTGTTCACCGACGCGCCGGTCAGCCGGGCGTTGCTGCAATCCATGCTGAGCCGAGGGACGAAAACCAGCTTTAACGCCGCCACGGTCGACAGCGACACTTCCACGTCGGACACGGTGCTGGTCGCCGCCACCGGCCAGGCGGGCGGCAAGCGCATCGCGTCGCGCCGCGACCCGCGGACCGCTGTGTTCGAAGCTGCGCTGAACGACGTGCTGCAGGACCTGGCGCGCCAGATCGTCCGTGATGGCGAAGGCGCGACCAAATTCGTGACCATCAAAGTCACCGGGGCGAAAACCGACCGGTCAGCCGCGATCATCGCCCGCGCCATTGCAAATTCGCCGCTGGTCAAAACCGCCATCGCCGGCGAGGACCCGAACTGGGGCCGCATCGTCATGGCCGTCGGCAAATCGGGCCAGCCAGCCAACCGCGATGAGCTGTCGATCCGCTTTGGCGACATCCTTGTCGCTGACAAGGGCTGGGTCGCCGACAGCTATTCCGAAGACGCCGGGGCCACGTATATGGCGGGGGAGGAGATCGATATCTCAGTCGATCTGGCCATCGCAGACGGCGCGGCCGAGGTGTGGACCTGCGATCTGACGCATGGCTACATCACCATCAACGCAGACTACCGGTCATAAGGGTCGCACGCCGATGAAGATCATCCTGGTCGCCGCTGTAGCCCTGATTGACCGTGACGGGCGCGTGCTGCTGGCGCAGCGCCCCAAAGGCAAATCGATGGCGGGACTGTGGGAATTTCCCGGCGGCAAGGTCGAAACCGGCGAAACCCCCGAGGTCGCCCTGATCCGCGAGTTGGAAGAGGAACTGGGCATCAACACTTGGGAAAGCTGCCTCGCGCCCCTGACCTTCGCCTCGCACAGCTATGATGATTTCCACTTGCTGATGCCACTGTTCGCCTGCCGCAAGTGGGAAGGAACGCCGCAATCGTGCGAAGGGCAGAAACTGGCCTGGGTGCGCAAGCAGAACCTCCGCGATTATGAGATGCCAGTGGCGGACGTGCCGTTGATCCCGATCTTGCGCGATTGGCTTTGATACGGGCCTGACGGCTAAAAACCCCTACACGAAGCGAACGCAGATCCGGCGCACAACCGACGCCTGCGGCTGACCTGAACGGGGCGAAATTTCGCAGCTGAATGCGCAAGTTTTGCATTGTAATAACATAACATTTTCGCCAGCATCCGCAGCGTGCGAAGATCTTGGATCATAGGATGGTTGTCTTTGGCCCTGCTAATAATGGGGCAAGGCGCTATGGCGTTTTCGGTCGGTCCTGAACCAGACAGCGACCCGAACGTCAGCTCGATCATCATTTGCACGCCATCGGGGATGAAACTGGTCACTCTAGTGTCCGATGGCGAAGCCGGCGGCGACCATGGCGAAGGGATACTCTGCGCCCTCTGCCTCGCAGCAGCGGATATTGCGGTGTCACCCGTGGTCCCGGATCGGGTAGCCGTCACCTGTTTTCAAAAATATGCGCAGCCAGTCCGTCCAACCGAGCACGCGACAGCCGCGATAGCGATCAACCCGGCGCGCGCGCCGCCGGTCTGATCACAGCAATCATATCACCACCTGAATTCCCAAAAGACTGATCAAAAGGATACGCCATGCGCACCTTTCTGATGGCCGCAGCCGCGGTCGCAACCCTGATTTCGGCGCCCATCGCCGAAGCGAAAACCGTCACTGACGTCATGGGCCGCACGGTCGACGTGCCCGACAACCCGGAAAAGGTTCTCGTCGGGTTCTACTTCGAAGACTTCTTCGCAATCACCGGCCCAGACGGCTATGACCGCGTCGTCGCGATCTCAAAAGACGCTTGGTACAGCTGGCGGAACCTGCAATGGCAGGCCTATACCAAGACGACGCCGCGCATCGAGGAACTGACCGATGTGGGCGAAGTTGATTCAGGCACATTCTCGGTCGAGGCGGCCATCGCCAGCGACGCCGACGTCGCTATCGTTGCGGGCTGGCAGTTCAACGCCCTCGGCGACACCGTGGCCACGTTGGAAGCTGCAGGCATCCCCGTCGTCGTCGCCGACTACAACGCACAGACCGTCGAAAAGCACGTCGCGTCGACCCTGCTGATCGGTCAGGTCATGGGCGCGGAAGCTGGCCGATGAGTACGCCGCCGCTGTCGCCGACGTGCAGGCCCGCGTTGCAGCCGCGTCCGAGACGCCCAAGCGAGTTTATGTCGAGCTTGGCAACAAAGGCCCGGGCACGCACGGCAATTCCTATGGCGACTTGATGTGGGGCGGCGGCGTGAACATGGCTGGCGGCGAAAACATCGCCAAGGACCAGGTCGCAAAATGGGCGCCGCTGAACCCGGAATTCGTTGTGGCGCAGGATCCTCAAATCATCCTGTTCGCAGGTTCAGGCTGGCTGAGCCGGGATGAAGCCGTTGTCATGGGGCCGGGCGTTGATCGGGCGTTGACCCATGACCGCATCCGCCCGTATCTTGGCCGCCCCGGCTGGGACAGCCTGTCTGCGGTAAAGAACGGCGAGGTTTACGGCGTCTATCACGGCGGCGCGCGCACGCTTTATGACTATACCTACCTTCAGTACGTCGCCAAGGCGGTCTACCCCGAAGCGTTTGCAGATGTTGACCCGCAAGAGACGCTGAAGCGTTTCTTCAACGAATATCTGCCGATTGAGGCGCAGGGCGCCTACATGACCAAACTGCCCAACTAGGCGTGGCGATAATGGAAAATGGGCGTCCCCAACCGGGGGCGTCCGAAGTGACGGCGGCCTACGCCAGACAGACGCGCCGACGCGCCGCGATGGTGATCGCGGCCGCCGGGGCGCTGATCTGCGCGCTGACCGTCGATATTCTCACTGGCCCGGCGTTTTTATCGGTTGGTGAGGTGTGGTCCGCCCTGCTCTCTCCTGACGCGGTGGACCGCCGCACGGCGGCCATCGTCAATGCAATCCGCCTGCCGCAGGCGTTGATGGCGCTTACAGTCGGCGCAGGCCTGGGCGCGGCTGGGGCCTTGATGCAAACGATCCTCGGCAACCCGCTGGCCAGTCCCTACACGTTGGGCTTTTCCGCCGCCGCCGGGTTTGGTGCGGCGATGATCATCCTATCGGGCGTGTCTCTGCCATTCTGGCCCGGCATGACCATCCCGTTGGCAGCCTTTGGCGCTGCGGGTTTTGCCGCAACAATTGTCTATGGCGTCTCGCGCCCGAAAGGCGCCAGCGCCGAGGTGATGGTGCTGGCCGGGATCGCCACGCTATTTCTGTTCGAATCGCTCCAATCCCTGATCCAGTACCTCGCGGCGCCAGAGGTGCTGCAGGAGATCGTCTTTTGGCTGTTTGGCTCGATGGGCAAGGCGAACTGGACCAACGTGCCCATCGCCGCATCCATCGTCGGCGCCGGGTCCTTGCTGATTCTGACCGATCTGCGCCGCCTGACGGCGTTGCGGCTGGGCGATGATCGCGCTGCGGCGGTGGGCGTCGATGTCGGGCGGCTGAGGATCAAGATCTTCGCCGTCGTTGCGCTGATCACCGCAGGCTCGGTCGCCTTTGTCGGCACAATCGGATTTGTCGGACTGGTCGCGCCGCATCTTGCCCGCATGTTGGTCGGTGAAGATCGGCGGTTCCTGATCCCCCTGTCAGCGCTGATGGGCGCGTTGGTGATGGTGGGCGCTTCGGTTCTGTCGAAAACCCTGTCGCCCGGCGGCATCATTCCCATCGGGATCGTCACCGCGGTGATCGGCGTGCTGTTCCTATTCTTCTTGCTGCTTAAGGGTCGGAGGCGGTATTGGTGACCCTGTCGACACTAAACCTGACCGTCGGATATGGCGGCGCCGACGTCGTGCAGGACGTCAGTTTTGACGCCCCCACTGGCGCGCTGACCGCGCTGATCGGCGCCAATGGCGCAGGCAAATCAACCCTTCTGCGCGCTATCGCCGGCCTGACGGCGGCGACGGGCGATGTCTTTCTCGGCGGTGCCCCGGCTGATCGGCGCAAAGACGTCGCCTATATGCCGCAAGACACATCCGCCGCGTCGGCGCTAACAATGCTAGAGGCTGTGATGATGGGGCGCTTAGCTTCGCTTGGTTGGTCAACGCCGCCTGACGTGATTGCAGCAGCGTCCGACTTGCTGGCGCAGTTTGGGCTGTCTTCGCTGGCGGAACGCCCGCTCGATTCCGTATCCGGCGGCCAACGTCAGCTGGCCTTTCTGGCGCAGGCGTTGGTGCGGGTGCCGCGTGCGCTGTTGCTGGATGAACCGACGGCCGCACTGGACCTGCGCCATCAGCTGTTGGTTCTGCAAACCGTCAAGACGGACGCGAACGAACGAGGTGTTCCCGTGGTCGCCGCGATGCATGACCTTTCGCTGGTTGGTCAGTTCGCCGACCATGTCATCTGCTTAAGCAAGGGGTCCATCGTGACCGCTGGCCCGCCCGCCGAGGCGCTGACAAGCCAACGCATCGCTGACGTTTACGGCGTTGAGGCGGAGGTTGAGATCAGAGGCTGCAAACCCCGCTTCGACCTTTTGGCCGCGATTGCGTGATGTGGTGTGGCTGTATTCTCGGGTGAGGCGGTCGTTCGTACTCCCGACCGTCCCGGGCTTGACCCGGGACCTCATAAAACGAAGCGCCCAACCTATCGAGGCCCCGGATCAAGTCCGGGGCAGTGGTAAACGGCGGTGGC